>DWZE01000005.1 GCA_019118325.1 Candidatus Bacteroides intestinavium
ACAGTGTACATTGGACTTTCACTATATATGAGTTTGGTCACCCATAAATATAAGGAACAATTCGATTTGTACGCTGTGCTTTAACATTTTGATACGATTTTAAGAGAATGAAATAAGTTTAAATCACTTCATTTGAATTTTGTTCAAAGCGCGATTCTTCATTTAATCAATACACCTATTTAATATAATGAACATGACAGCCCCCTACACCGACTTCTCCGCCTTCCTCCGCCGCCACTTCAGCGGCAAGGTGCAGAAGCTCTCCCTCGACGCCGGCTTCACCTGCCCCAACCGCGACGGCACGAAGGGACGCGGCGGCTGCACCTATTGCAACAACCGCACCTTCAACCCCGGCTATTGCCGGACGGACGGCGACATCATCCGCCAGCTGGAGAGGGGCAAGCAGTTCTTCGCCCGCAAGTATCCGGAGATGAAATACCTGGCCTACTTCCAGGCCTACACCAACACCTACGGCAGCCCGGACACACTGCGCCGCCTGTACGAGGCGGCCCTGGGCGTCGCGGACGTGGTGGGAGTGGTCATCGGCACGCGCCCGGACTGCGTCCCCGACACGCTCCTGGACTACCTGGCCCGCCTGCGCGAACGCACGTTCGTCCTCGTGGAATACGGCATCGAGAGCACCCTGGACCGCACCCTGCGCCGCATCAACCGCGGACATACCTTCGCAGACACCGCCGACGCCATCCGCCGCACCCACCGGCGCGGCATCCCCTGCGGCGGGCACGTCATCCTGGGCCTGCCCGGCGAGACCCGCGAGGACATCTGGCGGCAGGCAGCCACCCTCTCCGCCCTGCCGCTGGACACGCTCAAGCTGCACCAGCTGCAGGTCATCCGCGGCACGCGCATGGAGCGCGAGTACCGGGAACGTCCCGCCGACTTCCACCTCTTCGCCCCGGACGACTACCTGGACACCGTCGTCGGCTACGTCGAACGCCTGCGGCCCGGCCTGGCGCTGGAACGGTTCCTCTCACAATCGCCCCGCGAACTGCTCGTCGCGCCGGACTGGGGACTGAAAAATCATGAGTTCACGGCCCGCCTGCGAAAAAAAATGCAGGAAACGGGAGCGTATCAAGGCAGAAAATATATGGAAATATGAAGAAAAACCATTAACTTTGTGGCGCAATAAGAAAAAAGAGATAATGAACGAAAAAACTCATATAACCGGGAAAATCCACTATGTGGGCGTCAACGACCGCCGCAAGCACCTCTTCGAGGGCATGTGGCCCCTGCCCCAGGGGGTTTCCTACAACTCTTACCTGATAGACGACGACATCGTGGCCCTGGTGGACACGGTGGACGCCTGCTACTTCGAACCCTTCCTGCGCAAGATACGCCGCATCATCGGCACGCGCCCCATCCAATACCTCATCATCAACCACATGGAGCCCGACCACTCCGGCTCCATCCGCCTCATCCGCCAGGAATACCCCGGCATCGTCATCGTGGGCAACCGCCAGACCTTCGGCATGATTGAAGGCTACTACGGCGTGACGGGCGAACGCTACGAAGTGAAGGAAGGCGACTTCCTCGACCTGGGCCACCACAAGCTGCGCTTCTACCTCACCCCCATGGTGCACTGGCCAGAGACGATGATGACCCTGGACGAGACGGACGGCGTGCTCTTCTCCGGCGACGCCTTCGGCTGCTTCGGCACGCTGGACGGCGGATTCCTGGACACGCGCATCGACACGGACCGCTACTGGGAGGAAATGACGCGCTACTACGCCAACATCGTGGGCAAATACGGCAGCCCCGTACAGAAGGCCATGGCCAAACTGGCCCCCCTGCCCATCCACACCGTCTGCTCCACGCACGGACCGGTATGGACCGAACAACTGCCCCGCGTCGTCAGCCTCTACGACCGCCTCTCGCGCTACGAGGCCGAGGAAGGCGTGGTCATCGCCTACGGCAGCATGTACGGACACACCGAGGAAATGGCCGAGGCCATCGCCGCCGAACTCTCCGCGCAAGGCATCAGGCACGTCGTCCTGCACGACGTCAGCAAGAGCCACCCGTCCTACATCCTGCGGGACATCTTCAAATACCGCGGGCTCATCATCGGCAGCCCCACGTACTGCAACCACATCTATCCCGAAGTGGAATCGCTGCTGGAGAAAATCCTCCTGCGCGAGGTGCGCGGACGCTACCTGGGCCTCTTCGGCTCCTTCACCTGGGCCGGAGCCGCCGTCAAACGCCTGGGCGAACTGGCCGCCAAGGGCAAGTTCGAACCCGTGGGCGACCCCGTGGAAATGAAGCAGGCACTGACCCCGACGGCCGAGGAACGCTGCGAACAGCTGGCCCGCGCCATGGCCGAACGGCTGAAGAAGGACAGAAAACCTAATGTTGTATAACCTTTAAATAACAGACATTATGCGAGTTATCATCGAACCGGATTATCAATCCGTATCCAAGTGGGCCGCCTGCTACGTGGCCTCCAAAATCAAGGCCGCCCATCCGACCCCCGAAAAACCCTTCGTACTGGGCTGCCCCACGGGCTCGTCACCCCTGGGCATGTATAAGGAACTCATCGACCTCAACAAGCAGGGCATCGTCTCCTTCCAGAACGTCGTGACCTTCAACATGGACGAATACGTCGGCCTGCCCAAAGAGCACCCCGAAAGCTACTATTCCTTCATGTGGAACAACTTCTTCAGCCACATCGACATCAAACCGGAGAACACCAACATCCTCAACGGCAATGCCGCCGACCTGGATGCCGAATGCGCACGCTTCGAAGAGAAAATCAAGTCCTACGGCGGCGTAGACCTCTTCATGGGCGGCATCGGACCGGACGGACACATCGCCTTCAACGAGCCAGGCTCCTCCCTCAGCAGCCGCACGCGCCAGAAGACACTGACCACGGACACCATCATCGCCAACAGCCGCTTCTTCGACAATGACGTCAACAAAGTCCCCAAGACAGCCCTGACCGTCGGCGTAGGCACCGTCCTCAGCGCCAAGGAAGTGATGATCATCGTCAACGGACACAACAAGGCCCGCGCCCTCTACCACGCCGTCGAGGGCCCCGTGATGCAGATGTGGACCATCAGCGCCCTGCAGACGCACGAAAAGGGCATCATCGTCTGCGACGACGCAGCCACCGACGAACTGAAGGTGGGCACGTACCGCTACTTCAAAGACATCGAGGCCGACCACCTGGACCCCGCGTCTTTGCTGAAATAAACTAAGTACTTCAATACTTGTTTAAAAACTATGTTAGTAAAGCGGCAAGGCTTGTAAAAGTTGCTGCCACTTTTATTGGCCGTGTTAATATTTTTTATTTATGCTTTTGGTGGAGTCTACTCGTGAGAGTAGGCTCTCCTTTTTGTATGTTCTGCATGAGTAAACTCCACCTTACGCGATACATCCAGGGATGGCTGACATACTACCGCTATGCAGATATGAAAACCTTTATCATATCAGCAAACAAATGGTATAACCGCAGACTCCGGATGTATATTTGGAAGAGCTGGAAACAAGTCCGCACTCGCTTTGCGAACCTACAAAGATGTGGCGTACCGAAATGGCAGGCGTGGAAATGGGCGAACACGCGCAAAGGATATTGGCGGGTAGCCCAAAGTGTGATACTGACTAGCACAATAACTAGTGAGCGGCTATTGTCAGCAGGATATCCGTCAATCTTGAATCTTTATATCAAATTGCATCGCAGTTAGAAGAACCGCCGTATGTCGAACGGCACGTACGGTAGTGTGAGAGGTCGGAAAACGAAAGTAGGAAGAAAACTACTTCGTTTCCCTCCTACTTGATTGTCCTGCCGCTATATTACCCTTTCGCCTCCTGATACATAAACCGCTTGATGCTCTTCTTGGCCGTTTTCTCGAACTCTTCGTAATGTATCTTCACCTTTGCTATTTGCGAGTAGGCAGGCAATTGCTGGTTCAGTTCCACGCGGTTGGCCTCCATGACCGCAGCAATGTCCTCCTGTCTCAATCCCTTGGCGAAAGCCTCGTCAAAGTCGGGATAAATGAGGGCTACGAGTTTCTCGTTCTGTAGGACGATGAGCGACTCCGATACGTAGGGCATGTTGTTCAGCTTGCTTTCTATCTCTTCCGGATAGATGTTCTGTCCGGCGGCGGTCAGGAGCATGTTCTTGCTGCGTCCGCGCACGGTGACGTAGCCGTCTGCGTCCATTGTGCCCAGGTCGCCCGTGTGCAGCCAGCCGTTGACGTCAATGATTTGAGCCGTAGCTTCCGGATTTTTATAGTAGCCCAGCATGGTGTTGGTGCCCCGACAAATGATTTCGCCGGCCACGTGCTCCGGGTCAGGCGAGTCGATGCGCACTTCCATCCGTGCTGCCGCCCGTCCGCACGAGGCCAGTTTCAGGGTTTCCCAGCGGTTGGAGCAGATGATGGGGCCACACTCTGTCATGCCGTAGGCAATGGTGTATGGGAAGCCGATTTGCTTGACAAACCTCTCCACGTCCGCATTGAACGGGGCACCGCCGATGATGATTTCATCGAATTGTCCGCCGAAGATTTCCATGGCCTCCTTGCGCGCCGCCGCCTTGATTTTGTCGTTGACGATGGGCACGCGCAGGAGCAGTTTGCCGATAGTGTTGTCCACGCGGGGCAGGATGCTCTTCTTGATGATTTTCTCCACGATGAGGGGGACGCAGGCGATGACCTTCGGGCGTATCTCGGCAAAGGACTGGGCGATAATCTTGGGTGAGGGCATCCGCGTCAGGAAGTACAGGTGCGCTCCGGACGCAAAGCCGTAGAGGAAGTCATAGACCATGCCGAACACGTGGCCCAGGGGCAACATCGACACGATGCGGTCGCCCGGCTCCACCCGTAGCATTTCACGGCAGTAATCCACGTTGCTCCACAAACTGCGGTAGGGCAGCATGACGCCTTTGGAGTATCCCGTTGTGCCCGACGTATAGTTGATGACTGCCAGTTCGTCCGGCGAGGTCTCACGCCGATAGTGGATGTGTTCGGGACGGAAGTTCCTGGGATAGCGGGCGCCATAACGGGCATTACGGTGTTCGAAGGCCTCCATCAGTGCTTCGTTGCGGCACACTACCGGGGTGAAGTCCTCCAGCAGGACGATGCCTTCCAGGTGGGGCATGACCGACTCGTCCAGAGCTTCCCAGGCCCGTGCGCCGACGAAGAGCAGCTTGGCTTCCGAATGATTGACGATGTGGTGGATGTTGTCCGCCTTGAATTCGTGCAGGATGGGGACAATCACGGCGCCATAGGTCACCGTGGCCAGGAAGGTCACACCCCAATGTGCGCTGTTGCGTCCGCACACGGCAATCTTGTCGCCGGGGCGTATGCCGGCACTTTCCAGTACGAGGTGGAATTTGGCTATTTTCCTCGCCACGTCCTTGTATTGCAGGGTGATGCCTTTGTAGTCCGTCAGGGCGTTGAGGTCCCAGTTTTGTATGATGCTCTGTTCGATATATTCGATGAAAGTGGATGCTCGTTCCATGATGCGTATTTCTTCCCAATAATGATTTCCGCGCAAAGATAGGGCTTATTTATGGTTCTATTGGTATGATTGGCGCATTAATTTGCGTGGAGCGGTCAGTCGAAGCGCAAGACGAAGGTCGTTTCCCGTCCGGGCAGTAGTGAGAGGCTGCCTCCGGAGAGCCGCATGATCTGGCGCGAGATGCTCAGGCCGATGCCGCTTCCGTCATCCTTGGTGGTGAAGAAGGGGATGAAGATGTGCCGTGCCACTTCCGGGGGAATGGCGGGGCCGTCGTTGCGGATTTCCACGATGACTGCCTCTTGCTCGTCACATCGGGCCGTGATGTCAATGTGTCCTTCTTCGGTGCGCTCGGGTTGTGAGGCGATGGCTTGGATGGCGTTCTTCAGCAGGTTGGTGAATACTTGCGCCATCAGGCCTTCGTCGGCGTGCAGGATGAGGTCGTCCGGTTCGATGCGGGTGCGGAAGGCGATGCGGGCCTTGGGGTATTGGTGGCGGGCCAGTTCCACCATGCGGGGAATGAAGTCGCGCAGGTAGAAGAGGGAGGGTACCGGCGTGGGGATGTGGGTGAACTTCCGGTAGGACTCCACGAAGGCCAGCAGTCCCTTGCCCGTGGCACTGATGGTTTTCAGTCCGCTCTGTACTTCGTCCGTGGAGACGCTGTGTGCATTCAGTTCCAGCAGGGTGTCGCTCAGCGAGGTGATGGGGGTGACGGCATTCATGATTTCGTGCGTCAGTACGCGGGTCAGGCGTATCCAGGAGTCTATCTCCCGTTCGTCCAGTTCGTGGTTGATGTCGTCAAGGGCCAGGATGCGCAGGTGCTCGCCCCGCACGCTGATGTCGCTCACCCGCACGAAGAGGTCGCGTGTGCCCCGCTCGTTGCACAACGGCATCTGGAAAGTCTCTCCTGCCCGGCAGGCCTGGAGGCGTTCGGTGAGTTTCGGGTCGATGCGGTTCAGTTGGAGGAGGTGGGTGAACACTTCCAGGCCCAGCAGGCGGAGGGCCTCGGTATTTTTTTGATAGACGGAGCCTTGGTCGTTCAGCACCACGATGCCGGTGTTGATACACTCCAGGATGAGTTCGTAATATTTTTCCTGTTGGGCGGTCTCGTTCTTCACTTGCCAGAGGATGTGTGCGATGCGGTTCAGGGCGTGGTTCACCAGTCGCGTGTCGGCATCTCCCTCGTGTTCGGCGAAATGGACGGCATAGTCATTGTTCTCCACGGCATCCAGCAGGAAAAGCACCTTGCGTGATTGCTTCCGTTGGAGTTTGTAGAGTTTCCAGCCGAGGTACGGGAGGCACAGGGTGGGCAACAGGCACCATGGCCAGGCGGGCAGGTCGGTACCTGGTACGGGGATTCCATAGGCCACCAGTGTCCAGGCACTTCCCGTCAGGAGGCAGAGCAGGACGAGCAGCAGGGTATAGAGCGTGAAGCGGCGGTTCATAGGTTATACTTCTTCATCTTGTTGTACAGTGTCTGGCGTGTGATGCCCAGTTGTGCGGCCACAGCCGAGAGATTTCCTCCACAAGTATCCAGGGTTCTGCTGATCATCTGTCGCTCCATGTCCTCCAAAGTCGATGCAGGCATGTTCGGAGCCGGTTCCACCGTGCGGGGCAGTTGGAAGGCCTCGGCAGGCAGGCAGTTTCCATCGGCGATGATGACGGCCTTCTCGATGGCGTGCTCCAATTCGCGTATGTTGCCTTTCCATGGATGTTGCAGGAGTTTCCGTCGGGCGTTTTCGTCCAGGGTGGAGGCCGGTCGCTGGTATTTTTTTGCAAAGCGCCGGATGAATTGTTCCGCCAGGGGGAGGATGTCTTCCGGCCGTTCGCGGAGCGGGGGAATCTCCAGATGGATGGTGTTGATGCGGTAGAGCAGGTCTTCGCGGAATTCTCCGTGCGTCACCATGCGGGACAGGTCCCGGTTGGTGGCGCACACCAGGCGGATGTCTACCGGGATGGGGGTGTTGCTTCCTACGCGCACGATGCTCCGGCGTTGGAGGACGGTCAGGAGTTTGGCCTGCAGGTGGTAGGGCAGGTTGCCAATCTCGTCCAGGAAGAGGGTGCCGTGGTCGGCCGCCTCGAATTTGCCCGCCCGGTCGGCGCGTGCATCGGTGAAGGCCCCCTTGACGTGCCCGAAGAGTTCGCTCTCGAAGAGCGTTTCCGTCACCGCCCCCATGTCCACGGTTACCAACGGATGTCCGCCCCGCAGAGAGAGGCGGTGTAGTTCGCGGGCCAGCATCTCCTTGCCCGTGCCGTTCTCGCCCGTGATGAGGACGTTGGCATCCGTCCGCGCCACCTTTTCCACCAAGGTCCGGAGGTGTTGCATGGCCCCGCTTTCGCCCCAATACATGGCGGGTTTGTCACTATCCTTCGCGGAGGCGTTGCCAATGTTCCGCGAAGCCGTGGTCAATGTTTCGACAAGCCGGTGGTTATCCCACGGCTTGACCACAAAGTCCGTCGCCCCCTCCTTGATGCCCCTCACGGCGAGGTCGATGTCCGCGTAGGCCGTGAAGAGCACGACGGGCAGGTCGGGGCGGAGGCGTTTGGCCTCGTGCAGCCAGTAGAGCCCTTCGTTGCCGTTGTTGATGCCCGAAGTGAAATTCATGTCCAGCAGGAGCACGCTCCAGCCCTCTTCCCTGAGCATGGCCGGCAGGGAGGCGGGCGAGGCCAGCGTGGCAATCCGCTCGAAGTGCGGCTTCAGCAGGAGTTGCAAGGCGGCCAATACGCCCCGGTTATCGTCAACGATGAGTATATTTCCGTTTTTCTTCATGGTGCAAAAGTACGATTTTTGTATAAATAAGGAAAGGTTTTTGCGGAGGAATAAACGAGTCATACACTATTGTTGCAATTGATGTGTCGATGTATGGATAGAAAGCAGAGTGGGGTTAAAAAAATGTAAATCCAAATAAGATTCATTTAATATTATAATGGATGTTGTATAATTGTCGTTACCTTTGTGGCACTATTGCTCTGATTTAAAACCGAAAGATATGCGACTGAAAATTGTATTGATAATGTGGATAGGTATGGCCTTGTTTAGCTGTAATGTTATGGGTACCAATTATAGGGCCATCTATGATTTTGAATATACGAAAGACAGCATCAATTCAATTATAGAAAAAGACATACTGTATCTGGAAATATCTAAAAATAGTTCCTTTTGTTTCAGTTATTATACTTATTATACGGATTCCCTAAAGAACACACCCAATGGACGAGCCGTTTGGAGACAACTTTTCTCTGCCGCCATAGCCAAAGATGGAACAAATGCCACTTCTTTCCCTTATAAACGCAGCACATTTATGGTGACTAAATGTTATACATCGGACACCCTATGTATCAAAGATATGATTGACAACGACATTTATGAATATGTTGCCTCCAAAAATGAATTCCATTGGCAGCTGTGTGATTCTACAAAGAACATCAATGGCTTTGAAGCCTACAAAGCCACTTGCTGTTATCATGGCAGGGAATGGGCGGTTTGGTTCTCGCCCGACATCCCCTTTAGCGACGGGCCTTGGGTGTTCTGCGGTCTCCCCGGGCTTATTCTCGAAGCACACGACAAGGATCATTTGTTTTCCTTCCGCCTGAAAGGGCTGTTCTCCAATCCAGCACCCAAAAAGGATTGGCTGGACGAGGGGAAAAAGACTGACCGGATTTCATTCCTGCGGAAGGATTATCAATATCGGAAAAACCTCACGCGGATTTTTAATGCGGAAATGGGGACAAATGTCCCGGAAAATAAGAATGATACCCGTTATTTAGATGGGTTAGAACCTGATTTCAAACAATAGTCTATAAGAAGATGTTGAAATTCAGTTTATACGATAATAGGATTTTAGGTATCTTAACAATGAAAAGAATATTATTTGTAATTACTATCTGTCTATTTGCTGTTAAATTATCAGCAGATAACTCAAACAGAACATATAGAGCAGTGTATGGCTTTGAATATACAAAAGACAGTATTAATTCTACGAAAGGGTATGACATCCTCTATTTAGAATTATATGGCGACCATTCATTTTGTTTTAGCAAATACACGTGGGAATTGGATTCGATTATCAACAGTCCTCATGGGGAGAAATTGTATGATGAATTGTTGACCGCATCTTTGTTAAAAGACGGTCCCAGGGCAGGCACATATCCTCATCGCAGGAGCACCTTTATGGTTTCAAAATACCAGGATAGTAAATCTATTATTACCAAAGATTATTGCGATAATGAATACTATCAATATTGTGACTCCATGGCAGACTTTGTTTGGAACATAACAGATAGTATAAAGATAATTGACGGAATGTCGGTAATCAATGCACAATGTGCTTATCATGGAAGATTGTGGAGTGTGTGGTTTTGTCCTGATTTGCCATGGTCTGATGGGCCATGGAAGTTTTGTAATCTCCCAGGTCTTATTATTGAAGCAAGAGATAAAGATGAATTATATGTGTTTAAGTTGCTTAGTCTAAATGAATGTAACCATCCTGTTTTGGATTGGTGCAAAAATGCGAAACGTACCCAAAGGAAAGAATTTCTCAACATGAGATATAAAAGCTTAAAAAATAACCTCATAAGATATCGTTCTGAGCTTGGCATAGATACCCAAACCAATATTGATACCCGCTATTTAGATGGGTTAGAGCCTGATTTCAAACAATAAAGGAGGACTCAGCCATGAAATACGTCAGTTTGTTCGTATTACTTTTCGTGACATCAAATGTGATGGCTCAGATAATAGAGGACAAGGAACCCGCCATTTTAGAAGTCCACTATATTAAAACTTGGGTGGCGGACACTTTGGAAAATCGAAGTTATACCGACCCTATGACTTTGAGGATAGGTAAAACTTCAGCTATGTTTTACCCACCTAAAATGATGTGGGCAGATTCACTATTACAGACGGATTATGCGCTTTACGAGAAACTCCACCGGGAAATGAATCCACTCGGACAGTCAGAGTACAAGCCGCTTGGAGGTATGGAACGTGAATACCTGTTTCGCAATATCAACGATGGCGAGACGATGATCTACCGAGTAATTGCAGGAGAGCATTATTCGTACACGGAACCCACAGAAATGCCGATATGGCAAATTCAGTCGGAAACGAAAGAACTCTTGGGGTATAGCTGTCAGCTTGCCTCATGCGATTTTAGAGGACGCACATGGTATGCATGGTTTTCAACCGACATACCCGTCAATGAAGGGCCTTGGAAACTGTTCGGGTTGCCCGGTCTTGTCTTGGAAGCATGGGATAGTAAAAAGCATTATGCCTACAAGGCAACCGGACTTTACACCCAAAACCTGCAACCTGTGGGGATAAGGCTGTATGTCAGGAACAAGCCCTATACGCTAAAGTCCAGGCAAGAATATCTCCAGAAGATGTACAAAGCATACATTCTAGGGAAATTTGCCTCCCAAATGAGTGCCTTGTATGGCAACGGTGCACAGAGTGCTCCTACCCAGGCACAATATGATTATCAAGAGAGAGACTATCCACATAAGTAAACGGGAATAAAAAAACAAACCATTTTGCGATGAGGCTACTATTCACAATCCTATTGGCCCTGACCATCTGCTTGGATGGCTTTGCGGGTACCCCTGTCACCGGCACCGTCATCCAGGCGTCCGACCAATCCCCGATAGCGGGGGCCAATGTCCTTTTGAAAAACGCTGAAGGGAAGTTGTTGGCCTACGGAGTGAGTGACGCCAACGGGCGGTTCTCCATCATGCCGCCCGCGACAAGTGAGGAGCTTACCATCCATGTCACCATAATGGGATACCGTACCTATTCCGCCCCTTTGGCGCTTGATGGCAAACCCCTCGTAATAAGGATGGAAGAAGGGGCTTTCCAATTGCAGGAAGTAACCGTCAAGGCCGACCGTATCCGGGAGAGCGGGGACACGATAACCTATAATGTGGGCAGTTTTGCCCAAAAACAGGACCGGAGCATAGGTGATGTGCTGAAACGTATGCCCGGCATTGACGTGGCCAACAATGGGAAAATACAATACCAAGGCATAGACATCAATAAGTTCTACATCGAGGGCAACGACCTCTTGGGCGGAAAATACGGCATCGCGACAAACGGTATCGCTTACGATGACATCGGCGCCGTGGAGGTCATGGAGAACCACCAGCCCATGCAGGTGCTCCGTGGACTGAGTTTCTCTGACCAGGCAGCTATCAACCTGAAGATGAAGAACAGTGCGAAAGCAACCTTCCTGGTTCACGGCACATTGGGCGGCGGATGGTCTGAACAACCGCAAGGCGCGCTCTGGCAAGGGGACATCTTCACCATGATGGTCACGGGGAAGTACCAGATGATAACTACGCTGAAAGGAAACAACACCGGGCTGAACCTCTCCGATGAGCTTCTGGACTTCACTTCTGAGAAATCGGATGAGGAATTAGACGGGTATATAGCTTTGTCCACTCCGGCTACCCCCAACTTGCAACGGAACAGGAGCTACTTCAACCGTTCGTGGATGGTATCTTCCAGCCACCTCCTCAAAACAGAAAACGGAGGGGAGTTCAAAGCCCATATTGACTATAACCATGACCGTGTCTCTGCGCAGGGAGCAAGTACGACGACCTATTTCCTGGAGTCCGGGGACCAAATCGTTCTCGAAGACAAGAGCTCGCTCTCGCACCGCAATGCGGTGGCTGGGAAGTTTTCATACGAAATCAATGAAAAGACCTGTTTTCTCAACAACACCTTGTCGGCTGATTTTTCATGGAATGATTTGACGCTGAACACCACAGGGTCGTTGCCCAACACTCAGACGGCCTGGATGCCGGAATATGCGGTGAGTAATCTGTTGAAAGTCATCAAGCGTTTCAGCAACAACAAGTTGGTTACCTTCACCAGCCGCAATGAATGGAACTCCCTGCCCGAGAAGCTGACCGTCACCCATGAAGGGCAGGATTACGGACAAAAGATAAAGCAACATGCCTTCTACACGGATGAGAGAGCCTCGTTGGGCTTTGTATTCAACAAGGTGCTCCTGTCTTTGGAAGCCGGTGTGTCCGGATATTTTAGGAATCTGGATACCAACCTGTTTGGGGTGGACAGGACGGATGTAACAGAGACTGAAGCATTAACTACCGATTATTTGCGTGTTTTCGCTTCTCCCAAATTCGAGTGGAGCTATAAGAAACTGGAACTCACGTTGAATCTTCCGGTCAATCTGTATTCCTATTTCTTCTCCGGAGCCATGGGCAACCGCACGGAGTTCTTCCTGTCTCCTTCGTTGGCGGCAAGGTTCCGCCTTACGCCCCGAATGTCGCTCACTTTGCGTGGAAGCGCCCGGCGTTCTCCCGCCTCTTTGCATGATATCCACGATTCTTCCATACTTACCGATTACCGCTCGTTCAGTGCCGGAGTGGATGATTACTACACCTCGTCCGGACAGTCTCTTTCCGCTTCCTACAGCTATCGAAATGCTCCAAGCGGGCTATTCGTGATGGCCATGGGCAGCTATGGATGGAATAAATCCAAGTTCGGGACGGTGCAGAACGTGGTCGGTGATTATGTATTCTACTCCTATCAGTCACAACCCTCAGACTCGCGCAATGCGATGGCGTTTTTCAACGCGAGCAAGACCCTTGATTTTATGCGTGGAGCCATCGGGGTGAAAGGCATTTACAGCCGGATGGAAAACAATCTGTTGTCTCAAGGGATTTCCACTGATTATTGCCATGATTCCTTCTCTCTGTCGCCTTTCATGAACGGGAATCTGTTCACCTGCCTGAACTGGAACTTCCGGTTTACGTGGGATAAATCCTGGTTGGAAATTTCCGATATGCCGGGTCGCAGTTCCGACAATTACATCTATTCGGGAAGCGTGACGCTCACACCGTGCTCTTTGATAACCTGGACCACCGGAGGCGAATATTACCGTAATCAGATAGAAGAAGGACGTTACAAAGACATGTTCATGCTCGACACCAAATTGACGTTCAACCTAAGTAAGCGGATTGAGGTTTCTGCTTCGGTCACTAACTTGCTCAATAAGAAAGAATACAGTTATACTTCGTATGGCACTGTGTCCCAGTATGAGCGTTCAAGCAAACTTCGTGGACGTGAATTCCTGATTTCGCTCTATTTGAAAAAGTAATAGGAGCTTAAATCCTCATTTGAGCAGGGCATAGAGTTGGTCATAAGTTTGTTTCAGCCTGTCTATGTCGTATCCGTTCTCAGAAAATACGCCATGAAATGCCCGGCCGATATAGCAGTCTTCGTAAAAGTAACTGATAGCGGCTGGATCCAAGCCGTTTCTGATTTCTCCGGTGGCTATTGCATTTTCAATGACAGATTTCCATATCAGCCGTTCTTCTTCATACCATTGGGCGGTTTGCTCTTTGAATTTCGGTATATAGGTCAATGCCGAACTTTCAATGCGCATCAGAGCCTCATTGACATTGGCAATGCCCAGGCTTGACATCTGTTTCTGCTCGCGTTTCAATGTTTCGATGAAATAATTGTAAAACGAGCAAAGGGATAGTTTATAAGCATCGGGTACTGTTTTTACAGATGACGTTCTATAGACAAAAGTATGAAGTATTTCCCTGAACAGTCCTTCCTTGTTCTTGAAATAATAGACCATGGAGCCGCGGCTGATTCCGATTGCTTTCTCCATGACACCGAAAGACACGCGGTCGTATGGCATCGTGGCAAATAGCCTGAATGCCTCCGTAAGAATCTTCTGACGACTGGTTTCTCCTTTGCTCATACTGAAATATATGTTTATCCGTTGGAGGAATTAAGACCCAATTGCCCATTATCTTGTCGGTCTGTCGAGCGGCTTTGCAGGCGGATATCTCCGCCCTTGTCCGGAGATATCTCTGTCCTTGCCCGGAGATATCCCCGCCCTTGCCCGCAGATATCTCTGCCCGTGGGCTTTCATGCCCTGATTAATCCCTCCGGCGGTTATGTTTAAATCTGCGCGAAGGTACGAATATATACCGACATGAGGAAATTTTAGCGTCAAAGCAGCGTTCTTGAGACCTTTGGCGGATGCCGTGTTGGGATTTCGGGGAGAAAAACGTACCTTTGTGACCAATTAGCAATCTGCTTCTGAAGAGAGAATATGAGGAATATCGTCCGCACCGTCCTGCTTTGCGTCTTGGCCTTGGGGCTGGCCGCATGCTCCACTACCAAATACGTGCCCGAAGGTTCGTATTTGCTGGATGACGTGCGCATCCGGACGGATAACAAGGACGTGCGCCCTTCGCAACTCTCCATGTATGTCCGCCAGCATCCCAACTCCAAGTGGTTCAGCTTGATAAAGACCCAGCTCTACGTCTACAACTGGTCGGGGAGGGACTCGACGAAGTGGATGAACCGCGTGCTCCGGCGGATGGGAGACGCTCCCGTCATTTATAGCCACGATGAAACGGAGCGGACCACGGAGGAAATCACCAAGGCCGTGCGCAACATGGGGTATATGGGAGCTACGGTGGAGCCGGAGCGTGAGGTGTCCGGACAGAAGATGAAGCTGACCTACCGGGTGCGTACCGGCAAGCCCTATCGGGTGCGCTCCTTGAAGCTGGATGTGCAGGACGACCGCATTGCGGATTATATGCGAAAAGATTCGGCCGCGACCCTCCTGAGTGAAGGGATGACCTTCGATGTCAACGTGCTGGATGCCGAGCGACAGCGCATCACGTCCAACCTCTTGCGGCATGGTTATTACAAGTTCAACAAGGATTACATTACCTATACGGCCGACACCGTGCGCAATACGTATCAGGTGGATCTCACCCTTCATCTGGCTCCTTTCCGTCAGGGAGACGTGGCCAAACCTCATCAGCAATACCACGTGGACAAGGTGTCCTTCATCACCGAATATGACATGATGCAGGGCTCGGAGGAGAATAGCATTCAGGTGACCGACTCGGTGCATTACGGGGCTTTCCCCATCTATTTCAAGGACCGCCTCTATCTGAGGCCCAAGGTTCTGGTGAACAACCTGCACTTCAAGCCGGGAGACCTGTATGACGAATATGCCGTCAGCCGTACGTACACTAATTTCGGACGGCTTCAGGCCTTGAAATACACCAATATCCGCTTCCTGGAGCAAGAGAAGGACAGCACCGCCCTGAGCGCTTTCGTGTTGCTCACCAAGAACAAGTCCCAGTCGGTGTCTTTCGAAGTGGATGGCACCAATTCGGCGGGCGACCTCGGGGCGGGTGGTTCCGTGTCTTATAATCATCGCAATCTTTTCCGTGGTTCGGAGGCTTTCATGCTGAAGTTGCGCGGAGCCTACGAGGCTGTGTCCGGCCTCCAGGGGACGGGCTACAACCAGAACTATATTGAGTTGGGGGCGGAGGCGACCATCAATTTTCCGCGTTTTCTCTTTCCTTTCCTTTCCCGTGACTTTACGCGGCGCATTTCGGCCACTACTGAGTTCGGCCTTCAATACAATTACCAGATGCGTCCGGAGTTCACGCGTATCGTGGCTTCGGCCGGATGGAGCTACAAGTGGGGTGTGCAGCACGTGCGCGCCCAGCATCGCATTGATTTGCTGGATATCAACTACTTGTATATGCCCTGGATGGACGAGTCTTTCCGCCAGTTGTATTTGGAACAGGAACAGAATTATATCCTGAAGTATAACTATGAGGACCGCCTCATCGTGCGCACGGGTTATAGCTATACGTACAACAGTGCGGGCCGGGCCTTGCGGAACAACACCACGTTGGGCAATTCCTTCACGGTGCGCTTCAACTTTGAGTCTGCGGGCAATCTGCTTTATGCCTTGGCCAGTGCCACCAAGATGCGTAAGAATGAGGCTGGCGAATACACCTTGTTGGGCATTCCTTTTGCCCAATACCTCAAGTTTGATGCGGACTTTGCGAAGAACATTGTGATAGACAGCCGCAATTCACTGGCTTTTCATATCGGGGCCGGCATCGCTATTCCGTATGGGAATGCTTCCGTGGTGCCTTTCGAGAAACGTTACTTTTCCGGAGGCGCCAATAGCGTGCGCGGATGGTCTGTGCGCGACCTGGGTCCCGGTGCCTTTCCCGGTGACAATAATTTCCTGAACCAGTCGGGCGATATCAAGTTGGATGCAAGCATCGAATACCGTACGCGCCTCTTCTGGAAATTCCGTGGAGCGGTCTTTGTGGATGCGGGCAATATCTGGACTCTTCGCGAGTATGAGGAGCAGCCGGGCGGAAAGTTCGAGTTCAACAGTTTCTATAAGCAAATAGCTGTGGCTTATGGCATAGGCCTCCGTCTGGACCTGGACTTTTTCGTCCTTCGCTTTGACGGAGGCATGAAGGCCATCAATCCTGTGTATGAGAGTGGGCGCCTGCGCTATCCCATTTTCCATCCCAACTTTAAGCGGGATTTTGCTTTCCATTTTGCGGTAGGTTATCCCTTTTGATGGCACGGGGGCGGACGGCAAAAAAGAAACGCCCGTCCAGAAGAAGAACTGGACGGGCGTTCCCGGGATGTATGTTTCTCAATTTCCCAGGGCAAAGTAGGTGTCTGTCTGGATGGCTTGTCGTGCCATGGCCACGCCTTGGGCATCGATGGTGACGGTCAGGTCATTCCCGTCGGGCAAGGTCAGTTGGGCGGTGCCGTCTCCGTTCAATTTCAGCAGGTCGGTGCTTTCATTGTCGGCCACTACACTCCAGGTGCCGCGTGCCTTGTCATAGACCAGTTGCATGGAGGCATCCTCGCCTTCTTTCTGGATGATGTAGCCATCCTTGCGGGTTTCCACCAGGTAATTGCCGTCCGTACCTTTGACTGTCTTGATGTCGCCGATGCTGGCCATGGGGTTGCTGCCGCTCCAGAACTCAATGGAGTTGATGACCAATGCGTCGGCCAGATAGCATACGCCATAGACAGGGATGATGTTGAACGCGAGGAACACCAATTCGTTGACGAACTTGTTGCTGATGCCTTCGTTCCATTGGCGGAGTTTGGTGTGCAGGCCGAACGAACCGATGCACGAACTGAACAGGAATGCGCCGCAAATCATGACGGTTGCGGCCAGCTTAAGATTGAATTTTTGCATAATAGTCAGTTTATAGGGTGAATAATACTTGGCAAAGATACCTTCTTTCCGCTAGAAAGCATGGCTTTTTGTCTACGTTTTTATGACCTATATGTCGTTTGTATCCTCTATTTTTTCGGTTGGGTCCTCAGCATGTCCACGAATTTGCGGATGGCGGGAAGCATTTCCTCCGGTGTTTCCAGCCCGTCGCAGGCGGTTTCCAGGGGGCAACGGCCGTCTTTCTTGCGGTTGATGATGTAAGGAACTTCTTGTCCGAAACGGGTAGGGATGCCTGCCCGATGGAGCACATGGAGGGCTGGAGTGCTGATGAGGTCCGCATAGACCTCGGTCATTCCACCGAGAGCCACCAGTGCGGCCACTCCTTTTCCGATGACCTTGTCTGCCAATTGGGCGCCGTGCATGAAGTCCGTTTCGTTTTCATATAGTTCGAACAGGTCGATGACGCCCCGGCGATGGAAGAGGCGGATTTCAGTTCCCTTGCGGATGACGCATGAGCATCCTTCGGCATGAAGCCGTTCTATGAGGCTGTTCATTTCCATGTCAGTTGTCTTGTTTCAGTCGTTCTACGAAGGCGTCAATCCGGTGCAGTTCCTTGGGAATGTCGATGGATTGGGGGCAATGCTCGTTGCATTGGCTACATCCTATGCAATGACTGGCTTGGCGGAGTCGGGGCACGCTCCGGTCGTATCCGATGAGGAAGGCGCGGCGTGCCTGGCGGTAATTCTCGTCCAGCTTGTCTTGGGGGATGTTTCCTTCGTTGACACATTTATTATAATGTAGCAATACCGCAGGGATGTCAATACCGTAGGGGCAAGGCATGCAATACTTGCAGTCGTTGCACGGGATGGTGGGGTAGCCTGCAATGAGGTCTGCCGTGTCGAAGAGGAATTGGCGTTCTTCGTCCGTCAGGGGGACTAAGGGGGAATAGGTGCGGATGTTGTCCTGGAGATGCTCCATGTAGGTCATGCCGCTCAATACGGTCAATACTCCTTGTGGCGACCCGGCAAATCGGAAAGCCCACGAGGCCACGCTGCTTTCCGGACGTTGCTGCTTGAGGCGTGCTACGATGTGGTCCGGCAGGTTGGAGAGGCGTCCCCCAAAGAGGGGTTCCATGATGACGGCCGGAATCTGGCGCTTTTCCAATTCGGCATAGAGGTATTCGGCGTTGACGTTTCGTCCCGTGGCATGACGCCAGTCTTGGTAATTCAATTGAATCTGTACGAAGTCCCAATGTACCCGGTCGTGCATGGCCAGCACTTCGTCGAATACATCCTGGGTGCCGTGGAAGGAGAATCCCAAGTGACGGATGCGTCCGGCCTCGCGCTCCTTGAGCAGGAAGTCCAGCATCCCGTTGTCTATGTAGCGTGCGCGGAAGGTCTGGATGCCTCCGTTGCCGATGGAGTGCAGAAGGTAGTAGTCAATGTAGTCCACCTGCAGGTCAATGAACGACTGGCGGTACATCCGGATAGAGTTCTCGCGCGTATAGTTGGCAAAGTTGGACAGCTTGGTGGCAATCTTGAACGATTCGCGCGGATGGCGTTTCAGGGCGATGCCTGTGGCCTTTTCGCTCCAGCCCTGCACGTAGACGGGGGATGTGTCGTAATAGTTCACTCCGTGTGCCATGGCATAGTCTACCAGGCGGTTTACCTCGTCCTGGTCTATCAGGTCTCCTTTCCCGTCGGGCGAGGGGACGGTGGGCCAGCGCATACATCCGTAACCCAGGATGGATACTCGGTCCTCTTCTTGTCCGGAGAAGTTGCGGTAGGTCATTTTATCCGTCGGGACAGGTCCGAGGGCTTGTGTGTCCGTCCGGGATTTTTCCGCACCGGGGGTGCATCCTTGCAGGAGGCCGGTGGAGGTAGCGGCGGTTAGTCCGATGATTTTCAGGAAGTCGCGCCGACTCATGTCATTATTGTGTCCTTTCATATCCATATATGCTGATAACTAAACACGAATCATTCCTCTGCTTATTTCGGTGCCTTCTGATACAGGTAGAAGGCTATGAATGTGTATAATACGTTGGGAATCCACACGGCGATGGCCGGCGGCATGTTCCCGTTGACGGCAAAGGTCGAGGCAATGGTCTGAAACAGGATGTACGAGAAGCTTAGCGCCAAGCCGATGCCCAGGTGTAGTCCCATGCCTCCTTTCGTCTTGCGTGAGGAGAGCGACACGCCTATTAGGGTCAGGATGAACGAAGCGAAGGACGTGGCGATGCGCTTATGGTATTCAATCTCAAACTCTTTGATGTTGGCGAATCCGCGTTGCTTTTGTCGGTCGATGTATTCTTTCAGCTGGGGACTGGTCAGCATCTCCTGCTGGTTCTTCATGATGAGGAAGTCGGCCGGCTCCATGAAGAGGGTGGTGTCGGCGCGCGTTCCCTTGGTGATGGTTTCCTTCATGCCTTTCATTTCGCGGATCATGTAGTCGCGGATGATCCAGCGGTGGACGGCCGAGGTATCATACGTGATGCTGCGTGCTGTCAGGTGGGATACCAGCTGTTTCCCTTCGAATTTGTCCAGCGAGAAGCGGTAGCCCGTATTGCTGTAGTTCTCGAAGCGTTCGATGTAGGCGATGACTCCGCTGTCCACCTCCAGTTGGATGTTTCGCGCCGTGTTCATCTTGCGCTGTTTGTAGTATTTGTCCTCGAAGTTGATGCGCGTCACGCTTCCCTTGGGGATGACATAGGCTCCCAGCCCGAAGGTAACCACCGCGATGATGGCTGCCGATACCATGTAGGGGCGGAGCATCCGCTTGAAGCTCATGCCCGTGGAGAACATAGCGATGATTTCCGAATTCTCCGCCAGTTTCGAGGTGAAGAATATGACCGCGATGAACACGAACAGGGGGCTGAAAAGGTTGGCGAAGTAGGGGATGAAGTTCAGGTAATAGTCGAAGATGATGGCACTCCACGGCGCATCGTGCGACATGAACTTGTCCTGCTTCTCATTGAAGTCAAAAACCACCGCAATGGAGATGATGAGGGCGATGGCGAAGACATAGGTCCCCAGGAATTTCTTGATGATGTACCAATCCAGCAATTTCAGGAATTTCCCTTGAGGGAGCCGGATGCGTTTCAATATGTTCAGATCGGGCCGTTTCATAATCTTGTCGATAGTCGTTTGACCATGGCGGGTTTCCAGGTAGCGAAGTCTCCCGCGATGATGTGCTTGCGGGCCTCGCCCACCAGCCAGAGGTAGAAGGCCAGGTTGTGTACGGAGGCTATCTGCATGCCCAGCATCTCCTGAGCGTGGAAGAGGTGGCGCAGGTAGGCCTTGGTATAAAGCGTGTCCACATAAGAGGCTCCGTCCGCCTCAATGGGCGAAAAGTCGGATTCCCACTTCTTGTTGCGCATGTTCAGGATGCCGTCTTTGGTGAATATCATGCCGTTGCGTCCGTTGCGGGTGGGCATGACGCAGTCGAACATGTCCACGCCTCGCTCAATGCCTTCCAGGATGTTCACCGGAGTTCCCACGCCCATCAGGTAGCGGGGTTTGTCTTTGGGCAGGATGCCGTTCACCAGTTCAATCATCTCGTACATCTTCTCCACCGGTTCACCTACGGCCAGGCCTCCGATGGCATTTCCGTCCGCTTCCTTCGAGGCAACGAATTCGGCAGACTGTGTGCGGAGATCCCGGTAGACGCACCCTTGCACAATGGGGAAGAGGGATTGCCGATAACCGTATTTGGGCTCGGTTTCGTTGAACCGTTGGATGCATCGGTCCAGCCAGCGGTGGGTCAGGCCCAGTGATTTCTTGGCGTATTCATAATCCGAATCGCCGGGAGGACACTCGTCGAAAGCCATCATGATATCGGCGCCGATGGTGCGCTCGATGTCCATCACCTTCTCCGGCGTGAAGAAGTGCTTGCTCCCGTCGATGTGCGAGCGGAACTCGGCACCTTCTTCATGCAGTTTGCGGATGCCGGCAAGGGAAAACACTTGGAAACCTCCGCTATCGGTCAGCATGGGGCGGTCGAACCCGTTGAACTTGTGCAAGCCTCCGGCGCGTTCGAGGATGTCCAGCCCGGGGCGCAGGTACAGATGATAGGTGTTGCCCAGGATAATCTGTGCCTTGATGTCGTCCTTCAACTCGGAAAGGTGTACGCCTTTCACCGTTCCTACCGTTCCCACGGGCATGAAGATAGGGGTTTCTATCTGTCCGTGATCCGTAGTGATGAGGCCGGCGCGGGCGTTGGTTTTCGGGTCGGTATGTTGTAGTTCAAACTTCATGCTTCTTCCTTGTTGTTTCTGATAGTTAGTTTATATGATAGGAGTTAAGAAGTTAAGGAGTTATCACTCCGCTGCGCTCCGTTAGGAGTTAAGCCGATAGTAAGTCAATGAGAACCGTATACACAGAGGTATTGGCTTAACTACTTCACTTCTTAACTCCTTAACTCCTCAAAAGACAATATCATTTCTTGCGATTTTACTTATCTTGTTCCTTTTCCTTGCTTTTTTTGACGGTGAAGTCAATGGGGGCGGCCACTTTTTCCTGGGTCAAGGCAATGTCGAGCACCTCCTTCACGTCCTTCACATAGTGGAAGGTCAGTCCTTTCAGGTAAATTTCCTGGATTTCTTCGATGTTCTTGCGGTTTTCCTCGCTCAGGATGATTTCCTTGATTCCGGCGCGTTTGGCGGCCAGGATTTTTTCCTTGATGCCACCCACGGGGAGGACACGTCCGCGCAGGGTAATCTCGCCCGTCATGGCCAGATTGGCTTTCACCTTGCGTTGGGTCAGGGCCGAGGCCAGCGAAGTGGCCATGGTGATGCCTGCCGAGGGACCGTCCTTGGGGATGGCGCCTTCGGGCACGTGGATGTGGATGTTCCAATTGTCGAAAATCTCTTCGTCAATGTCCAGCAGGGAGGCATGCGCCTTGATGTATTCCAGGGCCAGCATGGCCGATTCCTTCATCACGTCGCCCAGGTTGCCCGTCAGGGTCAGGCGGCCGCCCTTGCCCCGGCTCAGGCTGGTTTCCACGAAGAGGATTTCTCCACCTACGGCTGTCCATGCCAGGCCGGTCACCACGCCTGCGTACTCATTTCCCTGATACTTGTCGCGCGTGTATTCCGGTGCGCCCAGGAAGTCATACAGGTCCTCGGGCTTGATTTCGGTTTTCTCGAAGAAGCCGTCCGTGGCATATTGGCGGGCACATTTGCGCAGGATTTTGCTGATTTTCTTCTCCAGCTCGCGCACGCCGCTCTCGCGGGTATAGTTCTCGATGATAGCCTCGATGGTGGCTTTGGAGAACTTGAGGGCGTTTTTCTTCATGCCGTTGGCTTCCAGTTCCTTGGGGATGAGGTGGCGCCGGGCTATCTCGATTTTCTCTTCCGTGATGTAGCCGCTCACTTCAATCAGCTCCATGCGGTCCAGAAGCGGGCCGGGGATGGTGTTCAGGTTGTTGGCCGTGGCGATGAACAAGACTTTCGAGAGGTCGTAATCCACGTCCAGGAAGTTGTCGTGGAAGGTGGTGTTCTGCTCCGGATCCAGCACTTCGAGCAAGGCGGACGAGGGGTCGCCCTGGCGGTCGGCACCCACTTTGTCAATCTCGTCCAGGATGAAGACGGGATTGGACGAACCGGCTTTGATGAGGCTCTTGATGATGCGTCCGGGCATGGCGCCGATGTATGTTTTGCGGTGTCCGCGGATTTCTGCCTCGTCGTGCACGCCTCCGAGGGACATCCGGATGTATTTGCGCTTCAAGGCGGCTGCTATGGAGCGGCCCAGCGAGGTCTTGCCCACGCCGGGAGGGCCGTACAGGCAGATGATGGGCGACTTCATGTCTCCCTTCAGCTTCAGCACGGCCAGGTGCTCCAGGATGCGTTCCTTCACCTTTTCCAGCCCGTAGTGGTCCTTGTTCAGCGTCTTTTCGGCGCTTTTCAGGTTCA
Source organism: Candidatus Bacteroides intestinavium (assembly GCA_019118325.1). GTDB lineage: Bacteria > Bacteroidota > Bacteroidia > Bacteroidales > Bacteroidaceae > Bacteroides > Bacteroides intestinavium. The sequence goes on from DWZE01000005.1 coordinate 23,389, forward strand.
GGTTGTCTGTGGTGTAGGTGCCCCAGGGCAGGCTGAGCATGGTTTGCAGGTAGTTCAGTTGCACGCTGTAGTCGGGCGATTGCGAGTGGGTGCGCTCCAGTTTGTCCACTTCCTTCAGGAAGGTCTTTTTCACCTCTTCGCTCCATTTGATGGTTTCGGCCTTGGCCCGCATCTCAGCGATTTCCTGCTCCTGTGTGGCTCCGCCCAGTTCGTCCTGGATGGTCTTGATTTGTTGCTGGAGGAAGTATTCGCGTTGTTGCTGGTCGATGTCCTCGCGGGCGCGCATCTGGATGGATTCCTTGATTTCGGCCAACTGCACTTCACGGTTCAGGATTTCCAGCAACCGGTAGGTGCGTTCGCGCAAGGCGTTGAACTGCAGCAGCTCTATCTTTTCGTCTTTCTTCAGGGGGAGGTTCGTGCAGATGAAGTCCACCAGGAACATCGGGTTGGTGATGTTCCGGATGGCGAACGATGATTCTTGCGGAAACATGTCAGAAGACTTGAGATAGCGTATCGTAAGGTCTTTGACTGCTTCTACCAGGGCTTGGAATTCACGGTCGTTCTTGTCGGGCAATCCTTCCTCCAGGGGGGTGACATGGCCTTTCAGGTAGGGGACGTCCTCGGTTATGTCCTTCAGTTCCACGCGCTTTGAGCCTTGCAGGATGACGGTAGTGGTCTGGTCGGGCATTTCGAGCGTGCGGACAATGCGCGCTACGGTACCGATGTTGTGCAGGTCTTCGAACAGGGGATGTTCCGTCTCTGCCACCTTTTGGCAGACTACGGCCACGTATGCATTTTTCTTTTCCGCATCGCGTACCAGCCGGAGGGAGGATTTGCGTCCTAATGATACGGGCAGGAATACACCGGGGAATAGCACCATGTTACGCAACGGTAACACGGGCAACACTTCATCCAGCTTTATGTCCATCAGTTGCTCTTCGTTTCCCTCGAAATCCGCTATCACGGAAAAACCATTTCTATCGCCTCTGTCTTCGCTATCGCTCAGGTAAAATCTTTTCTTCATGTTGTCACGTTTATTGGGGGCTCTGCTTGAGAAACCCTGTAAAGTGGGTGCAAAGTTAAACGATTTATTGATATGTATCCGCTTCCGATTCTTTAAAAACACAAAAACGAGCGAGTTTTTTGTGTATTTCTGCGGGGTATTACGTACTTTTGAACCCGAGAAAACAAAAAGCATGTATGTCCAATACTTATTTTAAGTTCAAACAATTTACCGTATTCCACGACCGGTGCGCCATGCGTGTGGGTACGGATGGAGTCTTGCTGGGCGCGTGGGTGTCCGTAGAGGGTGTCCGGCGCGTGCTGGACGTAGGGACGGGTAGTGGGTTGATTGCCCTTCAGCTGGCTCAGAGATGTCCCGGGGCACGGATTGCGGGCATCGAGATAGAGCCGGAGGCGGCCTCCCAGGCGCATGAGAATGTGGAGCGTTCGCCGTGGGCGGAGCGCGTGGAGGTGGTGTGCGGGGATTTCAGGGACTATATGCCTGTGGAGAAATTTGACCTGATTGTCTCCAATCCGCCCTATTTCACGGATGCCCTCCGGAGTCCGGATGCCCGGAGGCGCACGGCGCGCCATACGGAGGAGTTGGATTACGGGCTTTTGTTCCGTCATGCCCTGGATTTGTTGGCGCCGGGCGGGCGCGTGGCGGTCATCATCCCCACGGAGGTGGAGGTGTTGGCCCTGGACAGTGCTTTCGCGTGCGGATGGTTCCTCTGCCGCCGGACGAATGTCTATACCAAGCCGGGGAAGAAATGCCGCCGGCTCTTGCTGGAGTTTGGTACGAAGCCTGCGGTGTATGTGGCCACGGACCTGTACATTGAAAAGGCCGAAGGGGGCTATTCGGAAGCCTATGCCGCGCTGACGGGGGCTTTCTATCTGGATAAATAAAAAGCCTCCGCGATTCGTCACGAACAGCGGAGGCGACATGAAAAACCTTAAATAATACCCATTCAGAAACCTGTCTTAACAGGTTTGAGATGAAAGGGATGAGTTAATGTATGGTTACTATCGCTTGTTACTTGTTCAGAGCCAAAGCTACATTCACCGCGCAGGCTACCGTACATCCTACCATCGGGTTGTTGCCGATGCCCAGGAAGCCCATCATTTCCACGTGTGCGGGCACTGATGAAGAACCTGCGAACTGGGCGTCGCTGTGCATGCGGCCCATGGTGTCGGTCATGCCGTAAGAAGCGGGACCTGCGGCCATGTTGTCCGGGTGCAGCGTGCGGCCCGTGCCACCACCGGATGCCACGGAGAAGTAGGGCTTGCCGGCCAATACGCGTTCTTTCTTGTAAGTGCCAGCCACGGGGTGCTGGAAGCGCGTGGGGTTCGTGGAGTTGCCCGTGATGGACACGTCCACATTCTCGTGCCACATGATGGCCACGCCTTCGCGCACGTCGTCTGCACCATAGCATTTCACCTTGGCGCGGGGACCGTCGGAGTACGGAGTCTCCTTCACTACTTCCAGCTTGCCCGTATAGTAGTCAAACTGGGTCTGTACGTACGTGAAACCGTTGATGCGGCTGATGATCATGGCGGCGTCCTTGCCCAGGCCGTTCAGGATGCAGCGCAGGGGGTTCTTGCGCACCTTGTTGGCCATTTCGGCGATTTTGATGGCGCCCTCGGCGGCAGCGAAAGATTCGTGGCCGGCCAGGAAGGCGAAGCACTGCGTCTCGTCGCGCAGCAGGCGGGCGGCCAGGTTGCCGTGTCCCAGGCCTACCTTGCGGTCGTCGGCCACGGAGCCGGGGATGCAGAAGGCCTGCAGGCCGATACCGATGGCCTCGGCGGCGTCGGCGGCATTCTTGCAGCCTTTCTTCAGGGCGATGGCGCAACCTACCACGTAGGCCCACTTGGCATTCTCGAAGCAGATGCCCTGCGTCTCCTGGCAAGTCAGGTAGGGGTCGATGCCGGCGGCGTCACAGATGGCGTTGGCCTCTTCGATATCTTTGATGCCGTATTCGTTCAGTGCAGCAAGGATTTGCTTGATACGGCGGTCTTGGCTTTCAAATTGTACGGGTCTAATCATTGTCTGTGTCCTCCTTCATTATTCTTTACGTGGGTCAATGTATTTAACTGCGCCCTGTTCGGGTTTGAAGCGTCCGTACGTGCCGGTGACTGCCTTCAGGGCTTCGTTGGCGTCTTTGCCTGCCTTCACTTGCTCCATGAACTTGCCCATATGGACGTATTCATAGCCGATGACTTGGTCGTCTGCGTCGAGGGCCATGCGGGTGATGTAGCCTTCGGTCAGCTCCAGATAGCGCGGGCCTTTGGCCAGCGTGCCGAAGAGGGTGCCCGTCTGGCTGCGCAGTCCCTTGCCCAGGTCTTCCAGGCCGGCGCCGATCATCAGGCCGCCTTCGGAGAAAGCAGATTGCGTGCGTCCGTACACGATTTGCAGGAACAGTTCGCGCATGGCCGTGTTGATGGCGTCGCAAACGAGGTCCGTGTTCAGGGCTTCGAGGATGGTCTTGCCCGGCAGGATTTCAGAAGCCATGGCGGCGGAGTGCGTCATGCCCGAGCAGCCCAGCGTCTCGACCAGGCATTCCTGGATGACGCCGTTCTTCACGTTCAGCGTCAGCTTGCAGGCGCCCTGCTGGGGTGCGCACCAGCCCACACCGTGGGTCAAGCCGGAGATGTCTACGATTTCTTTCGCTTTCACCCATTTGCCTTCTTCAGGGATGGGAGCCGGTCCGTGGTTGGGACCTTTCTTTACAACACACATGTGTTCAACTTCGTGTGAATAAGTCATAATCAGCTCTAATTAATTAGTTAATATGATTAATGAAACGTAAGTCGTTTTTCCAGTTCCATTCGTAACCGTCCGCAAAGATAGCATTTTAATTTCATAATATCGTCATGCGAAGCGGGATTTTTTATACCTTTGCATCCGCTTGGACGGCGATATCCCCGCCCGCGTCCGCAGGTATCCCCGCCCGCGTCCGCGGATATCTCTGCCCGTGCCCGCGGATATCCCCCGCCGGAAGGCGTAGGCGGGCGGGAAAAAGATATAAATATAAATAGGTATAAACCCATGATTCAAGTAACTGACGAAGCCCTGCGTCGTGCCGCGGCCGAGGGCATGGATGCTTTTCTGCGCGTCTTTACCGACGCCTACCGCCGGGCCACGGACGACCGCCTGACGGCGGAGAACATGGCGTGTCTCACCGCGCCGCAACACACGCTGCTGGCCTACACCGTCCTGCGCGACGAGCTGATGGAGGGCGGCTTCTGCCAGCTCGTCCAGAACGGGTATGGCGCCTACATCTTCCACAATCCCGTGGCGCGCGCGCTCAAGGGGTGGGGCCTGGACGGCCTGGCGCGCCTCCTGCATGACGCCCGCCGCATCTACGACGCCCACCGCGAGGACCTGGAGCGCGAACGCACGGACGACGAGTTCATGGCCATGTACGAGCAATACGAGGCCTTCGACCCCCTGGAGGAGGAGTTCATCGAGCACGAAGAGGAGTGGACGGCCCGGGTGGCCGCCTACGTGGACGGGCATTTGGAGGAATTTGCAGAGGTGGCCGGCTGAAAAATATGTTAAAAAACGGTCCCCCGTGCAGTATTAAGCCCGACCGGTCATTTCATAACTGAAATATTATCTAATTTTGCAAACCAAATAAAAGTAGAAAGGACAATGAAACAACATTTTAAACTTCTGACGCTCGCCGTGGCATTGGTGGCGGGCCTTACGACGATGACCTCTTGCCTGAACGGTGATGATGATCCTACGCAGACGTTCGCCCCGGTAGTCAAGGTGTACACCACGTATCTGGGGATGGGGGTTTACTTTGAAAGCATCGACGGAGTGCGCATCGAGCCTACGGAGGCCTCCTACAACGCTTCCATCTCCCAGGGCATGAACTGGAATAACTACAACGGACAGATCATCCAGCTGCAGTACAGCTATAATCCCGAATCGCCGGACGTGGAGATTACGGACGATGGTATCTCCGGCGTCACGCTGATCGGGTTCTATCCGATGAACAGCCCCGTCGAGGTGGTGCAGAGCGAAGGCGCGGCCAACGACTCCATCGGCAACATGCCCATCATCTCCATCGGCGAGGACAATTACAACGGCTCCTCCGTCAAGGCGCAATATTGGGATGAACACAACCTGTTAGTCCCCATCAACTACTACCTGGGCACCTACCAGCACACCTTCACCCTGGAGTACCGCCCCTACGAGTCGGCCCTGTCCGACGGCACCCTGCGCCTCTATCTGGAGCACAACAAGCAGGAAGACAACCCCTCGCAGAATAATACTTCGTGGGATTACGCACTCTACGGGAACTCTTTCCTGTATTACCGCGCGTTCAACCTCTCCAACGTGGAGAACTACCTGTCGATGCAGGGCCAGTCCATGCCCACGTCTGTGACCATCGTGGCCCGCGAGGATGACTATTCGATAGACCTGACCGACACCACTCCGACGCAGGAGTACGTGGTGACTTACGAAGCTGAACAATAACCGTATCCCTTGGACTACAAGAATTTACTACATATCACCTTATTGCTGATTTCCTCCCCGGCCCGTGCCTGGGAGGAAATTCGTTTGCAGGGGGACAGGCGCCAGGTCTTCACGGCCTTCGTCTATCCCATGATTGGTTTGTGCGGCCTCAGCGTCTTCATCGGCGCGTTGTGGACGAACGGGTGGGGCGGGCCGCAGAGTTTCCAGTACGCCATGACGGAATGTTGCTCGGTGGCCGTGTCATTGTTTGGCGGATACTTCCTCTCCGCGTGGCTGATGGACAAACTCCGCGTGCGTCTGCTCCGGGCGCGGGCCGACCTTCCGCGGATGTGGCAGTTCGCCGGCTATGGGATGGTGGTCTTCTTCCTGCTGAAGATAGTGCTGGGCATCCTGCCCGAGTTTCAGATCATCGCCCTCGTGGCGCAGTTCTACACCCTCTACGTCGTGTGGGAGGGGAGCCGCGTGCTGCTCGAGGCGGACGATTCGCGCCGGCTGAGCTTCACGTTGCTGGCTTTCGTCCTGCTCGTGGGGTGTCCGATGCTGGTGGAGTGGGTGTTCAACGAATTGACTTTCATGCTCAACTGAAAATAGAGCCGGCTGATTCTTCAGACGCTGATGCCGCTGATGGATAATCCGTTTGATAACGGATAATCAGCCCATAAAGAAAATGAATCCGCGTCATCCGCGTCATCTGCGTCTAAAGAATCACACCGATAAATTATCACGTAAACTTAACTGTAATAACTGTAATTGTCAGTTCCAATGAAGCAACCTGCGATAAACATCAAGAACAAGCGTGCCACGTTCGACTACGAACTGCTGGACACCTATACGGCGGGTATCGTCCTGACGGGCACCGAGATCAAGTCCATCCGCCAGGGAAAGGCCAGCCTGGTGGATACCTTCTGCTACTTTGCCAACGGCGAGTTGTGGGTGAAGAACATGCACGTGGCCGAATATTTCTACGGCTCCTACAACAACCATTCCGCCCGGCGCGACCGCAAGCTCCTCCTCCAGAAGAAAGAGCTGGAGAAGTTGCAGCGCACCTCGCGCGACCCCGGCTTCACCATCGTCCCCGTCCGCCTCTTCATCAACGAGAAGGGACTGGCCAAGCTGGTGGTGGCCCTGGCCAAGGGCAAGAAGCAATATGACAAGCGCCAGGCCCTGCGCGAGAAGGACGACAAGCGCGACATGGCGCGGATGTTCAAGCGCTGACGATAAATAGAAATTTAATTCTTTAGACGCAAATGACGCTGATTTATAATCTTTGATAACGGGTAATCAGTCAATAAAGAAAATGAATCTGCGTCATCCGCGTCATCTGCGTCTAAAGAATCACACCGATAAATCATCATTTAATCACCCCTCCTTATTATGCACTCTCTTGCCGAATCCATCCGCCGGCGCCTCCTCATCCTGGACGGCGCCATGGGCACCATGATACAGCGCCGCGGCCTCACGGAAGCCGACTTCCGGGGCACGCGCTTCGCGCAGTCTCCCGTCCCCCTGAAGGGCAACAATGACCTCCTGTGCCTCACCCGCCCCGACGTGGTGGAGGACATCCACCGCCGCTATCTCGAGGCCGGGGCGGACATCATCGAGACCAATACCTTCAACGCCACGCGCATCAGCCAGGCGGATTACCATACGGAAGCCTGCGTGCGCGACATCAACCTGCAGGCCGCCCGCCTGGCACGCTCCCTGGCCGACGAATATACCCGCCGCACGCCGGAGAAGCCGCGCTACGTGGCCGGCTCCGTGGGGCCCACCAACAAGACCCTCTCCCTGAGTCCCGACGTGAATAATCCCGCCTTGCGCTCGCTCGCCTTCGACTCCCTGGCCGAGGCTTATCTCGAACAGATGGCCGCCTTGCTGGAGGGAGGGGTGGACGCGCTGCTGGTGGAGACCATCTTCGACACGCTCAACGCCAAGGCGGCCATCCGTGCCGCCCGCGAGGCCATGGAGCGCACGGGACGGACGGTGCCCCTGATGCTGTCCGTCACCGTGTCCGAAGGCGGGCGTACCCTCTCCGGGCAGACGCTGGACGCTTTCCTGGCCTCCGTGGAGCATGCGGGCCTCTTCTCCGTAGGCTTGAACTGCTCCTTCGGCGCGCGCCAGATGAAGCCCTGGCTGGAGCAGCTGGCCGCCCGCGCGCCTTATTACATCAGCGCATATCCCAACGCCGGCCTCCCCAACAGCCTGGGGCAATATGACCAGACGCCGGAGGAGATGGCGCGCGAGCTGGAGGCGTTTGTGGACGAGGGCCTGGTGAATATCCTCGGCGGATGTTGCGGCACCACGGACGAGCACATCGCCCGCCTGGCCCGCCTCGTGGACGGCGCACGGGTGCATGTGCCTGTCCGGAGGGGCGATACGCTCTGCCTCTCCGGCCTGGAGGTGCTGGAGGTGAAGCCGGAGAATAATTTCGTCAACGTGGGCGAGCGGTGCAACGTGGCCGGCTCGCGCAAGTTCCTGCGGCTCATCAACGAGAAGAAATACGAGGAAGCCCTGGGCATCGCCCGCAAGCAGGTGGAGGACGGGGCGCAGGTCATCGACATCAACATGGACGACGGCCTCCTGGCCGCCCGTGCCGAGATGGTCCATTTCCTCCACCTCATTGCCTCCGAGCCGGACATTGCCCGTGTCCCCGTGATGCTCGACTCGTCCGACTGGCAGGTCATCGAGGCGGGCTTGAAATGCCTGCAGGGCAAGGCCATCGTCAACTCCATCTCCCTGAAGGAGGGCGAGGCGAAGCTGTTGGAGCATGCCCGCACCCTCCGCCGCTATGGGGCCGCGGTGGTGGTGATGGCTTTCGACGAACAGGGGCAGGCGGATACCTACGAACGCCGCATCGAGGTTTGCGCGCGTGCCTACCGCCTCCTGACGGAGCAGGCGGGACTCCCTCCGCAGGACATCATCTTCGACCCCAATGTCCTGGCCATCGCCACGGGCATGCCCGAACACGACAACTATGCCGTGGACTTCATCCGTGCCGCCGCGTGGATCCGCCGGAACCTGCCGGGGGCGCACGTCAGCGGGGGGGTGAGCAACCTGTCCTTCTCGTTCCGAGGCAACAATTACCTGCGCGAGGCGATGCATGCCGTCTTCCTCTACCACGCCATCCGCGCGGGCATGGATATGGGCATTGTCAATCCGGCGTCGTCCGTGCTCTATACGGACCTCTCCGCCGAGGTGCTGGAGCGCATCGAGGACGTGGTGCTCAACCGCCGTCCCGATGCCGCCGAGCGCCTGCTGGAGGTGGCTCACTCCCTTCAGCAAGTCTCCACGAAGGAGGCGGCGGGCGGGGCCGACTGGCGTGAGGCGCCGGTGGACGAACGCCTGCAACAGGCCCTGGTGAAGGGCATCGGCGACTATCTGGAGGAGGACCTGGCGGAGGCGCTGAAGCAATACCCCCGTGCCGTGGACATCATCGAGGGCCCCCTGATGGCGGGCATGAACCGGGTGGGCGACCTCTTCGGCGCGGGCAAGATGTTCCTGCCCCAGGTGGTGAAGACCGCACGCACGATGAAGAAGGCCGTTGCCATCCTCCAGCCCGCCATCGAGGCGGAGAAAACCGGCGGGGCGACCTCTGCCGGGCGCGTCCTGCTCGCTACGGTGAAGGGGGACGTGCACGACATCGGCAAGAATATCGTCGCCGTGGTGATGGCGTGCAACGGCTATGAGATTATCGACCTGGGCGTGATGGTGCCCGCTGAGGACATCGTGCGCCGCGCCGTCGAAGAGCGGGCGGACATCATTGGCCTGAGCGGCCTCATTACCCCCTCGCTGGAGGAGATGGCGCACGTGGCCCGCGAGTTGGAGAAGGCGGGGCTGGACATACCCCTCCTCGTAGGCGGCGCCACCACCTCGCGCCTCCATACGGCGCTGCGCATCGCGCCTGCCTACCACGCGCCGGTGGTCCATCTGAAGGATGCTTCGCAAAATGCCGGGGTAGCCGCCCGCCTGATGAATCCCGCCCAGCGCGAGGCTTTCGCCCGTGAGTTGGACGAAGAGTATGCCCGCCTGCGTGCGGAGTATGTGCGGAAAGAATCGCCCGTGCTTTCGCTGGAAGAGGCGCGGGAGAGGAGGTTGAAGCTGTTTTAAGAGAGGGGGCGGAATTTTAGTTTTAGGCGCGGATTACGCGGATTTCGCGGATATAAGTAGATGTTGATGTTTATACGATAAACAGGAATTTAATTTTTTAGACGCAGATGACGCTGATGCCGCTGATTTATAATCTTTGATAACGGGTAATCTGTCAATAAAGAAAATGAATCTGCGTCATCCGCGTCATCTGCGTCTAAAGAATCAGCCCGATAAATTATCATTTAATTCTTGCGACTTGTTTATAATCATGGAATCAGCGTTTTATGATGAAAAACAATCCGTGAAATCCGCGTAATCCGCGCCTAACAGACTTTTAGCACGTCTGCGGCAACTCAATTCCCCTATTCCTTAATCTTTTCCTTATACAGCTCATACCTCTCCGTGATTTCCCGCACGAACGCATACGTTTCCGTGCCGCGGAAATACCCGAACTTGCATACCGGGTCGGTGAAATACTCCTCGTTGCTCTTCAGCAGGATATATTTCTCCACATTGTCGCGCCACACGTGTGGGTCCTTGCCATATTTTTCCGCCAGGGCCATGGCGTCCAGCACGTGGCCGATGCCCGAATTATACGACGCCAGGACGAAGTTGGTGCGTTCCGGCTCGGGGATGTCCGTGAAGCTGCGTGCGGTGATGCCCAGGTACTTCACGGCCGCCCGGACGCTTTCCTCCGCATCCTGCTCCTTGCCGGGTGGCACGCCCATGGCTTGTGCCGTGGAGGGCATCAGTTGCATCAGCCCCTTGGCGCCCGCCCACGAGACGGCCGTGGTGTCGAAGTTGGATTCCTTGTAGGCCAGGGAGGCCAGCAGGCGCCAGTCCCAGCCTATCTGGGGCGCGTATTTCTTGAACAGGGCGTCGTAGTCCGAGATGATGCCTTGGCTCAGCGAGAGGATGGGGGTGTGGGGCAGGGCCTTGCTCGTCTCGAAATAGCGCTTCATGCTGGCCGTGTAGGCGGGCGAGGCGGCATTTTCCTGTTGCCAGCGGTCGGCTGCCTCGGCCAGCAGGGGGCAGTCCCGCCGCACGGCCCACGAGGCGCGCTGGTCGAAGCTGATGGCCAGGCGTGTGTCCAGGTTGGGGTAGTAGGTGGCGTTCAGGCGGGCCACGTCGTTGTCTGCCACGGTGTAGTCAATCTCCCCGCGGGCCACTTGCCCGATGAGGTCCTCCACCCCGATGCTGTCCGCCCGCACCTGGTAGATGAGGATGCCTCCGCCCAGTTCCTTGTTCAGGTTCACCAGGCGTTCGTAGTACTTGCCGGGTGTCACGTAGACTTTTTTCCCTATCAGCTCCGTCACGTCCGTCAGGGTTTCTCCGCGTCCGCGCTGCCGCTGCACGATGACCTGGTGGGTGATGACTTCGTTGCCGCAGTACGCCAGGCTGTCGCGTCCCTCCTTGGTGATGGGCAGGGTATAGGCGATGAGGTCGCCCTCGCCCGCCAGGAGCCTCCGTTCCAGGTCGGCCGCGTTGCGGGCCACCCTCACCTCCAGCTCCAGGCCCAGGCTCTCGGCAAACTGGTGTGCCAGTTCGTACTGGAAGCCCATCTCCTGTCCGCGGTAGAGGAAGTAGGACGTGGAGCTGTAGAGCGTCAGTGCTACCATCCGTCCGCTGTCCTGCAGTTGGGGCAGGTCGCGCGGGGCGGTCGCGGAGGCCGCCTGCTTCCGTCCGCCGTGGCAGGAGGCGAGCAGGATGCAGAGCAGTATCGGGAGGAGTGTGGTTGTCAGGGCTTTCTGTCGCATAGGGTGTGTGGGTTTCAGGGTTACGCAGGCAAAGGTAGTCAGATATGGGCAAAACGCCAAATTTTGGGGGTGCGTAATGGGCGAAAATCGGCAGGAAAAAACGACTTTTTGATTTTGGCCTTGAATATGAGGCGGTTATGATGCCTTTTTAACATTTGCCGTTCCGTGGGGGCGGGGAGACAGGCCTTGCGTCCGGGGGTGTCTTACCCTAAAAAACGTAGACACTTTTAGGCCCAATAAAAGTGTTCTATTATGATAAAGATTTATCGAAAACAAACGCCCAAGGACGTGCGTGAGAAAATCGTCCGGGAGTATTTGTCGGGTCAAG
>DWZE01000006.1 GCA_019118325.1 Candidatus Bacteroides intestinavium
GCCCCTGGGGGAGGAGGGTTACTGTTGCTTGCGGGAGATGCTTCACATGCGTTCAGCATGACAGTTGTTCTGATATCCCCTCCTCTTTGCGGTTTATTGAAAATCTTCGTCCCCCGTTCTTCATTCTTCCCGAAAATGCGTATCTTTGTCCCGACAAATCAATCACTTATACAACCATGGAGAAAACAATCAATCAAGAACAAAACCCGGAACCCCGCAAGCAACCCTTGACACGCGAGGAAATCTGGCGCCGCATGAAGGCCAACCGCCAGCACAAGCAGGAGTTTGTGGAGCGGGCCAAGGAGTTATTGACTAAGGAGTATAAAGCCCGTTACGGGAAGGAACCCAGCGGATTTGAGGTGTGGTGATACTGGACTTGCAACGGGTCAACGCCGAGGCTCCCTACAAGGTCATGCCTACGGTGCGGGAAGGCTATTTCCGCTTTACCACCGACTTCGGTGTGGACTATATCATTGGCTTCAGCCAAGAGGAATTGCTTGATTATGAGGAAACCTACCAGTTTGCCATTATCAACGCCAACCACCAGAAGTCGCCCCGCGACCGCAAGCTGCGCGACACGGTGGTGGCCTTTGTCTACGAGTTCTTTGCCCAGTCCGACCGGGTGATGCTCTACTTCTGCGAAACGGGCGACGAGCGTCAGAGCCTGCGCAGCCGCCTGTTCGAGTGGTGGTTCAAGAGTTCCCACCGCTCTGAAGTATTCTTTTCCGGATCCGCCGTCATCCCCGACGAGGACGGGACGTTGAACTACGTCACCTACATCACCCGGCAGGACAATCCTAACCTGGTCCGCATCTCCAACGAATTTGCCATGACCGTGCAGGTGCTGCGGCAGAAGCCGGAGTGAATTTTTACCCCACACTTCCCTCCAGCGACACAGAGAGCAACTTCTGCGCCTCCACGGCAAACTCCATCGGCAGCTTGTTGAGCACCTCCTTGGCGTAGCCGTTGACGATGAGGCCCACGGCGTCCTCGGTGCCTATGCCGCGCTGGTTGCAGTAGAACAGCTGGTCCTCGCTGATTTTCGAGGTCGTGGCCTCGTGCTCCACGATGGCCGTCTCGTTGTGGATGTCCATGTAGGGGAAGGTGTGCGCGCCGCAGCGGCTGCCCAGCAGGAGGGAGTCGCATTGGCTGTAATTCCTTGCGTTGTCGGCACGTTGGCCCACCTTGACCAAGCCGCGGTAGGAGTTCTCGCTCAGCCCGGCGGAAATGCCCTTGCTGACGATGGTGCTGCGGGTGTTGCGGCCCAAGTGAATCATCTTCGTGCCCGTGTCGGCCTGCTGGTGGTGGTTAGTAACGGCCACGCTGTAGAACTCGCCCACGGAGTTGTCCCCCGCCAGGATGGTGCTGGGGTACTTCCAGGTGATGGCGCTGCCCGTCTCCACCTGCGTCCACGACAGCTTGCTGCCCTCGCCCTTGCAGAGGCCGCGCTTGGTGACGAAGTTGTACACGCCGCCCCGACCCTCGGCATCGCCGGGATACCAGTTCTGCACGGTGCTGTACTTCACTTCGGCGCGATCCATCACCACGATTTCCACGATGGCGGCGTGCAGCTGGTTCTCGTCGCGCATCGGGGCGGTGCAGCCCTCCAGGTAGGAGACGTACGAGTCGTCGTCCGCCACGATGAGCGTCCGCTCGAACTGGCCCGTGTTCCGCGCGTTGATGCGGAAGTAGGTGCTCAGCTCCATCGGGCAGCGCACGCCACGGGGGATGTACACGAACGACCCGTCGGAGAAGACGGCGGAGTTGAGCGCGGCGAAGAAGTTGTCGCGATAGGGCACCACGCTGCCCAGGTAGCGTTGCACCAGGTCCGGATGCTCGCGCACGGCCTCGCTGATGGAGCAGAAGATGATGCCTTTCTCCAGGAGCGTCTCCTTGAAGGTGGTCTTGACGGACACGGAGTCCATCACGGCGTCCACGGCCATGCCGCTCAGCGCCATCTGCTCCTCCAGGGGGATGCCCAGCTTGTTGAAGGTCTTGATGAGCTCGGGGTCCACGTCGTCCAGCGAGCGGGGGCCGTCCTTCTTCTGCGCCGTGGGGTCGGCGTAGTACGATATGCCCTGGTAGTCAATCTCCGGGATGCGCAGATGGGCCCACGTGGGCATGTCCATCGTCAGCCAGTGGCGGTAGGCCTTCAGGCGGAAGTCCAGCAGCCAGGCGGGCTCGCCCTTCTTCTCGGAGATGAGGCGCACGGTGTCTTCCGTGAGGCCGCGGTCGATGATGTCGGTGTGCACGTCGGTGGTGAAGCCGTACTTGTACTTCTCTTCGGTCAGCTTCTTTACGTATTCGTTGGAGTCTTGTTGTTGCTTCATGTTTCAAATATATAGGGTTCTGCGGCCTTGCGGGCTGCGGGTATGAACAATTCTGCCCATCCTGTCATCGGGCCATACAGCATGGATGCTTCCTTCTGGCTTCGGCTGATGAGGGTCCCCTTCGTGTCGAAGTGGTCCACCGTCATCAGCAGGAGGCTGATGCACAGTGCATACTTGGCCGCGCCGAGCGCCGCGCCCAGCAGGCGGTTGAGCCAGCCGAGCGAGACGGCCTCCATCGCCCGTGTCAGCAGCGAGGCCACCAGCAGGAACAGCAGGGGGACCAGCAGCCAGATGGCCACGAATGCCAGTCCGCGGGCCAGGCCCGCGTCGTCCGTCACCTGCGAGAATACCTCGTCGGCCACGGTGGCATACAGCGCCTTGGCGGCCAGCAGTCCCACAATCAGGCCCAGCAGCCCCGCCAGCTGGCGGAGAAAGCCTTTCGCGAAGCCCAGCACGGCGCCCGTGCCGATGAGGACCAGGAGGATGATGTCGAGGGTGGTCATATAAATACTGTGTCTAAGTTTCAATCGGCAAAGATACATTGTTTTGCCTAATTATCCGCGGTTTTGCTTGGACTTTCCGCCTCGATGAGTTACATTTGCAACCGATACCCGTTATATTATATGAATCAGGAGGACAGACAATGAACGCCACCCTATCCGTACAAGACTTGTGGAGCCAGATACAGGCGCTTCCCGCCGGCGACCGCCGTTGGCTGCTGGACAAACTGAATGTGTATGAGGAACAGGAAGAAGCCTTGACGCCCTACACGATGGAGGAACTGAACGCACGCATCGAGCGGTCATTGGCCGATGCGGAGGCGGGCAGGTGCATTCCTGCCGAGGAAGCAGACAGGGAAATGGAACAATTCTTGGCTACGTTATGAAAGCAAAATGGACTCCCTTCGCACAGCAGAAGCGGAAAGAAACAGCCCGTTATCTCGCCGCAGTGTTTGGCAGGAAAGCTGCGATGAATTTTCACCAGAACATCCGGGAGTGGGTCGGACATATCACCTGCTATCCCGGTATCGGTTCTTATGAGCCTTTGTTGGTCGAACGTCCCGAAGGATTCCGCAGCGTTGTTGTGCATAGGAATTGCAAGTTGGTATATTATGTAGACGGCGATACCCTGTACATCGCCGACCTTTGGGACACCCGCCGCGAACCCCGTGCCCAGGCCGGGGACGTGAAATGAACCCGATAAATGATAATTTATCTTTGAGGAGTTAGAGGGAGTTAGAGGGAGTTATAGGCCGATAGTGGGTCCGGCGATAACTGGCATCATCGATGCAAATGCGGTATTGGCCTTTAACTCCCCCAAGCGAAGCGATAACTCCGTCTAACTCCTTTTAACTCCTGCGGGCGAAGCCCGCTAAATATCCACATCTACTACTTATTTTGTAGTTTATTCTTTATCCGGCTTCAGCCACTTGTCCAGCCAGGCGAAGAACGTCCGTTGCCACAGCACGCCGTTCTGCGGCTGGAGCACCCAGTGGTTCTCGTCGGGGAAGATGAGCAGCTGCGACGGGATGCCGCGCAGTTGGGCGGCATCGAAGGCGGCCATGGCCTGGTTGGCCAGGATGCGGTAGTCGCGCTCGCCGTGGATGCAAAGGATGGGCGTGTCCCATTTGTCCACGAACTTGTGGGGCGAGTTGGCGAAGGTGCGCTGGGCCGTCTCGTTCTCCGTGTCCCAGTAGGCGCCGCCCATGTCCCAGTTGGCGAACCATTTCTCTTCCGTCTCCAGGTACTGCATCTCCATGTTGAAGATGCCGTCGTGGGCGATGAATGCCTTGAAGCGGCCTTCGTGGTGGCCTGCCATCCAGTAGACGGTGAAGCCGCCGAAGCTGGCGCCCACGCATCCCAGGTGGTCACGGTCTACGAAGGGCTCCTTGGACACCTCGTCGATGGCCGTCAGCAGGTCCTGCATGCACTGGCCGCCGTAGTCGCCGCTGATGGCTTCGTTCCACTCCGTGCCGAATCCCGGCATGCCGCGGCGGCAGGGAGCCACGACGATGTAGTCATGGGCGGCCATGATCTGGAAGTTCCAGCGGTAGCTCCAGAACTGGCTCAGTGGGCTTTGCGGGCCGCCTTCGCAATACAGTAGGGTGGGGTATTTCTTCTTCGGGTCGAACTGCGGGGGATAGATGACCCAGACGAGCATGTCCTTCCCGTCCGTGGTCTTGAGCCAGCGTTCCTCCACGCGGCCCATCTCCAGCTGGTCGTAGATGTGGCGGTTCTCCTGGGTCAGCTGCCGGCTCTCGGCATACTGGTTCTTGGCGGCGGTGCCGGGTGCCACGACGTAGATTTCGTCGGCCTGGCTCATCGAGTGGCGCGTGGCGATGAGGTTGTTGCCGCAGAGGGCGATGCTGCCATAATCATGCAGGCCTTCGGTCAGGCGGACGGGTGCTTTCTTCTCCTTGTGGTCCTCGAGGGCGAGGTGGTAGATTTGGGTGGTGCCGTGCCAGGTGGCGGTCAGGTAGAAGCCTTGCGAGTCGGTCGTCCAGAGGTAGGAGTCCACGTTGGTGTCGAAGGCTTCGGAGGCATTGAATTTCTCTTTCTTCTCCAGGTCGAACACGTACAGGCGGTTCTGGTCGCTTTCGTATCCGTCGCGGGCCATGCTCTGCCAGGCGATGTAGCGTCCGTCGGGCGAGAATTGCGGGTTGGTGTCGTATCCCTCGTTGCGGTCTGTTGCGCTTTCCGGGCCCTTGCAGAGGTTGAGGGTGCTGTCCGACTTCAGGTCATAGAGGTAGATGTCCGAGTCGGTGGACACGGCATACGCCTTTCCCGTCTTCTTGCGGCACGTGTAGGCTATTTTTTTGCTGTCCGGGCTCCAGGCCAGCTGCTCGATGCCGCCGAAGGGCTTCATCGGGCTTTCGTAGGGCGTGCCCTCCAGCAGGTCGCGGACATGGCTGATTTCGTCGCCGTCGAAGTCGGCCACGAAGGGGTGGGGCGCCGTCGTGGTCCATTCGTCCCAGTGCTTGTACATCAGGCTGTCCACGATGATGCCGCTGGCCTGGGGCAGGTCGGGATATTTCTCGGCCGTGGTCTTCACGGTCTTCACTTGTGCGATGAAGAGCAGTTTCTTGCCGTCGGGGCTGAAGGCGAAGCCGTCGATGCCGCCTGCATGGTCGGTCAGTTGGCGGCGGTCCGTGCCGTCGGGGTCCATCTCCCACACCTGGGTGGAGCCGCTTTCGTTGCTCAGGTAGGCCAGTTTCTTGCCGTTCTTGATCCATGCCGGCTGGTTCTCCTGCCATTCGTCGCGGGTCAGCTGCTCGTTGCCGCTGCCGTCGGCGTTCATCACGAAGATTTCCGTGTTGCTCTTGTTCTGGGGGACGCTGTAGTAGCTGACGGTGTAGGCCACCTTGTCCGCGTCGGGCGCCACGGCCACGCCGCCGATGCGTCCCATCGCCCAGAGTGCTTCGGGCGTCAGCCGCCTGTTCTTGATCCGGATGTCAGACCGCTGGATGAGGAGGCTGTCCCGGGCATCCGTTGCCGGCGCAGGGGCCGGTTCCTTGCTTCCGCCACAGGAGATTGCTGCCATAATGACTGCAGACATACACAAAAGATTTGCTGTTTTCATTGTTATAGGGTTATGTGATCATTCGGGGAATCCCGGGATATCTGCGCCCGCGTCCGGCGATATCTCCGTCCGGCGGCAGTGATATCCCTGCCCGTGTCCGGCGATATCTCCGCCCGCGGGGGCGATTCGGGCGCGAAGTTACTAATTAAATGTAAAACCCCGGCTTTTCATTAAACTTTTTACATAACTTTGTGTCAGAAACCCTGTAACCAATAAACTTGACTATCGTATGAAGACAATGAAATTGACAACCCTGTGTCTCCTGGCCGCCCTGTTGGTGGGCGCGGGAAGTGTGATGGCGCAAGACGAGCGCCGCGACTATTCGGAACAGCGGCTGAAGCTGCGTGCCGAGATGATGGCCCTGGACATGGCCGAGCGTTACAACCTGGACGCGAAGCAGGTGGAGGAGCTGACGGAAGCCAACCTGGTGTGGCTCCGGTCCAAGGGCGACCGTCCCGGCCTGCGCCCCGGCGCCCCTGACCGCCGCTGGGCCGGCCACCGTCCTTCTCACCGCCGCGGCTGGCACCGGGGCGGATGCTGCGGTGCCCCGCGCCACGCCGGCCGCTGCTGCGAGGCGTATGGCGCGGACGGCCGTCATGCGCCGGACTGTCCTTACTACGCCGACGCCGACCGCCCGGCCCCCACGAAGGAGGAGCTGGAGAAGCGTGAGGCGGAGCGCAAGCAGGCCGTCGAAGAGCGACGCGCCGCCCGCCAGGCCTACGAGGAGAGCCTGCAGAAAATCATGACCGAGGAGCAGTATAAGGCTTACCGGGAGAGCCGTCCGGGCGCACGGCGCTGAGGCCGCCGGGAACTGGGTTGAGAGTGTGCCGAAATATGAAATGGCACGCAGATGTCGCAGATGCGACAGATGACCACTGATTGTGCTTCGTTGATTTACAGTCAGACGAATCTGCGAAAATCTGTTTAATCAGTGTCATCTGCGTGCCATTTTATATTTCGGCGCACCCTCTTTTTTATGGGGTGCCGCCTCTGCAAATTTCTCTCTTGAATAGGGTATCTTACTTTGGCCAAGGCACGGGCGGGCGTGACGGACTGACCGGGTCAGTCTGCCAGGAACTGTTCCGCCCCCGCTTCCCATCCGTTTTCCCGCCACAGCCCGCTGAGTTCGTCCGCGAGGGTCGTGGTGCGGTGGTGTTCCTTCTGGTTTTGGATATAGGCCGTCACGCGCTCCTTGTCCCGCGTGCTGCAGGTCAGGGCGCCGTAGGATTTCCCCCAGCCCTCGAACAGCGGGAATTCCTCGCGGTGTTCGCGCAGGAAGTAGTGGGTGCTGAGTTTGAGGTCGTGCATGAAGCCGGACAGGGAGAGGGTGGGAGGCAGCTGCACGAGGAGATGGAGGTGGTCCGGCATCCCGCCAATGCGGTAGAGGACGCCGCCCTTGGCCTTGACGATGCCCCAGATGTAGTGGTATAGCAGCTTCTCGTGGGCCTCCGTGATGGCGGGGCGGCTGTATCTCGGGCGGAAAATGAGGTGGTAGAGGAGGTGGGTGTAGCTCATGGGGTGACGGGTTTTGAGGGTTGACGGGGCTAAAGGTAGGGAGATTTCGGGAGGCTGGCAAGGGACGGGGGATTTTTTTGTGGGAAATGGGGGGATATGTCGTGTATTTCGTGTCGTCGTGTTTGTCATTATACCGACATATCAACATGCCAATATACCCACATACCAATATACCCACATACCAACATACCCATATGCCAATATACCCACATACCAATAACCAATATACCAACATAACACCCGCAGGTGTCGCTGCGCGGCCACCAGACGGCTAAGCAATGTTGGACCCCGTTGGGGTCCCCGCGCCGTTCGGGAGGTATGCGGGACGTAAACCCCACGTAAATGTTCGTAACGCGGACCTCGTAGAGGTCCAACAATGCTTAGCCGTCTGGTGGCCGCGTAGCGACACCTGCGGTATTATGAATCCGTGTCCCCGCGCCGTTCGGAAGGGAATCGGGACGTAAACCACACGTGTTTGTTTGTAACGCGGACCTCGTAGAGGTCCAACAATGCTTAGCCGTCTGGTGGCCGCGCAGCGACACCTGCGGTGTGTGAGTTGGGGTGTCGTTCGGTGTGTGAGTTGGGGTGTATGTAATCCACCTCCCTCCTACGTCAACATGCAGAGTACCGTCTATCTGGGGATGCGCTGCAGCAAGGCGGTGTCGGGACAACGACCGGCGGGGGTGGCGGTGGCAGTGAAATCTTTTGGATAACCGGAGGCTTCCCTTCGTGACATATGAAAAAAGGAGGACGCGAGTCCTCCTTTTTTGTGCAGTCCGTTTTTCGTCTCTGCTTATAAAACATCCGTTTGTCGCTGCAGGTTATGCCGCAGGTGCTAAGAATCAGTTTTTGGGTATGCTGGCGCCTACCTCGGTCTTTTCGTCATCAGCCAGACGGATGACGTTGACACTGACCTTGATGTAGGGCGTGTCGCCCAAGCCGTCCTTGTCGAATTCTCCGTCTTCGTTTACAGCACGGCCGCTAATGCCTCTGTACACATTGTACGATACTTTATAGCCGAATTCAGGTTGTCCTTCTTCCGGTTCTGTAACGGACTTGTCGTGGAGGCCTATTATAGCTTTCAGGGTGACATCTACACCGCTGTTTTCCAGATTCTCTTCGCCGCCAATCCAATTAAGTTTGTCCTCGAAGCTGAAGAGTTCTTCGTACTCATCCAGCAGAACGCCGTTTTCCTCTTTCTGTTTCTGCTTCTTGTTTTCTACCCAAAGCCAGCATTCGAAAGAGTATACGTCATCGTAATTGGGATTGTATGTCAAAGACTCCAATCCTTCTACACGGACTTTCAACTCCTGGTCGCGCGTGATTTTGAATTTTTGCTTCGTCACGCCGTTTTCGCCTTTTATCGGCGTCACGTGCAAGGGGTCACCGTTCACGCGGATAGCGAAGTCATCGGCCTTCATGATATAGCCTTCGAACTGGGCCAATATGTTATCGGTATATGGCTGTATGTCGAAGTACACTTCATTGCCGGAAGCCTTCGTATCGGCAGCTTCATCCAATGCGCCTACACTCATTCCGACACCTTCTTCCGTGGTCATGGCGACAGAGGAGGGCAGATTTTCATCAATGACGGTGGTCTGTCCGTTGTCTCCATTGTTCTCCTGCGGGTTGTTGGGCATTTCGTCGGACGAGCAGGCTGCGAACAAGGCTGAAGCAGCAAATAGTGCTAATAAATGTTTCTTCATATTTGTTCTATTTCTATTTTTTAAGTTATACACAATCGAGTCAACTTGAAACTGGGATGGACTCCTCCTTTCCCAGCCATCTGATGCAGGCATTTAGCCGCAGCAACTTACGGATGTTATTTTATTTCTCTTCCCAAGTGTAGTAGATGGGGGTGAAGGTGGACTTCACGGTGTCGGCCACGCGCTTGACGTGGACGGACACCTTGATGTAGGGCGAGTCGCCGTAAGTGCTGGTGTAGTTGCCCTGGCCGTCCGTGGCGGGTCTGCCGCTGATGCCGCGGTAGACGTTGTAGCGTACCTCGTAGCCGTATTTCGGGCCATACCATGTGTAAGAGGTCAGGCACAGGCCGTCTTCACCGTCCGTCTGGCAGTTGATGTTGCAGCCGGCCTCGCTGTCCCCGCCTTCGGCATGGTTCACCCACTTGGCCTTCATGGATTCGTCAAAGAGTTGGCCGTAACCGCCCGTTCCATCGTTCAGGGGCGCCTCGTTCTTCACCCACAGGTAGGCTTCGAACGTGTAGTCATAGCCGTTCTTCTCGGCAGGAATCTTGTCCAGCCCAAGGAGGCTGATCTGCAGCCGGTCGTTCCCGTCTATGCCGATCAAGGCTTTGTTGCTGGTGGTGCTGATGCCGTCCAGCCAGGTAGCCGTCTTGATGTAGTCGCCGTTGACGCGGATGTAGAAGTCATCGGTTTCCATCGTGAAGGCATTCTCCAGCACATCGCTCAGGTCGATGCAGAAGTCCAGGGTGATGTCCGAGCCGGGCACGGGAGTCTCTCCTTCATCGCCGCCGCCTTCACCGCCTTGGTCACCGCCTTCACCGTCGCCGGGGTTCTCACCCTCGCCGCCTTGGTCACCGCCTTGGTCCGGGGCTTGGTCGTCGCATTCTCCCTTGTAGTCTTCAGGAGCGCCTGTGTATTGGGGCGTGCAATGTTCACACTGATTGCCCTGCACGTTGCAGACCGGACAATCCGAGCCTTTGCCACATTGGCATTCCCATCTATTGCTATAATGGAAGCAATAGGCTTCGCATTCGGTGCACCATTGCCATTTGCCAACAACCCAGCCTTGGTAATCTTTGTCCAATTTGCCACGGGTCTCTGGTGCGTTGCTGGCGCTGCTGGCCATGATGCCGATACCTTCGTCCGTGCTTACGGCGAAGTAGGTGGCAGTCTCCACGGTGCCTGTTGCTCCGTTTCCATTGTTCTCGCCGCCGTTGATGTTGTTCATTTCATCGGATGAGCAGCCTGCAAACAGGGCCGCTGCGGCGAACATTGCTAACAATTGTTTCTTCATTTTTCTTTCAGTTTTTGATGGTTGGTTGATAAATACATTTGTTTCTCTCTCGTTCCCTCTCTCAATGCAGGTTGTCCTCCTCCCTCCACGGATACTGCTCGTGCGAGCGGCTGTCCTTCTCGATGTCCACGTAGTAGCCCTGCTCGTTGACCTCGCCGTCCACCTTGCCCTTGATGAGCTGGTTGCGCTCCACGGCCTCCTTGTACAGTTCCTCGTAGTCGCGGGTGTAGTCGGCGTGTGGGACGACGTTGGTGTCGAACACGAGTTTGACGATGCCGTTGGGCGGGACGTTGCAGTAGATGCGGATGACGTGCTGCACGTAGCCGATGTTCTTCGCGCTCTGGTAGGTGAACTTCAGGCGGATGCTCTTCTCGGGCAGTACCATGCGCGACGGGGGCATCGTGACGATGCAGCCGCACGAGGGCTGGATGTCGCGGATGATGAGCGGCTGGTCGCCCGTGTTGGTCAGGTCGTATATCAGGTTCAGTTCCTGCCCGGCGATGACGGGGTAGTAGTGGCGTACGGAGTCGGGCACCTCGACGGTGGTCATGCCGATGCGCTTCTTGCAGCCCGTCAGCGTGATGCAACCCAGCAGCACCAGCAGTACCCCTGCCGCTGCGCTCCATCGTTTGCCATATGTCGTCCATTTGCTCTGCATACTGTCTCTCTTGCCTCCTCTGTTTGCTAAAAAACATCGATTTCATCGACCGCTACGGTGGGTTTCCGCACCTCGTCGCTCTGCGTGATGCGCAGCTGCACCGGGGCGTCCGGCCGGAGCGTGGCGGCCCTGCACTTCAGTTTGTACTTGGTCCACGGCGTGGCTCCGCTCCCGCCGGGCACCACGGCCTCCCCCGCCTTGCGCCCGTCCTGCCACAGCTCCACCCGGTCGGGCAGGAAGATGCGCCACCGGGGGGCGGAGAGGAAGGACACCTCTACCACGGCCCCGCTGCGCACGGCTCCTGCGGGCAGCTGCCACACCGTCTCGCGGGCGGAGGAGATGAGCCAGCCCGTGTGGTAGTCCGTGGGCAGGGCATACCGCCCGTCGGTCAGCAGCGAGGCGTCCGTGTAGGCGCCGTCCGGCCGTGAGACGAACGCGGGCACCACGCCTTGCAGGGCGTCCGGGGCGGCGGCGTTCTCGGCCATCAGGTGGCGCCATTCCATCCTATATACGTTCAGCGGCCCGTTGGATTCGCGGTAATTGGCCATGTCGGCAAAGGCCTCGTGTCCCGCCAGCAGGTCCAGGCACTCGGCGGCGCGGGTGGCATCGTAGTCGGCGTGCGGGCGGCGCATCAGCTCCAGCCGTGTGTATTGCAGGGCGGTGAGCAGGCGGTTCAGCCTCCGGCGTTCGTCGCCCCCGGCTTTCCGCTTCAGGCGGTCCGCCTCGGCCATGAAATCCTCGAATCCATCGGGCTCCAGCCACGCTTCCACCGCGTCGCCGATGCCTCCGTACCAGGGCACCGTGGCCCGCCGGCGCAGCACTTCGTCCTCCCACGACAGGTAGTGGCGCGCCAGCGTGCGGCCCGCCACGGGGTAGTGGCGCTCCAGGTAGCCGGCGACGCACGTGTCCACCCGTGCTTCCGGGTCGCGCAGCAGGCAGGCCAGGGTGTGGGTCTGCACGTCGTCCAGGGCGGCGTAGCTCTGTCCGCTGCCGTTGAGGAAGATGCCGTCCACGCCCATGCCCCGGTACCACCGGAGGCGTTGCTGCACGAGGCGGAGGCAGGGCCAGGGCGTCAGGTAGTCGTCGAAGTTGCGGATATAGTCCCACACGTAGACGTGCGTCACGGCCTTCCGCCACTCCGCCACCAGCGCGGCGAAGTTCCGGGCCTTCTTCCCTTTG
This sequence comes from Candidatus Bacteroides intestinavium, assembly GCA_019118325.1. Taxonomy (GTDB): domain Bacteria; phylum Bacteroidota; class Bacteroidia; order Bacteroidales; family Bacteroidaceae; genus Bacteroides; species Bacteroides intestinavium. Next base: position 12,262 of record DWZE01000006.1, read on the forward strand.
TCAAATCCCGCCGCCATCGGCAGTTCCATGGCGCTGATGAGGACGCCCGCGTTCGGCGGCAGCGTGTCGCGCGGCGCCTGGCGGGTGGTCAGGTAGGCGGTGATGAAGAAGCGGTGGCGGGGGAAGCGTTTGGCCAGGCGCTTCGTCAGTTGTGCCACGGCGGGCGTGGCGTTCTGTGGCGTGTTGCCGGCGCGGCGGCAGGCATCGCAGGTGCAGGCGGTGTCATAGTCGTCCGGGGCGATGGCCACGCGGGCGCTCTCTTCGTCGCCGCAGTTGTCCAGTATGTACGTTTCCACCGCGCGGTAGAGGGCTTCGGACGAGAAGCACAGTTGCGCGGGGTCCTTCCGTCCGTCGACGGTGGCCTGTGCCTCCGCCGGCACGCCGTCGGCCAGGGCCGTCTTGCGCAGGTTGTGCCCCCAGATGAGCCAGTCGTAGTCCGGGTTGTGGGCGCCGTTGGCGGCCATCTGTGCGGGGGTGGCGTTGCAGGGCGTGTACAGGCCGCGGTATTCGAAGGCGGCCGTGCCGTCGCCGGGCGCAGACGTGACGCGGCCCGCCGCCGTCTCCGTGCGGCCGCAAGCCGCGCAGAGGAGGAGCAGCAGGAGCAGCGCGTGGCCGAGGCCCGTGCGTCCGCCCGGATTAGAAGTGTATCTGCAACTGTACATAGATGTTATATAAGTTCCTGTAATCTGTTTCTATATAGTCCCGGTAATCGCTCAGACCGCCTTCGCGGGCATTCATCTGGTTGTAGAACGTGCTCCACGTGCCCATCAGTCCGACGGAGATGTGCTTGTTGAACATGTAGCTGCCTCCCAGTCCCACCATGGTGTTCAGCTTGCTGAAGGTGCCGGGCATGGCGTACTCCAGCAGTCCGGCCTCGGGGGCGCTGCCCACGCTGCCGGTGGCGTAGACATTGGTGCGTCCGTCGCTCAGGGGGAAGAACTTCACCGTAGTGGCGGCGTTGGCATACAGCTTCTTGTTGAGGATGTAGCCGTCCACCTTGCCGCTGACTCGGAAGTTGTTCCAGGTCTTGGCCAGGCCCAGTCCCGCGCTGTAGAGGTTGTGCCGGCGCTCGTTCCAGTGGTCGAAGATCCAGAATCCCTCGGCGTTCGGGTCGCCTTCCGGCTGCTCCCAGGCAAAGGTCTTGTCGTAGAGGCGGATCTTGCGGTAGGAGGCGTGCAGGTCCCATTCCACTTCCTTGTCCGTGGTGTAGGTGACCTTGGCCGTGGCGGACACTTGCGGGAAGTAGCGGCTGGCCCATGCGCCGTTCACCATGACGCTCCACTTGCGCGAGAAGTAGTGTTCCCATTCGGCCTGCAGCTGCACGCCTACGCCGCCCGGCACCTGGTCCGTGGGGTCTTCGCCGGCTGCGCTGCCGTCCCGTCCTGCATAGTAGATGCGTCCGGTCAGGTTGTCGCGCTTCAGCTTGCGGGTGTAGGCGGCCGTGGCCACGGAGGTCAGGATGTCGGCCTCGCCGTAGCGGCCCTGCATGTACTCCAGGAACACCTCGTTCTTGTACGAGCGGCTCTGGAGCCCGTCCAGGTGGCGTTGGTGGCTCTTCATCTCCTGGGGCGCGGGTTTATACCTGCTCTGGTAGATGAAGGCCGAGTCGTACTGCTTCAGCGCCTCGTGGGCTGTTCCCTTGGCCAGCATCAGCGACGGGTTGTCCTCGTCGAAGAAGAGGGCGGTGTCCGCCACAGCCAGGGCTTCCTCCGGTTCGTGCTCCTTCAGCAGCTGGTACGTCCGTCCCTCGCTGCTCTCGGCAAAGGCGCCCACCAGTCCGGCGTTGTCCGGATAGGTGTCCAGCTCGGGACGGATGAGGTCGATGCCGCGCTGGAACTCCTTCTTGCGGATGTAGGACGAGGCCTGCTTCACGATGAAATCGGTCTCTTCCGGGTAGATGTTGCGTGCCGAGGCGGTGTAGCGGTCGAAGTCGTCGTGCCGTCCCAGCAGGGCCGACATGTTGATGGCCCAGGTCAGTCCCTCCTTCGACGAGGGGTTGACGTGCAGCAGGCGGTCGCTCTCCTGCAGGGCCTTGTAGCTGGCTCCCTTGTCGATGAGTCCCTTGATGTAGGGGATGGCCGTCTCCTCGTAGGCCGAAGCGTAGAGGGCGTGCATCTCCATCTGCGTGGTGTCCTGCATGGCGGTCTCCAGTAGCCGCAGGGCTTCGTCGCCCCGTCCTTGCTTCTGGTAGGTGTCCGTCAGCTTCACGAGATACGTGGGATATTCCGGGCTGCTGGCGTGCAGCGAGTCGAGGGCGGCCACGGCGTTGTCATAGCGGCGCAGTTCGGTGTTGCAGGCGTAGACCTTGTTCCAGGCCGATGCCTTGATTTCCGGGTCGCGGGCATGGCGGGCGGCAAAGTCGGCATAGGGCAGCGCCTCGGCATAGAAGCGGTCGGCCATCAGCCGGTCGGCCTCCTGCATGCGGAGCAGGGCCAGTTCGTTGGCAATTTCCGCGTCGGAGGGATTCATTTCATAGAGCGTGTTCAGGGCGGTGAAGGCCTTGCCCTGGTTGCCCATGCGGCGGTAGACCACGTACTCCTTGTAGAGCAGCGCCGGCGTTTCGCCCCGCTTCTTCTTTGCCTCGTTGATGTAGTAGAGCGCGTCCTCGTCATAACGTCGCAGGAGGGCCGTGTTGACCATGTAGTCCAGTGCTTCGTCGTTCTTGGTGCGCTCGTACACCTGTCCGTAGAGGGTGTACGGGTCGTTCATCTTGGCGGCGTTGGCAGCCTCGGCCAGCAGTCCGTTGTAGAATCCGGCCAGGCGTCCGCTGTGGTTGAAGCGCATGCGCTCCTTGACGTAGCTCAGCGCCTCCGGATAGCGTCCCTCGCCGGCCAGGATGCCCGCGCGCTTGATGATGAGTTCCGTGCTGCCCGGCAGGCGGGATGCGCCGCGCGCCGTCACCTCCAGAGCCTCGGTGGTGTTGCCTTGCTGCAACAGCAGGTTGCTGAGGTAGAGGTAGAAGTGGGCACTGTCCGGCATCACTCTCACCAGCTCGCGCAGGGCGTCGATGGAGCCGGCCTTGTCCTTCGACTTGTAGCTGCGGTAGAAGACTTCCTCCAGGCCGTAGGCATATTCGCGGGCTACGGCCGTGTCATTCGGATAAATCTGGTACAGGCGCTTCAGCAGGCGGTCGGCCTCGACGTCGTTGCCCTGCAGGCGGTACAAGCCAATCTTCTTCCGCCACAAGCCTCGCCAGTAGGGGTTGATTTCCAGCAACTCGTTGACGTAGCAGATGGCGCTGGAGTAGTTCTTCGTCTCCTCCTCCACCTTGATGAGCAGTTGCTTGGCCCGGACGTTGTCGGGGTTGTCGCGGATGGAGAGGATGAGGTAGTAGCGCGCATTGTCGTACTCCTTGTATTGGTAGTAATACTGTCCGTTCAGCTCGTTCAGGCCGGTGACATCGGGGAATTTCAACAGGCCCTGGTCCAGCAGCGTCTTGCCCTCGGCCCAGCGTCCTTGCTTGAACATGCCGCGCACGGTCACCTCGTAGTAATCGGGCGTCTTCAGCTTGTCATCGTCCAGCACATTGGCGGCGTACAAGCTGAGGAAACCGATGAACACGGCAATGAAGCTCAAGAGGCATCCGTTTCGTCTCATCAGGCGGCCACCTCCTTTCCGGGCTGTATGTCATCGGGCTTCTCGCTTTTCTTCTGCTTGAAGCCTTTGCGGCGCATTTCGCCCCACTTCGCCGTGGTGTTCAGTATGTAGTTCATATAGCCTTTCAACGAGAAGACCACGATGAAAGGATGGAAAAGGAACGGTTCCAGCAACGCGGCCCCCATCACGCGGAAGTAGGAGGTGACCTTGTTGAAGGAGCCGCCCGTGATATAGTCGTAGAACATCACCACCGACGACAGCACGATGCAGAACGTGTACAGGGCCAGGAAGATGACCAGGGCCGCCGGCCAGTTGACCACGCCCGTGAAGGCCTGGTAGAGGAAGGTGATGAAGCCGAAGAATTCGATGAACGGGGCTATCAGCTCGAAGACGAACACGTATGGCAGCGTGATCATCCCCAGCCGCTTGTACTTGCGGTTGAACAGGAAGTCACGGTGGCGGGTGAACGTCTGCAGCAGTCCGCGCCCCCAGCGCACGCGCTGGCGGTAGAGGGTGACGATGTTGCCCGGCACCTCCGTCCAGGCGCAGGTGGCAGGCACCTGCACGATGCGGTACGGGCGGTCGAAGTCGCAGCAGTAGCCCACCATGCGGATGATCATGTCCATGTCTTCGGCGAAGGAGTCCGAGCGGTAACCGCCTGCCGCCATCACCACTTTCTTGTCGAAAAGGCCGTATCCACCGGAGACGTTGGGCATGGCGTTGATGGTGGACCAACCCATCTTGCCCACCAGGAACGAGCGCATGTACTCCAGCGTCTGGAACAAGGCGCAGGGCCGGTGGGGCGCGCTGGCCTTGACAATCTTGCCGTTCTCCACCTTGCAGCCGTTGGAAACGGCCATGATGCCGCTGACGGCAATGACGGTGTCATCTTCGAGGACGGGCATGATACACTGCGAGATGGCGTCTTCGGACAGCACGCAGTCCACGTCCGTGTTGATGAAGTACGGATAGGACGAGGCGTTCAGACCCGCGTTGACGGCGTCGGCCTTGGTGCCTCCGTTCTCCTTGTCCACCACGATGAGGCGCCGGAAGTCCGGATTGGTCGATTTCAACAGGCGACGGTAGGGCTTGGTGTGGATGTGCTCCACGTAGGCAAACGGCACTTCCACCAGCTGGAAGTTCTCTATCAGCAGTTCCAGGGTCTTGTCCTTGCTGCCGTCGTTGACGATGATGACCTCGAAGACCGGGTAGTCCTGGGCCAGCAGCGAGTTGACGTTGTCCACGATGGTCTTCTCCTCGTTGTAGGCAGGAGCGATGATGGATACACCCGGGGTGTAGGGGCTCTTGTCGATGATGTACTTGGCGTAGGGCGTCAGGTAGGCGTTCTTGCGGCGCAGGATGCCCACTTCGGCCAGCCACATCAGGACGACGTAGGATATGATCAGCCCCATCGAATAGAAGAAGATGATGTATCCGTAGAAATAGAATACTAACTCTTTCATGGGGCGTCATTATTAATGATGGGACTTTCCACGTGCTCAAAGAAGAGCTTTTGGTCTTCCTTGGCCTTGGCTTTTAATCGCAGGAAGGCTGCCCGGCCTTTCGTGCCCGACATCCACACGCAGCGCAAGGCGGCGCGCCGGGTGTAGTCGGACGTGGCCGTTTCATAGCTTTCCGTAAAGAAAGGCAGGCTCTTGCCGGACTGGATGTCCAGCAGGGCGTGCAGGATGCAGCGGCGCAGGTGCTCGGTCTGCTTGTGGTAAACCTTCTTCATGCCTTCCTCGCCCTTGCGGAACTTGCGGATGCCCATGCTGCGGAAGGCGGCCTCGCGGTAGGCGAAGTTGGGCGAGCTGAAGAACTGGAACAGGTGTTCCATGTCGGCATCCGTGCCCCAATAGGCGGTCTCCTGGATGAAGAAGGCCACCATGACGGGGTTCTCCAGCCGTTGCATGAAGGGGATGAACGAGGGCAGCGACTTGCCGGCATCGTTCACCTTGAAGAAGACTTCGTGCAGTTCCATCTGGTCCCACGTGGTCATGCGCATCTTTCCCTTGTCGTTCACTTCGAAGAAATGCAGCGGGTCCGCCTGGCTGGTACCTATATAATATAGGCGTGCGGCCCGGCGCAGGCGCAGGTCCTTGTGATTTACCAGGTGGGCCATGGTGCTGTTGGGCAACTCCATGTTGGTCAGGCGCACGGCCTGGATGACGCGCACGCGCTGGGCGTGGCGGCCTTGCACCAGGCGTTTCTCCATGTATTCGTTCATGCCCACCAAGTGCATGGCGCGCTGGATGTTGGTCAGGTTGGGGTTGAGGGTGTTGGTGTGCGTGCTGACCTCGATGAACACGTAGGCCCATTGGCGCAGTTCCCATTTCTTCCACTTCTTCTCCTTGTAGTCTATGCGGCGTTTGATTTCTTCGGTGGGCAGGTTCTCCACGCGGGCCAGGCAGACGTCAATCAGCTTTTGCAGGTATTGCTTGCGCAGCTGGTCGTACTTCTTGCGGTTGCGGCGGCGGATGTAGATGTCCCAGCTCATGGTCAGCACCAGGATGAGAAACGACAGGCAGCACAGCAATACTACACTGTAGGCTATCCGTACTACCCAGGGGTATCCGGCAAACAGGTGCTTGTAGAGATAATAATAGTAAATCGGCACGTTCCAGCCCCACAGGTCGTAGGCGCTGCCTAAGGGTGATGCTTCTGGTGAGTCGCTACTGTCGCTACTGTCCGAGTCGGCTTCATTGGTCACTGTGCCTGTGGTTTCATGCACAGTGGTGTCCTGTCCGGGTGCCTGGGCATCCGACGGAATCGGTACGGCCAACGTGCAGGCCGTAAGAAGTAGGGCGACTACGCATCCTTTCCGTTTCATGGACTACTCTTCCTTTTGCATAAAAGTCGGTTCGTAAGAATGGGGTTATATATAGTTTATTTTGTTTGCTCAGGCAAAAGGCGGGGTCCGAAAACGGCCGACCTCGTCGGTTGGAAAAAATCTTGCGTAAGATTGGCAGGACATTCCGCGACAAAGTTAATGTGTTGTCCACGCATGTCGGCTATGTTTTTTGACCAAAGTACCCCGATTATTGGTCAAAAGCAGATATGGGTGTTAAAAGAAGTTATAGCGGGTGTGTCGGAGAGGCTTTGGGAGCGTAGGAGGCTCTCAATTCAGTGAAGGTCTTGTGGAAAGTATCCTTACAGACTTTCATGAAATAGTTCGGTGTCAGCTCATACTTGTCCGCAATCTCGTTTAGGGTCAGGTCCGTCAGCAGGATGTCGCGCAGCAGGTGTTCCTCTCTTTTCTGTATGAACCATTCCTTGGCGCTCATCCCGAAGGCTTCGCGGAATCTCCGGTTGAAGGTAGTGGCGGGAATGTGGAGCCGTTTAGATAAATCTTTTACCCGGTTTGTGTCCGCATAATTCATCAATACAAGTTCCCGGAAGTCGGGGTCGCGGTGCAGGATGGGGGACAGAAGTCCGAGGAGTTCCTCCGGTGCATAAAGGTGTTTCATCAGCAAGGCCAGGATGCGGCTTTTGTGTTGGGAATATTCGGCGTCGCGCAGGAGGGCGTCCGGCGCCTGAAGAAGGCTTTCCGCCTCGCATTGGAGCGCCGGGAGCAAAGGCAGCCGGAAGATATCCCCGTTTTCTTGAGGGGCGGCAGGCCGGCCGGTGGGGGCGGGTATTTCGGCCGTGTGCAGGAAGTGGCGGCGGAATGAGCAGCAGCACAATACGGTAGGTTCGACGGCTTTCCCGTAGAAACTCTCGCTGTCGGGGATGAGAAACAAGCACCGTCCGGGCAACTCCCGTTCGGCAGGCCAAAGCGACATGGGAATGGTTTTCAGTCGGCCGGACAACATGAAAAACAAGGTGGAAGCCTTGCTTTCCTTTTTGGCCACCAGTTCTCCTTCTTTCAGCGTCAGTGTCTGAAAAGATGGGACCATATCCATTTTCTCTTCATGGCCTACATAGGTCATCGACAGGGAGCCGTCAGCTTCCTGTACGCGCTCGTTCATCATGGGATTCATTTGCTTGTTTTGTTTGTTCCGTTGGATAATGCTCGTACACTATTCTGAAATCGAGGTCCGGCCAGGTTTGCTGCGTTCCTTCTGTCTTCGGACGGTTTTGCTGTCCAACGGTGCTTGTTTTGTTTGTCCTGCAAAAATACGTTTTCTTTTGGAAACTGCCAATGTCGAATGTGCTCTAAGTGTCTGTTTCGTCTTCTTTTTGACTTTTTTAGTAAATCGGTTTTCTCCTGCCGGGGGGCGGGATTCGCTCTTACGGCGTCCCGTTTTGCCGCTCCGCAATCGGTTTTTCGTGGTAAAACTTCCGGACATGAATTTGGGCTCTTTCTGAACATGTTCTCGATTTGTCCGCCGGCAACCGGTTCGTACATTTTGAGACAGCATTTCCTTTAGTGGCCTTGGAATCAACGACTTCTCGTTTGGACATTTTTTCACCTTTCTTCAAAAATTGCCCATTTTACCCGTCTGTCTTTTCTCATTTTGTCCGCAGATGTCTCCGTCCGTGCTTCCTGATATCTCCGCCCGTGTCCGCAGACATCTCGGCCCGTGCTTCCGGACTGTCAAGAAACAAGCCCGGCGTGGCCGGGCTTGAAGATGGTGCAATACTTTTACAAATCGGGATGTCCGCCGGGCTTTAGTGTGCCTCCAGCCAGTTCTTTCCCCAGCCACAGTCGGCTTTCAGCGGCACTTGCATGGGGCAGGCCTTCTCCATTTCCTCGAGGACGATTTGCTGCACGCGTTCTTTTTCCTCGGGCGGGACGCTGAAGTTCAGTTCGTCGTGCACCTGCAGAATCATCTTGGCTTTCAGTCCTTCCTCCGCGAAGCGGCGGTCGATGTGTGCCATGGCCACCTTGATGATGTCTGCCGCGCTGCCTTGGATAGGCGCGTTGATGGCGTTCCGTTCGGCGTAGCCGCGGACGGTGGCGTTTCGCGAGTTGATGTCCGGCAGGAAACGCTTGCGGTGGAAGATGGTTTCCACGTAGCCTTGACTGCGGGCCACCTCGATGCTGCGGTCCATGTAGGCCTTGATTTTAGGATAGGTGGCAAAGTAGCCGTCAATGAGTTCCTTGGCTTCCTGGCGCGACACGCCCATGCGCTCGGCCAGGCCGAAGGTGGAGATGCCGTAGATGATGCCGAAGTTGGCCGTCTTGGCTTTGCGGCGCATGTCGGAGGTCACTTCGTGGAGGTCTACCTTGAAGATTTTGGCAGCGGTGGCAGCGTGGATGTCCTTGCCGCTGCGGAAGGCTTCAATCATGTGTTCGTCCCCGCTGAGGTGGGCCATGATGCGCAGCTCGATCTGCGAGTAGTCGGCGGAGAAGAACTCGCACCCGTCATCCGGGATGAAAGCCTTGCGGATTTCCTTGCCGTCGTCGTCGCGCACGGGGATGTTCTGCAGGTTGGGGTTGCTGGAGCTGAGTCGTCCCGTGGCGGTGACGGCCTGGTTGAAGGAGGTGTGGATGCGCCCCGTGCGCGGATTGATGAGCTGGGGCAGGGCGTCCACGTAGGTGCCGAGGAGTTTCTTCAGGCCGCGGTGCTCCAGGATTTTGCCCACAATCTCGTGCTTGGCCCGCAGGCTTTCCAGTACTTCTTCGGAGGTGACGTATTGGCCGGTTTTGGTCTTCTTGGGCTTGTCGGCAATCTTCAGATGGTCGAACAGCACTTCACCCACCTGTTTGGGCGACGCGATGTTGAACACCTCGCCGGCCAGCCGGTGGACGTCTTGCTCGATTTCGTTCAGGCGCGCGGTGAAAAGGCGGGAAATCTCGCGCAGGACCTCCGTGTCGATGCGCACTCCGTTGCACTCCAGGTTGACCAGGACGGGCACCAGCGGCATCTCTATCTCGTGGAACAGGCCGGCGGCATGGTGGGTTTCCATCTCCTTTTCCAGCACGGTCTTCAGGCGGAGGGTGATGTCGGCGTCCTCGCACGCATAACGGTAGACCTCGGCGGGTGGCAGGTCGCGCATGGACTTCTGTCCTTTGCCTCGCGGGCCGATGAGCTGGTCGATGTGGATGGTCCGGTAATGGAGGTAGACCTCGGCCAGGTAGTCCATGTTATGGCGCAGTTCGGGTTGCAGGACATAGTGTGCCAGCATCGTGTCGAACAGCGGTCCGGCCACGCGGACATCGTAGTTCCGGAGGACGATGAGGTCGTACTTGATGTTCTGGCCCACCTTCAGGCTCCGCGGGTTTTCGTAGAGGGGGCGCAGGAGTCCGGCCCGTCGCAGGGCATCTTCGCGTTCGGGCGGGAACGGGACGTACCAGGCCCGGCCCTCGGCGTCGCTGAAGCTGGCACCCACCAGTTCGGCTTCCATCGGCTCGGTGCTGGTGGTCTCTGTGTCTATCGCGAGAATTTCCGTTGTCAGCAACTTTTGAACCAAATCGCGGATTCCGTCCTCTGTGTCAACTAATTGATAGTCTACGGGGCGGGTTTCTATCGTGTCGAGAGTCGGATTTTCGGCGGCGTCTGTCCCCTCGGTCGTGGAAATCGCAAACAAATCGCCTTGGGTCGGGGCCTGGGTGGCGTTGTTGGAGGAGAAGAGCGGCCCGGCGTCTGCCGTGGCAGGGGAGGGGGCCGGTTTCCGGAGGACGCGGTCCAGCAGTGTGCGGAATTCCAGTTCGGCGAAGAGTTGCCTCAGGGCCTCGGTATCCGGTTCCTCACGTACCAGGGCGTCCATGTCCAGTTCGATGGGTACGTCGGTCTTGATGGTGGCCAGGAATTTGGAGAAGGCTATTTGTTCCTTGTTGGCTTCTACTTTGTTGCGCAGGGCGCCTTTCAACTCCTCGGTGTGCGCCAGCAGATTTTCGATGCTCCCGAACTGGGCGATGAGTTTCTGGGCAGTCTTCTCGCCCACGCCGGGGCAGCCGGGGATGTTGTCTGCCGTGTCGCCCATCAGGCCCAGCATGTCGATGACCTGCTCGGTGCGCTCGATGTTGAACTTGGCCTTTACCTCTTCCGGGCCCATGGTCTCGAAGCCGCCGGTATGTTTGGGGCGGTACATCCACACGGTGCCTCCCACCAGCTGTCCGTAGTCCTTGTCCGGCGTCATCATATAGGTAGGGATGCCGCGGCGTCCGGCCTCGGTGGCCAGGGTGCCGATGACGTCGTCGGCCTCGTAGCCGGGCACCTCGAGGATGGGGATGCGGTAGGCGCGGATGATGTCCTTGATGATGGGTACGGAGAGCCGGATGGTTTCCGGCGTTTCTTCGCGCTGGGCCTTATAGGGGGCGTAGGCCTCGTGGCGGAAGGTGGGTCCGGCGGGGTCGAAGGCCACGCCGATGTGGGTGGGCCGCTCTTTCTTCAGCACTTCCTCAAGTGTGTTGACGAAGCCCAGGACGGCCGAGGTGTTGAAACCTTTGGAGTTGACGCGCGGGTTCTTAATGAACGCGTAATAGGCGCGATATATCAGCGCATAAGCGTCTAACAGGAAGAGTTTGTCGGTAGAATTCATAGAATCATCTTTTTTTCGTGGTAAAAATACAAAGAAAATACAGTATTCGCCGTTTTATTATTACTTTTGTGCTCAAATTACGTATATGGACCGTTCATCTTTAATTATCGCACCGATTATTGGGGAGATGGAAGACTTCAAGCACCTGTTTGGAGAGTCGCTTTCCAGCTCCAATCTTTTGCTGCAGCAGGTCATCATGCACATTCGGCAAAAGAACGGGAAGATGATGCGCCCGATGTTGGTATTACTGGCTGCCAAGTTGCTGGGCGGTGTCCGACCCGCCACGCTTCATGCGGCCGCTTCGCTGGAATTGTTGCACACGGCCAGCCTGGTCCACGACGATGTGGTGGACGAAAGCACGGAACGCCGCGGGCAGCTGTCGGTAAATGCCATTTTCAATAACAAAGTGGCAGTGCTCGCCGGCGATTATCTTCTGGCTACGGCTCTGGTTCAGGCGGGGCTGACGCGCAACCTCGGCATCATCGACCTCATTTCCTCTTTGGGCCGCGAACTGGCCGAAGGAGAACTGTTGCAACTGTCTAATGTCAGCAACGAGCAATTCTCCGAGGATGTCTATTTTGAAGTCATACGCAAGAAAACCGCGGCCCTCTTTGCGGCCTGCACCAAGGCGGGGGCCTTGTCGGTAGGGGCCGATGCGGAGAAAACCGAGTTCCTGCGCCGTTTTGGCGAGTACATCGGACTTTGTTTCCAGATTCGCGACGACATCTTCGATTACTACGAGAGCAAGGAAGTGGGCAAGCCTACAGGCAACGACATGCTGGAAGGCAAGCTGACCCTGCCGGCGCTCTATGCCCTCAATTCCACGCACGACAAGGAGGCTGCCGAGATTGCTCTGCGGGTGAAGTCGGGCAAGGCCACCTCCGATGAAATCGGTCGTTTGATAGCTTTTGCCAAGCAACAAGGAGGCATCGAGTATGCTGTCCGGACCATGAATAACCAGCGGGACAAGGCCTTGGAACTGTTGTCTTTTGTGCCGGCCAATGAGGTGACGGACGCGCTGGCGGCGTATATCAATTACGTGGTGGAAAGGGAGAAGTAAACGCTTTTTTATACATCTCCATGCAAAAGAGGCGCGGATTTCGCGGAATCACGGATAACTTTAGGCTCCGTGTAATCCGCGAAATCCGCGCCTTCATGTGTGCGTTGTCGTGTCAGAAGAACTTCGTTTCCTTTCCCAGGATATCGCTCAGCAACAAGTTGGCCAGGCGGCTGGTGCCCAGGCGGAAGTAGAAGTTGTTCAGCCACTCTTCGCCCAGCACCTCGCGGACGATGGTGTAGTAGGTCAGCGCGTCTTCCACGGTGTTCAGGCCTCCGGCCGGCTTGAAGCCCACGCGTCGGCCGGTCTGCTCGTAATATTCCTTGATGGCCTGGCACATCACGTAGGCGGCTTCCGGCGTGGCGGCGGGCTGTTGCTTGCCCGTGGATGTCTTGATGAAATCTGCGCCGGCATACATGGCCAGGATGGAGGCTTTCTTGATATTTTCGGCGGTTTTCAGTGCGCCTGTCTCCAGGATGACCTTCAGACGGTGGGTCTTGCAGGTCTCCTTCAATTCCTCGATTTCATCGCACATGGCTTCGTAGTCGCCTGCCAGGAACTTGCCCACGGAGATGACGATGTCTATCTCGGTGGCACCGTCTGCGAGGGCCATGGCGGTCTCGGCAATCTTCACTTCCGGGAAGGTCTGTGACGAGGGAAATCCGCCCGCCACGCAGGCAATCTGCACATCCTCCACTTCCAGCGTGTCGCGCACAATCTCCGCGAAGTTGGGGTAGACGCAGATGGCAGCCACGTTCTTCAGGTCGGGATATTCCTCGTCGAAGCGGTTGACGTTTTGCGTGAAGTGCATTACGCTTTCATCGTTGTCCTCGCTGCGCAGGGTGGTGAGGTCGATGCAGTGGAAGAGGAATTTCTTCACATCCGGCGTGTTGTATTCTTCGCGTTTCCGGTCGATGAGTGCGGCCACTTCGGCGGCGATGGTGGCATCGTCCAGCCGGGTCGGGTACTTGCTCAGAGCCTCGTCATACTTGTTCTGGGTAGGTTCATTCGTTTGCATGGTTGTCTCCTTTCAGTTTGGGGTTATTGATGTGTCGGGTACGGTCGCGGTCGGTCTTTTTCTGCAAGGTCTTTGTGAAGGCGTCCGTCAGGTTGACGCCCGTCTGGTTGGCAATGCAGAGCAGGACCCACAGCACGTCCGCCAGTTCTTCTTCCAGATTGTCTTTCTCGCCCGTCTTGAACGATTGGTCGCCGTAACGGCGGGCCATGACGCGGGCCAGTTCGCCCACTTCTTCGGTCAACACGGCCACGTTGGTCAGTTCGCTGAAGTAGCGCACTCCGTAGGTGCGGATCCAGGCGTCCACTTGCTGTTGTGCTTCGTCTATGCTCATGATTCTCTATTCTTTGTTTTTGGTGTCCATACAGATGGTTACGGGGCCGTCGTTCAGTAGCTCCACTTGCATGTCTGCGCCGAATTGGCCCGTTCCAACGGACTTTCCCAAGGCTTGGGAGAGTGCCTCGCAGAATTGTTCGTAGAGGGGGATGGAGATTTCGGGCCGTGCGGCGCGGATGTACGACGGGCGGTTGCCTTTCTTTGTGGAAGCGTGCAGGGTGAACTGGCTCACCACAAGGATGTCTCCTCCGGTTTCCAGGACGGACCGGTTCATCACGCCTTCATCATCGTCGAAGATGCGCAGGTTCACAATCTTCCGGCATAGCCAGTCGATGTCCTCCGGTCCGTCGGCATCCTCGATGCCTACCAGAATCAGCATGCCCGGTCCGATGGCCGATTTCAGTTGTCCGCCAATCGTGACGGATGCATGGGTGGTGCGTTGTATGACTACTCTCATTGTTCTTGTCAGGGTGGTTTGTTGGGTTATCTGTGGGCAAAGGTACGAATTCTTTGGACGTGGTGGTCAGGTTGGGGCAGAATTTGTGCCGAAATACGTTTCCAGAATCTTGGCTTTCGCTTCGCCTACGACAGCGGCCAACGCCTCGTGTCCGGCCTCGCGGATGCGCTTTACGCTTTTGAATTCCTTCAGCAGGGCCAATTTGGCTTTGGGGCCTATGCCCTTGATGGTGTCCAGTTCGGAGGCAATCTGTCGTTTGCTGCGCTTCTCGCGGTGGAAACTGATGGCATAGCGGTGTACCTCGTCCTGGATGCGCGTCAGCAGCTGGAAGAGGGGGCTGGTCTGCTTCATGCCGATGACCTGGGGCGGGAAGCCGAACAGCAGTTCCGACGTCCGGTGCCGGTCGTCCTTTGCCAGTCCGGCTATCGGGATGTCCAGGCCAAGCTCGTCCAGGACTTCTTTTACGGCGCTCATTTGCCCCTTTCCACCGTCGGTGATAAGAAGGTCGGGCAGGGGGGTGTTCTCCTCTGTGGCGCGCTGGTAACGGCGTCTGACGACCTCCTGCATCGAGGCATAGTCATCCGGGCCTTCCACCGTCTTGATGTTGTATTTGCGGTACTCTTTCTTGGATGGTTTCCCTTTGACGAAGACCACACAGCCGGCCACAGGGTCTGCCCCCTGGATGTTGGAGTTGTCGAAGCATTCGATGCGGATGGGCAGGCGGTCCAGGTGCAGGGCTTCCTGTATTTCCTTCAGCAGGCGGGTGGCACGCTGTTCCGGGTTCAGTTTCTCCGCCTGTTTCAGCCGGTCGGCTTTGTATTGCTTCACGTTCAGGATGGACAATTCGAGCAAGGTCTTCTTATCTCCCCGTTGCGGTACGGTGAAAACAACGTTTTTCAGCTCTATGTCGAGAGGGAAAGGAATGATAATCTCGCGGGAGTGGCTCTTGTAGCGTTCGCGCATTTCGATGATGCCCATGGCCAGCAGTTCCTCCTTGCTTTCGTTCAGCCGCTTTTTATACTCGAAGGTGAAAGCCTGGTTGACGGCTCCGTTCGTAATGTGCAGGTAGTTGATGAAAGCAGCGTTTTCATCGGTGTCCTCTTCGATGGAGAATACGTCGATGTTGTGCAGGACGTGGCTGACGACCTCCGATTTCGAGCGGTAACTCTCCAGCAACAGGTATTTCTCCTTTACCTTCTGTGCCTCCTCGAATTTCATTTCTGCAGCCAGGTCCTGCATCCGCTGGTAGAGCTGTTGCTCGATTTCACGGGTATTGCCCTTCAGGATTTCCTTGATCTGGGCGATGTTCTGCATGTATTCTTCGTGAGTCTGCTTGCCGATGCAAGGTCCGGCGCAGTTCTTGATATGGTATTCCAGGCAGACGTGGTACTTGCCTGCGCGGATGTTTTCCGGGCTGAGGTTGTGGTGGCATGTACGGAGGGGGAACAGATGCTTGATAAGATCCAGCAGGGCGTACATGGTCGGTACGTGGCTGTATGGGCCGTAATAGCTGGAGCCGTTGCGGACGATGTTGCGTGTGCGGAACACGCGGGGGAACCACTCGTTCTGTATGCAAATGGACGGGTAGGTCTTGTCGTCTTTCAGCAGGACGTTGTACCTGGGCTTGTATTTCTTGATGAGGTTGTTCTCCAGCAGCAGGGCGTCCTCTTCGGTTTTCACCACGATGTAGCGGATGTCCCTTATCTTGCTGACCAGCACACGCGTCTTGCCCGGCTCGTGTTCGCGGTTGAAGTAGGAGGATACGCGCCGCTTCAGGTTCTTGGCTTTGCCGACGTAGATGATGGTACCCTCTTCGTTCAGGTATTGATAGATGCCTGGACATTCCGGCAAGTTCTGCACGATGCCTCGCAGGTAGTCGTTGGTCTTCAGTTCGTCCATGATTGTATGTTTTAGGCGCGGATTACGCGGGCGAGGCGGATTTCTTATTTCGGCTTTTCGTCCGCATCATCCGCGTAATCCGCACCAGTTTCTGTTAGAGAGCCAGCACCGTGTCCAGCTCGACATCCTTGCCGAATACTTCGCGTCCGTGGAGGGCCTTCAGCTCGATGAGGAAGTTGACATACACTTTCCGGGGGTGCATGGTCTGCACCATTTCGCAGGCAGCGCGCATGGTGCCTCCTGTGGCCAGCAGGTCGTCGTGCATCAGCACCACATCATCCGGCTGGATGGCATCCTTGTGGATCTGGATGGTGTCTTTGCCGTATTCTTTCTCGTAGCTGATCTCGATGGTCTCGGCCGGCAGTTTGCCCGGCTTGCGGACCATGACAAATCCGGCACCCAGCCGTTCGGCCAGGATGGCTCCCAGGATGAAGCCGCGCGATTCTATGCCGGCCACCTTCGTGATGCCTTTGTCCTTGTACATGTCGTACAGAAGGTCGGCTGCCGTGTGTAAGGCTGCGGGGTCCTTGAACAGGGTCGTCACGTCGTAGAACAGGATACCGGGCTTTGGATAGTCGGGTATCGTACGGATACTTTCAAGCAGTGTTTCTTTGCTCATATTCAGTCGTTTTTATAGGGTTTATTCAATCTTTTGTTTCACGTGGAACGCGGCCGCGTTTTACCGCCCGCAGAGCAGGAGTAAGACGTTGATGTCGCTTGGAGATACGCCGGGGATGCGGCTGGCTTGTGCGATGGTCTCCGGGTCAATCTTGGTCAGCTTCTGCCGGGCTTCGGTGGAGAGCGATTGCAGGCTGTTGTAGTCGAAACGTCCCTTGATTTTGATGGACTCCAGCCGTGCCAGCTTGTCGGCAATGATGCGCTCGCGTTCGATGTAGCCCTCGTACTTGAGCAGGATTTCGGCCGCCTCGATGATTTCCTCCTTGCGGTCGGCCAGGCGGTCCAGCTCGCGTTGGAAGGCGGGAATCTGTGCGGCTATGTTCTTCAGCGTCACTTGCGGCCGGCCGATGAGGTCTACCAGCTTGCAGCCTTGGCGAAGGGGAGTGGTGCCCAATGTTTCGAGGAAACCGTTGATCAGCGCCGGCTTGATGGAGAACGTGCGGGTGAAGTCCACGATGCGGCGGACGGCCTCGCGCTTGGTCTGCAGCAGGGCGTAGCGTTCTTCGGTGGCCAGGCCCAATCTCCACGATTTCTCCGTGAGGCGCATGTCGGCATCGTCCATGCGCAGCAGGATGCGATATTCGGCGCGCGAGGTGAACATGCGGTAGGGCTCGTCCACGCCTTTCGTCACCAGGTCGTCTATCAGGACGCCGATGTAGGCCTCGTCACGGGCCAGGGTGAAGGGCGCTCCGCCGTGGCAATTGATGTGGGCGTTGATGCCCGCAATGATGCCTTGTCCGGCTGCTTCCTCATAGCCTGTGGTGCCGTTGACCTGTCCGGCCAGGAAGAGATTGCGCACTTTCTTCGTTTCCAACGTATGCGTCAGCTGCGTTGGGTCAAAGTAATCGTACTCGATGGCGTAGCCGGGGCGGTAGACCACCAGGTCGCGGAAGGCCGGGATTTGTTTCAACGCTTCTATCTGGATATCCATCGGCAGGGACGAGGAAAATCCGTTGAGGTAATACTCCTGCGTGCTCTCGCCTTCGGGCTCCAGGAAAAGCTGGTGCTGCGGCTTGTCCGGGAAGGTGACAATCTTGGTCTCGATGCTGGGGCAGTAGCGCGGCCCGATACTCTGGATTTGCCCGTTGAAAAGGGGAGAGTCGGGCAGTCCCTTGCGCAAGACTTCGTGAGAGGCTTCGTTGGTGAAGCAGCTCCAGCAAGGCAGCTGTCGCAGGGGGCGCCGGCCCGTGTCGAGGAAGGAGAATTTGTGGAAATCATCCTCTCCCTCCTGAACCTCCATGTCCTCGTAGTGCACGCTTCGTCCGTCAATGCGCACGGGGGTGCCCGTCTTCATCCGGCCGTATTCGATGCCATGCCGTGCGATGGATTCGGTCAGTTCATACGAGGGCGGCTCGGAGATGCGTCCGCCCGGAAGCATCACGCGTCCGATGTGCATCAGCCCGTTGAGGAAGGTGCCGGCCGTCAGAACCACGCATTTGGCGCGGAAGGTCACGCCCCACACGGTGAGCACGCCCCGCACTTCGCCGTCTTCTACCAGCAATTGGCGGACGGTGTCTTGCCAGATGTGCAGGTGGGGCGTGTTCTCCAGCACGGCGCGCCAGGCCCAGATGAACTGGTTGCGGTCGCACTGTGCGCGGGGGCTCCACATGGCCGGCCCTTTCGAGCGGTTGAGCAGGCGGAACTGGATGGCGGTACGGTCCGTCACAAGGCCGGTATGTCCACCCAGGGCGTCAATCTCGCGCACAATCTGTCCCTTGGCGATGCCCCCTATGGCCGGGTTGCAGCTCATCTGGGCAATCTTGTTCATGTCCATGGTGATGAGGCAGGTCTTCGAGCCCAGGTTGGCTGCCGCGGCGGCGGCTTCGCATCCGGCGTGGCCTGCTCCTATCACGATAACGTCGTAATTGAATTCCATTCGTCCGATTCTATTTTTGTACGTGCAAAGGTAAGAAAAAGTTGGGGAATGTGGGACATCGGCTCCTTTCTGTTGCATTTTCCCGGCTTTATTTGCGTACGGGGGGACGTGTGGCCGGAAAAATCGCAGGCAAAAGACGTTAGGACAAGACAAAAAGCAAGCATAAATCCACAAATTTGCTCCCGGAATGGGGATTCTGTAGATTTATGCTTGCCTGTCTTTGCAAATTCAGGCGAATTTGCCTTTCAAAATGACAGAATTCGCAGCCTTCTGCAGGTCTGCGAATTCTGGTGAAATTAGCGCTTCGGGCAGCGCTTGGGGCTTGTCTATATCCTTAGGCTTGTCCGGAGATATCTTTGTCCGCGCTCGGAGATATCTTTGCCCGTGTCCGGAGGTATCTCCGTCCGTGCCGGGAGATATCTCCGGGCAAAGACTTATTTGGCCTGGGGCGGGAGCACTACGATTTCGTCCGTGAAGATCCAGCCACCCAGTTCCTTGCCCGAGCGGGCCTGTACGCGGACATAGCGTGCCTTGGTCTTTCCCTTCCACGTATGGTTGGCGAAGGCGAAGCCCGGTTCACGGCTCACTTTGTGCTTTTCGCGTTTCAGCCGTTTGAATTTCTGTCCGTCATTGGAGACGGAGATGATGACCTCGGCCGGCAGGAAGACTTCCGGTCCGGCAGCCTGCATGAAGTCGGCGCCGATGCTGCCTATCTGCGTCTCCTCGCCCAGGTCGATGGTCACGTCGAGGCGGTTGCGCGAGATGAATCCCTGCCAGCGTCCGTCCGAGTAGGTCCAGTCGCCGCGCAGGCCGTCCGTCAGGCTCTTGTCGCCGGCGGCCTTGTAGGTCTCGTTGAAGGGTGCGTTGTAGGTGACGGGCTTGCCCAGGGCCAGGTGCTCGATGGGCTCGCGCGATTCAGGCCGGTGGCCCACTTCGTCCTTCAGCGGGAAGGGGTGGTAACCGTTGGCCGTCATCCAGTCCACGGCCACCAGTGCGCGGTTGCGGAAGTCGGCGAAATCCTTGCGTTCCGGTTCGCTCCAGCCCACTTCGGCCACGGCCAGCAGGCGCGGATACATCATGTATTCATATTGCTCGTCCGTGGAGATGTATTCGGCCCATTGGTTGGCCTGTACGCCATAGATCAAGGCTTTCTCTTCGGGGGTGAAATCGGCCTTGACGGGGTCATAGGAATACACCTTCTCCAGCGGTACGTATCCGCCGATGGCCTCGGGCTGGCTGATGGGGGCATCCTGGTAGTAGTCCAGGTAGAAGAACTCGGCCGGCGTCATCACGGCGCGATGGCCCGAACGGACGGCCTTCAGTCCGCCTTCCTCGCCGCGCCAGGACATGACGGTGGCGTTGGGTGCCAGTCCGCCTTCCATAATCTCGTCCCAACCCAGCAATTTGCGGCCGTGCTTGTTGAGGAATACCTCCATGCGGTGGATGGCGTAGCTTTGCAGTTCGTCCACGTCTTTCAGTCCCTCGTCCTTCATGCGCTGCTGGCATTTGGGGCAGGCCTTCCACGGGTTCTTGTTGGCTTCATCGCCGCCGATGTGGATATATTCCGAGGGGAAAAGCTCCATGACTTCCGTCAGGACATTCTCCAGGAATTCAAAGGTCTTTTCGTTGCCGATGCAGAACTCGGCGTTCTTGTACGGCTCGCCCGAGCAGGACATTTCCGGATAGGCGGCCAGTACCTCTTCGGAGTGGGCGGGCATCTCTATTTCGGGGATGATGGTGATGTGGCGCTCGGCGGCATAGGCCAGCAACTCGCGGATGTCGTCCTGCGTGTAGTAGCCGCCGTAGGCACCCGGGGTTCCCTCCTCGCAATATTGGCGTCCGCCTTTGAACCACCAGTCTTTCCATACAGCCTGCGGACGCCAGGCGGCGAACTCCGTCAGGCGCGGATACTGCTTGATTTCGATACGCCAGCCTGCGCCGTCGGTCAGGTGCAGGTGCAGGCGGTTCAGCTTGAAGCGGGCCATGGCATCCATCTGCTTCTTGACAAACTCCTTCGTACGGAAGTGACGGGACACGTCCATCATGAAGCCGCGGTAGGCAAAGCGGGGTTGGTCCGTGATGTGGCAGGCCGATACCTTCCATTGGCCTTCGCCGGCCGGCGTGGCCAGTTGCATCAAGGACTGCAGACCGTAGAACAGGCCGGCATCTGTGCAGGCCGTAATGTGTATGCGCTCCGGCGTCACGCGCAATTCATAGCTTTCCGGTGTGCGGGTGCCGGCGTTGTCCAGCTTCTGCAGGACGATGCCTGCCTGTCCGGCCGGGGTGTTGTGGCCGTTCTTCAGGCATGCGTTCAGGAGCGGTTGTTGCTTGAGGTAATCCAGCAACTGCTCCAGCTCGTCGCCTTGCAGGTTACAGCTCAACCGGGTGTTGGCATTGAGGGTGAATGAACCTTCCGCTTGTTCCACTTCCTGCGGGATGGGAATGACGGATTGTGAATGCAGCGACGGACTGCCGATGCAAAGTGTGGCGAGCAAGAACAGCCGCGCAAAGAATCTTGAGTTTTTCATACAATATGTTTTTGGGGTTCTATTTGCAGACAAATGTAAGAAAAAAAGCCTATAATACCATTGTTTTTCTGCCGATTTCTTAAATAGTCTTACTGTTTTTGGCAAGAAAAGGTTTTTGGGGTATTTTTGTAGGTAGATGTTGATAAGATGAATAGGAATTTAATTCTTTAGACGCAGATGACGCGGATGCCGCTGATCTATAATCTTTGATAACGGATAATCAGTCAATAAAGAAAATGAATCTGCGCCCACCACTCGCGCCTGTGGAACCGTGACC
>DWZE01000041.1 GCA_019118325.1 Candidatus Bacteroides intestinavium
ACATACTCGGTAGAGCCCTTTTCGTAAAGGCGGGTACGCTGCATATAAGCCTTGGCCAGCATTGCCATGGCCGCCTTCTTGGTGGCTCGGCCACGGTCACCAGGAAGGCGGTGGCGGGGTTGCACTTCTAACTTGACGGTGGGACAAACTGAAAAATGACGCCGCCGCCCTGCAGCAACAAATCCGGGCGCTCAACTTCGTGCAAAGCCCCATCGTGGCAGGCATGGCGTAAATAGCGTAGGACATGAAAGATTTCTTCAAGATGCTTGTCGCCCTGGCCACCCTCCGGTGGCTCTTCGGCGGGAGCGGTGAGGGCTGCGGCCAGACCGGTTGCGGCTGCATCTTCACCTGGTTGTTACTTTTAATTTGCATTTTAGCAGTGACATTGTTATGAAAATACCCGGATTGTCATTCTCGTGGAAACGCGCCTTGGGCGTCACCGCCATGAAGCAGAAAGTGGCCCGCGCCACCGACATTCCCACCACCCGCGGAGGGTTGGAGCGGAAGCTCGGCGGGCTCGTGTTGGGCAAGAAGCGTAAGAGAAAGAGGAGGTAAGGGAGGCAGGGACGGCGGAGATGCGGTGAAGGGATGCCGTACTACTGTAGTTCACCTGTAGAAGTACTGTACTTTATATACCGAAGTACAGTACTTCGACACATGGAGATGGGGAGTGATGCCGTCCTTGTACGGCAATGGCGTGTCGGAAGTCCGCAGCCGGACCGGCTATAGGCCTCTGACCCCCTCCGGCTCCTTCCAACTCCCTCCCATTCCTTAACGATAAATTCCTATTCATAGTAAACATCTACTTATATGAAATCAAGCATTATCGACGTACCCCGCAAGCCGTCGCAAGCCGACCTGTTCGGCATCCAGGTCTATCAGGACGCCCTCATCAAGTACATCCGCCTGACGGATACGCCCATCACCATCGCCTTGCAGGGCGAGTGGGGCAGCGGCAAGACCTCGTTGATGAACCAGCTGCGCTACAACCTGTGCGACCAGGAGGGGGCGCCCTACTTTGCCGTGTGGATCAACACCTGGCAGTTCTCGCTGATGAAGACGCCGCAGCAGGCCATCATCAGCATCCTGGAGGGCATCATCAACCAGATAGGCCAGCTCAATCCCAACAAGCACAAGTGGGAGGAGAGCAAGCGCAAGATTGGCGGCGTGTTCAAGAAGATGGCCACCATCGGCACCAAGGTGGCGGCCGGCGTGGTGGGCGTGGAGGGCGACGTGGTGGACGACCTCTTCAGCCCGGACGCCCGCGAGTCGGACATCGCGCAGCTCAAGGAGGAGATTGCCCGCCTCATCGAGGATGCCCTGGCGCACGATGCGTCGAAGCAGGGCTTCACGTTCTACATCGACGACCTGGACCGCATCGACCCGCCCGTGGCCGTGGAAATCCTGGAGTTGCTGAAGAATATTTTCGACCTGGAGCGGTGCGTCTTCATCCTGGCCATCGACTACGATGTCGTCATCAAGGGCCTGAAGCCCAAGTTCGGCGAGCTGACCGAGAGCAACGAGCGCGAGTTCCGCTCGTTCTTCGACAAGATTATCCAGCTGCCCTTCTCCATGCCGGTGGCGTCGTACAACGTGGATACGTTCCTCGTGGACGCCTTGCGCAAGATAGAGTTCTTCACGGACGAGGAGTTGGACAATCCGCAGCTGGCCGAAGACCTGAGCGAGATAGCCCGCCTGTCCGTGGGCAGCAACCCGCGTTCGCTGAAGCGGCTGACCAACACGCTGGCGCTCATCTCCCTCATCAACGAGGCACAGGCGTCGCAGGATGCCAGGTCCCAGCCGTTGCTGGCGGGCAAGGAACTGAACTTCGCCCTGGTGTGCATGCAGATAGCCTATCCGTACATCTACAACCAGCTGACCGAGGAGCCGGACTTCAAGAACTGGAATGACCGCATCGCCTCGCGCCTGAAGCTCCGCCCGCTGACGGAGGTGGAGAAAGCCAGCCTGGACAGTGTGGAGGAGTTTGACGAGGAGTGGGAGAAGGTGTTGTTCCGCATGTGCCAGAAGGAGACGTACCTCAGCACCCGCACCTTCAGCGTGTCCGGCCTGCTGAACAAGATAGCCGGCCTTGTGGGCAACGATGCGGAGCTGGGCAGTGCCATCGCCGCCACCCTGGAGCTGTCCGCCGTGACCAACCTGAAGGCCTTTGACGGCCCGCTGAAGAAAACGTTCAAGTTCAACCGCGATACCAACAGCTACCGCTACAACGGCCGGGTGTATGCCAAGAAGATAGACCTGGTGCGCGACGTGGTGGCCGACTATGTCCGTGCCCATCCGGACCTCACACACGAGCAGCTGAAGGCGGCTTTCCCCATCAAGAAGAACATGGACGTCATCTTCATGGACTTTGAGCGCTACCAGGCCATCAAGGCAGAGAAGGGAAAGGTGGAATTCTTTGGCAACCGCACGATGGACGACACCATCCGGCTGGCGGACAAGAACATCCTCATCTGCAGCAACTGGCCGACCACCAGCCAGGGGAAGCCTGCGGAGTTCTCGAAGTTCATCGACGTGGCCCGCGCCCGGCACGGAATCCGGATAGAGCCGTGCCAGGGCTGAACGGAGGAGCGGGCGGCCGGCATATGTGGACCCGCCGGCGCGATGCCGGCCGCTAAACCTTGCTTGCCAAATTCGGTTATTTGGCGGAATAATCGTACCTTTGCCGCATGATGACAGAAGATACCTATAAGACCATCGTGGCTCCAGCCGAAGGCATTTATACCGAGAAGCGGAGCAAGTTCATAGCCATTGCCCTGCCCGTGCGTACGGTGGACGAGGTGAAGGGATGGCTGGATACCTACCAGAAGAAATATTACGATGCCCGCCACGTCTGCTACGCCTACATGCTGGGGCCGGAGCGCAAGGATTTCCGCGCCAACGACAACGGCGAGCCCAGCGGCACGGCAGGCAAACCTATCCTGGGGCAAATCAACAGCAACGGCCTGACGGACATCCTCATCATCGTGGTGCGCTACTTCGGAGGCATCAAGCTGGGGACGAGCGGGCTGATCGTGGCCTATCGTGCTGCCGCGGCCGAGGCCATCGGGGCCGCTACGGTGGTGGAGAAGACCGTGGACGAGGAGGTGACCGTCCTCTTTGAATATCCGATGATGAACGACGTCATGCGCATCGTCAAGGAAGAGGGACCGGCCATCGTCTCGCAAGGGTATGACACGGATTGCTCCATGACCCTGCGCATCCGGCGTTCGCTGATGCCCCGCCTGCGCCAGCGGCTGGAGAAGGTCGAGACCCTGCGGGTGGAAGCATTCCAACAATGACCTGTTACAATCATTACAGCATATGGCATTTCAAGCAACCAAACGAGAATTAGGAGAATTGTACGCTTTCTTCCTCCTGCTGGGGGAGGGAAAAGTCGTTTCCGGCACGCCGGACATCACGGGCGAAGGCCGTCAGCCCCGTTCCATAGCCCTGATAGAGAGGGAGGAACATGATGGTACGCGCCGTTACTATTTGGAGCGTGATGAAGTACGTATCCAGTCGGGGACTCTCGACAAGAAGGGTGTTTTCACACCGGCAGAGGGCGGGGAGGTGCATTTTCCCCGTGCTGATTTTACCGGAGCCGCAGGGGTGCTGCTCGACCTGTTGAGGCAGCCCGGCGAGGAAGTGGAGGTGCCCGATGCCCTGGAGGGATTCCTGGATGCCGTGCGCATCTACGACCTCGAAGCCAAGACGGACGACCGCACAGACTTGCGTCTGGCTTTCTGGTCGCCGGAGGCTCCTCTGACCGGCTTTGTGGTCCGTTGCCGTCTCGCTCCGATGAATCCCTTGCTGGACGGCGGGCGTACGGCCAATCTGAAGCTGGAGCAGACGGGCGTGAAGTTTGCTTCGCCTACGGTGAGCAAGATAAACGCCCTGCCCGAGGGTCCCGCCGAAGTGGCCGAGCGGATGCGGATGATAGAGCGCCTGGGCGGCGTGTTGAAGTATGCCGACGTGGCCGACCGCGTTTTTCGTGCGAACCTCCAGATGATAGACCTCCACTTTCCCCGGATGTTGGCCGAGATGGTGCGCCTGATGCACCTGGAGGACATCACCCGCACCTCTGAACTGACGGAGCGCATCTGCGAGGTGAACCCGCTGAAGATTAAGGACGAACTGATCCGGAAGCACGGCTTTTATGTCTACAAGATGAAGCAGTTCCTCCTGGCCCTGGCTCTCGGGATGCGCCCGGCCAAAATCTATAATGGTGCGGCTTCTGCCATTGGCGGGATGCTGCTGGTCAATGGAGAAGGGCGCTTGTTCTGTTATGACCGTTCTGATCCCGAGACTTTTGCCGACTTCCTCTATCGCAATACCCGTTTTGAGAAGGGATCGCTGGAGAAAGACCGGTACGGCTTCCTGGAGCGCGAGAACGGCGCGTATTACTTGAAGCTGAATGCCAAGATCGGGCTGATGAAAAGGAGTTAGAAGGGAGTTGGCGGGAGTTATAAGGCTCTTTCCCCCGAACATTTTACATATAATTATTCATCTATGAACACCGTATTAGAAAACATCAAGGCCCGGCACAGTGTCCGGTCCTACACCGACCGCCAAGTGAGCGAAGAAGACTTGGCCCGTATCCTCGAAGCCGCCACGTATGCCCCCAACGGCATGCACCTGGAGACCTGGCATTTCACGGCCATCCAGAATGCGGAAGTATTGAACCGGTTGAATGAGGCTGTAAAAGCCGCTTTCGCCAAGAGTCCCGAACCCCGTTTGCAGGAGCGGGGACGCAGTTCCACGTATTGTTGTCATTACCATGCGCCTACGCTGGTTATTGTTTCCAACGAGCCGACCCAATGGTGGGCGGGGATGGATTGTGCCTGTGCTTTGGAGAATATTTTCCTGGCTGCGGCCTCGTTGGGCATCGGCTCCTGCTGGATAAACCAGATCGGGCAGAATTGCGACGACCCCGGTGTGCGTGCCCTGTTGACCGGACTGGGCGTGCCGGAGAATCATAAAGTGTATGGATGCGCGGCTTTGGGGTATGAGCCGGCGGATGCTCCCGTCAAGGAAAAGAAGGTGAAGGCGGGTACGATTACCTGGGTGCGCTGAGGAGTAACTTTTTAAGGAGTTAAAGGAGTTAAGGAGTCAAAGGAGTTAAGCCGGCAGTAAGTCAGAAAAAAGACTTCATGCAAAAAAAGTATCGGCTTCACTCCTTTAACTTCTTTAACTCCTTAACTCCTGTTTACGATTAGTCCAATGAACCGTTGCGGGTGGCTACCAGTTTGCGGTCGCCCAGCGTGTTGTCCACTCTTGCCACGTTGATCCAGAACTTGTTGTCGCGCACCGAGGGCAGGGGATAGACGGCTTTTTCGCGGGTATAGGCATGGTCCCACTCGTTGGCCACGGCCTCGTATTCGGGATGCGGGGCGTTGAGCAATACGTTGTCCTTGGCGTCCGCACGGCCTTCTTTCACTTCTTGTATCTCTTGCCAGATGCTGTGCATGGCGGCTACGAAGTTGTCCAGCTCTGCGAGGCTTTCGCTTTCGGTCGGCTCTATCATCAGGGTGCCGTGTACGGGGAAGGAGAGGGTCGGGGCGTGGTAGCCGTAGTCCATCAGCCGTTTGGCGATGTCGTTTTCCGTAATGCCGGTTTCAGCCTGTACGTTGCGGCATTCCAGAATCATCTCATGGCCCACATAGCCGGTGGTGCCCCGGTAGACCACGCCGTAGGTGCCGGCAAAGCAGGCGGCCAGGTAGTTGGCGTTGAGGATGGCTATCTTGGTGGCGCGCGTCAGCCCTTCGGCTCCCATCATGCGGATGTAGCCGTAGGTGATGGGCAGGATGCCGGCGCTTCCCCACGGGGCTGAAGCCACTTCGTTGGCGTCATTCCCGAAGAGCGCGTGTCCGGGCAGGAAGGGGACGAGATGCGAAGCCACGCAGATGGGTCCTACGCCGGGGCCCCCGCCGCCATGAGGCGAGGCAAAGGTCTTGTGGAGGTTCAGGTGGCAGACGTCCGCGCCGATGGTTCCGGGGTTGGTCAGTCCTACCTGGGCATTCATATTGGCTCCGTCCATGTAGACTTGTGCGCCGCAGGCGTGGATTATGTGGCAGATTTCCACAATGTCCGCCTCGAAGATACCGTGTGTGGACGGGTAGGTAATCATCAGTGCGGCCAGGTCGTCGCGGTTTTCTTCGGCTTTGCGGCGCAGGTCTTCCATATCCACATTCCCGCGTTCGTCGCAGGCGCAGGTAACGGGTGTGAACCCGGCCTGTACGGCGCTGGCGGGATTCGTCCCGTGGGCGCTGGCCGGGATGAGGACTTTGTGGCGGTGCCCCTGGCCGATGCTTTCCAGGTAGGCCCGGATGGTGCGCAAACCGGCGTATTCGCCCGCCGCGCCCGAGTTGGGCTGGAAGCTGATGCCGGCGAAACCGGTGATGGTCTTCAGCTCTTCGCCCAGGTTATGGATGAGTTCCTTGTAGCCTTGGGCCTGGTCGCCGGGCACCAGGGGGTGTATGCCGGAGAATCCTGCGAGGCTCAGGGGGAGCATCTCGGCGGCGGCGTTGAGCTTCATCGTGCACGAGCCGAGCGAAATCATGGAGTGGGCCAGCGATATGTCCTTGCGGTCCAGGCGTTTGATGTAGCGCATCATCTCCGTCTCGGTGTGGTAGAGGTGGAAGACCTCGTGGGTCAGGTAGGGAGTCGTGCGGCGCAGGGCTTCGGGGATGCGGCAGGCTTCGGGCAATGTCCGGGCGGGGGTCCTGTAGGAGCCGACGGCCTGGCCGAAGAGTGTCATCAGCTGGTCGAGGGCCTGATAGTCGGTAGTCTCGTCGATGCTGAGGCTGACGGTGCCGTCGGGCAGGTAGAGCAGGTTGACCTGATGCTCCAGGGCGATTTTGCGCAGGGCTTCCTGGGAGACTCTCTCGGGCAGGGCGAAGTGGAGCGTGTCGAAGTAGGCGTCATGCAGCGGGCGGTAGCCCCAGTGCTCCAGCATGCCGGCCAGGTAGGCGGCCGTCCGGTGGATGCGCAGGGCGATGTCGCGGATGCCTTCCGGGCCATGCCATACGGCGTACATGCCCGCCATGGTGGCCAGCAGGGCCTGGGCGGTGCAGATGTTCGAGGTGGCCTTCTCGCGCTTGATGTGCTGTTCGCGGGTTTGCAGGGCCATGCGGTAGCACAGGTGCCCGTACTTGTCCTTGCTCCAGCCGATGATGCGTCCGGGCATGTTGCGCTTGTATTCGTCGCGCGTGGCGAAGTAGGCGGCCGACGGTCCTCCGTAGAACAGGGGGGTGCCCAGCCGCTGGGTGGAGCCGAAGACGATGTCCGCGCCCCATTCGCCCGGCGGGGTCAGCAGGGCCAGGCTCAGGATGTCGGCGGCTACGGCCACCTTGCAATGCGCGTCGTGGGCGCGGGCGACGAAGCCGCGGTAGTCCTCGATGCTGCCCTGCGCGTTGGGATACTGGACCACGCAGGCGAAGAGGTCGGGCGTGAACTCCAGTTCGCTGTACTTGCCTGTGCGGAGCGTGATGCCCTGGGGCACGGCGCGGGTGCGCATCACGGCCAGGGTCTGGGGGAAGATGCTCTCGTCCACGAAGACGGTGTTGGCGCCTGCCTTCTGCTGTTCGCGGGGGCGCAGGGAGTGCATCATCGTGACGGCTTCGGCCGCGGCGGTTCCCTCGTCCAGCAGCGAGCAGTTGGCCAGGGGCATGCCCGTGAGGTCGCAGATGACCGTCTGGAAGTTCATCAGGGCCTCCAGGCGTCCTTGCGATACTTCCGTCTGGTAGGGCGTGTAGGAGGTGTACCATACGGGGTTCTCGAAGATGTTGCGTTGGATGACGGCGGGGGTGATGGTGCCGTACCAGCCTTGTCCGATGTACGTGGCGTAGAGTTTGTTTTGGGCGGCCAGCCGGCCGATGTGTTGGGCAAACTCGTGCTCGTCCATTGCTTCGGGCAAGTCAAGGGGGGCCTTCAGGCGTATGTTGGCGGGAAGGGTCTTGTCGATGAGTTCGTCCAGCGAGCCCACTCCGATTTTGCGGAGCATGCGGGCTTCGTCTTGTTCGTTGATGCCGATGTGGCGTTCGTAGAAAGGATGGTTGTTCATATAAGTAAAGGTTGATGTTGTTTAGATTATATTCCTTTGAGGGAGTTAGAGGGAGTTATCGCTTCGCTTGGGGGAGTTAGAGGCCGATACTTTTCCGCTCACCTCCCGCCGGACCGACTATTGGCCTATAACTCCTTCTAACTCCTTATAACTCCTTCTAACTCCCTATAGTAAAATCAACTCCTCCAATTACCCCCTCAAAAACTCAGATCCGGAAGAAGGGGTTTTCCGCCTTTTCGATGCCGATGGTGGTGGGTGCCCCGTGTCCGGGGTAGACCACGGTATCGTTGGGCAGGACGAAGAGCCGGCTGCAGATGTTGTCTATCAGGTGGTCGAAGTTGCCTCCGGCCAGGTCGGCCCGTCCGATGCTGCCCTGGAAGAGGACGTCGCCCGAGAACATGCAGTGCTCCGCGGCGCAGTAGAAGACCAGGCTCCCGGGCGAATGTCCGGGCACGTGGATGGCCTCGAGCCGGGTATGCCCGAAGGTGATGAGGTCGCCGTCGTGCAGGTAGCTGCCCAGGGGGACCGGCTTCTCGTGGAGCTGGAAGCCGAACATGCGGCTTTGCTTCGGGGCCTCGTCAATCCAGAATTCGTCCGCCTGGCTGGCCTCGGCCTTCAGCCCGAATTCCTTCAGCAGGAAGGGGTTGCCGAAGATGTGGTCCAGGTGCAGGTGGGTGTTCAGCAGGTGCCGGACGTCCAGCCCGTTTTTGAGGATGAAGTCCTTCAGGGCCTGTTTCTCTTCCTCGTAGTAGCAGCCGGGGTCGATGACGGCGGCTTCGTTGGTCTCGTCCCAGATGACGTAGCAGTTCTCCGGGAACATATTGAATTCGAATCGTTTTATTTTCATGGTTCGTTTTCTATATTTTTTATTTTTTAAACGGGCGGCAGGCGGGGCGGAGTGACAAGATGATTTATCGCCGGTCCGGGTGCGGGGCGGGGGCGTCTGTTGATACCTGTCCCGTCTGCGGGCCCTGAAACTATTCCTTTCCGTGCCTGGGGGTGCCGTTGTGTATCGCCACGAACACCACTTTCTTCGTCCGGAAGAACTCTTCCTCGAAGTAGTCCTTCAGGTCCCAGGTCAGCGCCTCGGCGCGGAAGGGGCGTATCTCGTTCTCCACCTCGCCGCCCTTCAGGCAGAGGAGCCCGTTGGGCAGGGCGTTGTGGGGCGTGGGCGAGATGTTCTTCCGGCAGGTCCGGACGAGGTCGGGCAGGGGCATGACGGCGCGGCTCACCACGAAGTCGAACAGGCCCTTCTCCGCCTCGGCGCGGCCGTGCAGGAGGGTCACGTTCTTCAGCCCGACGGCGGCGGCCACTTCGCTTGCCACGCGCACTTTCTTGCCGATGCTGTCCACCAGGTGGAAGTGTGTTTCCGGGAAGAGGATGGCCAGGGGGATGCCCGGGAAACCGCCTCCCGTGCCCAGGTCCATCACCCGCGTGCCGGGGCGGAACGTGATGGCGCGGGCCAGGCCCAGCGAGTGGAGCACGTGGTGTTCGTACAGGTTGCCGATGTCCTTGCGCGAGATGACGTTGATCTTGGCGTTCCAGTCGGCGTAGAGCTCACCCAGGGCGCCGAACTGGCGTTTCTGCTCCTCGGTGAGGTGGGGGAAGTATTTCAACAGAAGTTCCATAATACGGGCGCTGAAGGGGGCTTACCGGGCCGATTCCAGTATGCCGGACGGGTCGTCCAGCAGGTGCGACATGATTTCGTAGGGCAGTTCTATCTCGATGCCTCCCATGACGTAGGGGGCGATTTCGTACACGTTGTAGTGGAACGTGAGCCCCTTGGGGCCGATGTAGAAGTTCTCGGTGGGGGCCAGTTCGCCCGTGCTGCCATAGCCCAGGTCCTCCAGTTCCTGGCGGGTGGCCACCCGGTTGTCGGCCATCAGCTGGTTCCAGAGCAGGTCGGTCAGCGCCTCCTCGTAGCCGTCGGCGAAGAGGTCGTCCAGGCGGACGGGGGCCAGGGTGCGGAGGTCCAGGTTGAGGAAGGAGTCCGTGTAGATGCCGTGGGCCCCGCCGGTGTATTCCTCGTGGCGGGTGTGGTAGACCAGGAGGTCCTTCCGGTAGAACTGCGCCTCGCCCCGGATGTATTTATAGTAGGAGTACCAGGCGCGCTGGTCGGCGTCCCCGAACTCTTTTTCCTCCTTCCGGTAGAGTTCCTCCAGGTCGTTGCGGTAGTCCTTCACGTACTGTTCCCGGTAGCGCTGCACGGCCTCCCGGGGCGTCGTGCGGGCATATCCGTCGCCCAGGCAGGCGCTGAGGAGGCGGGCGTTCAGGCTGTCCTTCAGGGCGTCGTCGTCGGAGCGGCTGGCGTAGGCCAGGCTGATGACGAGGTTGCAGGCGGGCTTGGCCGTGTCGCCGAAGAGGTGTTCCGTGACGTTCAGGGGGATGCTGTCAAACTCCAGCGCGCCCCTGTCCGTGCTCGTTTTGTTGTTGCAGGCGGTGAAAGCCGCGCTTATTGCCAGCAGAATGGCGAACAGGCTGACGGTTTGTTTCTTCATCATGTCTTTTGGTTTAAAAAATAACATTCTTCGTTTCGTTCACTATCGACAAATATAAGGGATATTTATGGAATCCGCGCACAAATCCGGGGAAAAAATCTGCGTCAGCTGCACCTGTATTCCCCGGGGGTCATCCCCGTGCACCTTTTGAAGTATTTCCCGAAGAACGACGCGCTGGGGAAGTTGAGCGAATAGGCGATCTCCTGCACGGTCATGGCCGTGGACTTCAGTTTGGCCTTCGCGTCCATCAGCACCACGGCGCTGATGATTTCCAGCGGGCTTTTGCCGGTCACCTGCCTGACGACGCTGTTCAGGTGCGGCTGCGAGAGGCCCATGCGTTCGGCGTAGAACCGCACCTGCCGTTCGCGGGTGTAGTTCTCGATGACCAGCCGGATCAGCCGGCGGTAGATTTCCACTTTCCGGCCGGGGGCCTGCTCCTGCCGCGGGCGGGTGCCGTAGAGCTTGTCCACGATGTGCAGGATGCCCTCCAGTATCTTCTGGGCCAGGCGGGTGTCGGGCGGGTAGGGTCCCGTCGAGATGCGCGCCAGGAGGGCGAAATAGTCCTTGACGTAGGAGATGGCGGGCTCGTTCAGGTGGAGGACCGGATACTCCAGGAGGGCCGTGAAGGTGGCGGGCACGACCCGGACGATGTTGACCCCCGCCACGCAATAGGCGGAGAAGCCGACGAAGGCCAGGCGGACCTTCTCGCGCTGCCCGTTGAACTGGATGATGGTGCCCGGCAGCAGCG
The DNA here is from genome assembly GCA_019118325.1 of Candidatus Bacteroides intestinavium. Taxonomy (GTDB): domain Bacteria; phylum Bacteroidota; class Bacteroidia; order Bacteroidales; family Bacteroidaceae; genus Bacteroides; species Bacteroides intestinavium. Next base: position 11,309 of record DWZE01000041.1, read on the forward strand.
TGATGAAGTCTCCCTGCCTGATTTCCGTCTCCAGCAGGTTGATGGAGACGGTGATGGGCCCCTCCAGGCAGAGGGCGAAGATGCAGGCCTTCAGGCGGCACGATTGCTTGTAGATGTTCAAGACCTCTTCCGTCACTTCCGTCCATCCGACGAGGTCGGCGGGCAGGTCTACTTGGGGGAAATCCGTACGCATGTTTCTCTGTTTTGGGGAGGGTTCAGTCTCCGGGTTATGGGGTGCCGTTCCGTGTCCGGCCGTCCTCCGGCCAGGGGCGGCGGCGCGGGGCAGCGCGTGGCAAAGATAAGGCTTTTTTCGGCGAACGGCGCAAGGGCGGGGCGTTTTTTTTGCGCGGTGCGCGAAAAGCGGGGCGGACGGGGGGTCGGTGCGGTGTCTCATGCGGTTCTGCGGGGTTTTGAGGGTTACTGGTTGATGGTTGACGGTTCGCGGTGTCTGGGCCTTGACGCAACAAAGGTAAGCCAAATGTTCGGCACGGCCAAAAACGGAGGGGCGATAAAGGGGTTTTTTTCTGTAAGGATTTTAGAAAAATGATTTTGGTATTGGGAATCAGCGGGTTACGAGGCAAAACGGGAAGTGCGGTCGGACAAAGGTGTCTTACCCTAAAAAACGTAGACACTTTTAGGCCCAATAAAAGTGTTCTATTATGATAAAGATTTATCGAAAACAAACGCCCAAGGACGTGCGTGAGAAAATCGTCCGGGAGTATTTGTCGGGTCAAG
>DWZE01000042.1 GCA_019118325.1 Candidatus Bacteroides intestinavium
ATATTTTCTGCAGAGCGCATCGGAACGGGCCCGCACCTCGGTATAGTAGGACAGGATTCCCAGGGGCATTCTCGTCCATAAAGGTTCTGACAAGGCAGGCTATTGGCGTATCATCGTAAAACTAAAAGTAAGTAATCAGAATTAAATGACACTATCTTTTGAGAAGTTAAGAAGTTAAGGAGTTAAGCCAGTACCTTCTGTGTATACGGCTCATTGACTTATTATTGGCTTAATTCCTAACGGAGCAAAGCGAAGTGATAACTTCTTAACTACTATCATATAAACTAAATTTGAACATCTACTTATATAAGAACTGTAAAGACAAACTTAAATAAACAGAATGACTGATGTGCTAAATAAAGAGCAGCGCCATCGCAATATGGCAGCTATACATGGGAAGAATACCAAACCCGAAATATTAGTGCGGAAATTCCTTTTCAGCCGAGGTTTCCGCTATCGGCTCAATCACCCACGTCTGCCAGGCCATCCTGATCTAGTGCTGCGTAAATACCGCACGGTCATCTTTGTGAACGGCTGTTTCTGGCATGGTCATGAGAATTGCAAATACTTCCGCCTGCCTAAGACTAACATCGACTTTTGGCAAAATAAAATTGAACGGAATAAGGCACGTGATAAAAGGGAGCAATGCCAACTCGCTGCTATGGGTTGGCACTGCATCACTATATGGGAATGTCAGCTGAAGCCTAAAATCCGGATGCAGACATTGGAATCATTGGCATATACCTTGAATCACATTTATCTTGAAGACCGTAAAGTCAAGACATACGAAATACCTGAAAACGACAATAATCTTATAGCCGCAGAGACCCAACCTTCATACGGGAAAGCAAAACATCCATAGGTTTTTCGGATTATTCCGTACTTCTTTTCACTCTTTGCTAGTTCTTTCCATCAGATACTGATGCTGCTCCTTTATCGCCCGATACATGGAATAATGTGCGAATGATTCTTCCAGTTTTGATGATCGCCTTTTTGTTTACCTTCCTACCGCACAAGTAAATCATAAGACACGATACAAGGTTCTTTATGAAATACCAAAGGCATAGAAACCAAGAACCCCACAAACGCAAAAAGCGTGCAACTCTGGTGAGCTGCACGCTTTTGCTTGCGATTTAGTATGTATTTACTTATCGGAATTATTTGACTTCCTCAAAGTCTGCATCCTGCACGTTGTCGCCTTGCTTGCTTTGGTTACCACCGGCTTGCTGGCTACCGGCATTAGCATTGCCTTGTGCACCGGCACCACCTTGTGCGCCGCTCTGGGCATACATCTCGGCACTGGCGGCCTGGAAGGCTGTGTTCAGTTCGGCCATGGCGCTGTCAATGGCAGCCAGGTCTTGAGCCTTGTGGGCGTCTTTCAACTTCTGGAGGGCAGCTTCGATAGGAGCCTTCTTGTCGGCCGGGAGCTTGTCGCCCAGGTCCTTCAGTTGGTTCTCGGTAGTGAAGATCATGGAGTCGGCCTGGTTCAGCTTGTCCACTTTCTCACGTTCCTTCTTGTCGGCTTCGGCATTGGCGGTAGCTTCGGCTTTCATGCGTTCGATTTCTTCCTTGCTCAAACCGCTGGAAGCTTCGATGCGGATGGCCTGTTCCTTGCCCGTGGCCTTATCCTTGGCAGACACTTTCAAGATACCGTTGGCGTCGATGTCGAAGGTTACCTCAATCTGAGGAACACCACGACGGGCCGGAGCGATACCGGTCAGGTTGAACTGGCCGATGGACTTGTTCTGCGCAGCCATAGGACGCTCACCTTGCAGGACGTGGATGGTTACCTCTGTCTGGTTGTCGGCAGCCGTGGAGAACACTTCGCTCTTCTTGCAAGGAATGGTCGTGTTGGCATCAATCAACTTGGTCATCACACCGCCCATGGTCTCGATACCCAAGGTCAACGGAGTGACATCCAGCAGGACGATGTTGCCCACACCGGCTTCCTTGTTCAATACGGCACCCTGGATAGCAGCACCTACGGCTACCACTTCATCGGGGTTCACGCCCTTGGAAGGCACTTTGCCGAAATAGTCTTGAACCAATTGCTGTACAGCAGGGATACGGGACGAACCACCTACCAGGATAACTTCGTCAATATCCGAAGTGCTCAGTCCGGCATCGCTGATGGCCTTCTTACACGGCTCCAGGCAAGCCTGAATCAAGTCGTGGGCCAACTGCTCGAACTTGGCACGGGTCAATGTCTTCACCAAGTGCTTGGGCACACCGCCTACGGGCATGATGTACGGCAGGTTGATTTCCGTAGAAGTAGAGGAAGACAACTCAATCTTAGCCTTTTCGGCTGCCTCTTTCAGACGTTGCATGGCCATCGGGTCGGTAGTCAGGTCTGCGCCTTCGTCGTTCTTGAATTCCTGTACCAGCCAGTTGATGATAGCCTGGTCGAAGTCGTCACCGCCCAGGTGAGTATCACCGTTGGTGGACAATACCTCGAACACACCGCCGCCGAACTCCAGGATGGAGATATCGAACGTACCACCACCGAGGTCGAACACAGCCACCTTCATATCCTTGTTAGCCTTGTCGATACCGTAAGCCAAAGCGGCGGCCGTAGGTTCGTTCACGATACGCTTTACGTCCAATCCGGCAATCTGTCCGGCCTCTTTCGTGGCCTGACGCTGGGAGTCGGAGAAGTAGGCAGGCACCGTGATGACAGCTTCTGTCACTTCCTGGCCCAGGTAATCCTCAGCCGTCTTCTTCATCTTCTGAAGAATCATGGCGGAAATTTCCTGCGGGGTATAGTGGCGGCCGTCGATGTCTACACGCGGCATATTGTTATCGTTCACAACAGGATAGGGCACGCGGGATACTTCCTTCTGTACCTGGCTCCAGTTCTCACCCATGAAACGCTTGATGGAGTACACCGTGCGCTTCGGGTTCGTGATGGCCTGACGCTTGGCAGGATCACCCACCTTACGTTCGCCACCGTCTACAAATGCTACTACGGAAGGAGTCGTACGCTTGCCTTCGCTGTTCGCAATCACTACCGGTTCGTTACCTTCAAATACGGCTACACACGAATTCGTAGTTCCTAAGTCAATACCAATAATCTTTCCCATGATTTTATTCTTTTTATTTGTTATTATTCCAGTTTACTCTGTCTGTCTTGCGGCAGACGCCTAACTTAAAACAAACGGCGTGCCAAAACTGCCGGGACAGAATATCTCCAAGATTCTGTCAGCAGGACTGCCATTGTGGCAGCAATCCCCCCCAAAAAAGCAAGGGGATGCCCCGGACGTCCTGTCCCGGCACCCCCTCGGCTCAAGAGAAATCATTGAGATGAAGGCTTTTTATACGTTTTATGGACATAACAGGCACGGATTGGGCGGGAAACTGACGGAAATAGAAGAGAAAAAGAGGAGAAGCGGCAGTCAAAAAATGAACAGACGGGGTGGAATGAAGAAAGAAAACCTCTCGCCGGACTATCCGGAATAGGAGTTGAACAGGAATTGAACGTAAGTTGGAAGAGAGGTAAAAGAGAGGAGAAAGAGACCAGAAAGAGAGGAGAAAGAGAGGAAAAGCAAAGGAAGAAGGGCGGAGATATCGCGGAGTGAGGACGGAGATATCGACGGACACGGGCGGGGATATCGGCGGATAAGGGCGGGGATATACCGGCCTTGCGGGAGGAAGGAAACAATACAAGAAGCCATACAACATAAATCGGCATACACCGCAATCGGACATACACGACCGCAGGTGTTCCCCTACGGGAAGCCACCAACGGCTAAGCATAGTTCGACCCCTGTAGGGTCGGCAGTGCGTGCGGGATGACGTTATTATATAAGGTATAGGGGGATTGTTGCAACTTGGCGTTTCCACGGTCAGCATTAAAATTGAGACGATATTTACTAATCAAATGATTCCGTCTCGTTTTTCATGAAAGCAGAAACGGCAGGACGAGGGAAGGAAAGCGGGCAGGCTGGACAAGATTTCAGTAGGGGGGACAAGGAACATGCGGGCAATGCTTGGCCACGCCACGAAGTTTTTGTACCTTTGCCCCCACGAAGCAGTCGGCCGGTCTGTCGCTTGTGCAGCTTGCGCAGGAGGAAAGTCCGGGCAACACAGAGCATCCCACTTCCTAACAGAAAGCTGTCCGCGAGGGTGGAGTAACGCAGAAGAAAAGAACCGCCTCCGGAGTCACATCCGGCGGTAAGGGTGAGAAGGTGGGGTAAGAGCCCACCGGCCTTGTGGCGACACAAGGGCCGTGCGTCTTGGGAGTTGTAAGGTCATGTAAACCGGCGTCAAGAGAGTTGCTCGCTCCATGTCGGAGGGTAGACCGCTAAAGCCGCATGGCGACATGCGGACGAGATAAATGACAGACGTCCCGTGGCTTCACGGGAAACAGAACCCGGCTTACAGGCCGACTGCTTTTTTTTAATGAAGAACTAATAATGAAGAATGAAGAATGGACGCGTGGCGATGGAAGAAAAAGGAAGCAGGTAGAGGAAAAGGAAGGGGGAGATTTCTTCATTCATCATTCATAATTCATCATTCATAATTCTTCACTGAAATGAACAAGCGTATCACTGCCCTTTGGAAATTCCTGACCTACGACATCTGGCGCATCACGGAGGATGAGGTCACAAAGACTACTTTCTCCGCCTACAACGTCATCAAGAGCGTCTACCTCTGCATCAACCGCTTCACGCAAGACAGGCTGGTCAACAAGGCTTCGGCACTGACCTACAGCACGCTGCTGGCCATCGTCCCCATTCTGGCCATTGTCTTTGCCATTGCGCGGGGATTCGGCTTCGACGACATCATCCGGGAACAGATCATGACGACCTTTGGCGGACAGACGGAAGCGGTGAACGTCATCCTGCAATTCGTCAATTCCTACCTGTCGGAGACCAAAAGCGGCGTATTCATCGGCGTGGGCCTCATCTTGCTGCTTTGGACGGTGCTGAACCTGGTGAACAGTCTGGAAATCACCTTCAACCGCATCTGGCAGGTGAAAAAAGCCCGGAGCATGTACCGCAAAATCACGGACTACTCGTCGATGCTGCTGCTCATTCCCCTGCTGCTGGTGGTGTCCGGCGGTCTCTCCATCTATATGAGCACCGCCCTGAAGTATGTGCAGGACTATGCCCTGCTGGCCCCCCTGGGCAAATTCCTGATCCGGCTGATTCCGTTTGCCCTGACATGGTTCATGTTCACGGGCCTGTATATCTTCATGCCCAATACGAAAGTGAAGTTCCGCCACGCACTGGTAGCCGGCATTCTGGCCGGATCGGCCCACCAGGCTTTTCAGTTCCTGTACATCAGCGGCCAGTTGTGGGTGTCGCGCTACAATGCCATCTACGGCAGTTTCGCCGCCCTGCCCCTGTTCCTGCTTTGGCTCCAGATTTCATGGACCATTTGCCTCTTTGGCGCCCAGCTGACGTATGCCAGCCAGAATATCCGCAACTTCAGTTTTGACAAGGACACACGCAACATCAGCCACCGCTACCGCGAATTTGTGTCCATCCTCGTGATGTCCCTCATCACGAAACGCTTCGCCCGGAATGAGCCTCCCCATAATGCCCAGTCCATTTCCGAGGAATGCCAGATTCCCATCCAACTGGCCCAACGTACCCTCTACGAACTGCAAGAGATTAACCTCATCCACGAAGTAGCCAGCGATGAAAAAGGAGAGGAGATCGCCTATCAGCCCTCCATGGATATCAACCAGCTAAATGTGGCTGTCCTGCTGGACCGACTGGACACACATGGTTCGGAAGACTTCAAGATAGACAAAGACCAGACTTACAGCGACGAATGGACCGTGCTGATGAAGGCAAAGGAGGAGTACTACAAAAGTGCGGGGAATGTGCTGCTGAAGGACCTTTGATTAGTGGTGTGAGTGGTGAGCGATTAGTGATTAGCATTTCGTACGCTGCTCATCACTAACCACTAATCACTAACCACTAACCACTAATCACTAACCACTAATCGCTAACCACTATTCAAACAGCTTCCGATAGTCCCGCTCCGCAGCCGGCTTCACCCAATTCTGCGGGATGAACTTCCATTGCTCCAGACTCTCGGGCGTGATGACTTTCCGCTGCGCGATGTATTGCATCAGGTAGTAACGCAGGTCCTTGTCCGTAGAGAAAAGAATGCGGTCCTTCAACTTCTCTTGCGGGATGCCGGCTCCCCGGGTCAGCAACTCCCCTCCCCCATTCCCACGATAGGAATTGACGGCCACCCGGTACATCCTATTCTCATCGAAAGGCGTTCCGTCGGCCATGCTCAGGATGGTGACTTTCTGACCGGCCGGACGGGTAACATCCACCGTGTAGAGGATGCCGGCAGCAGAATCGAAGTTGTAGCTGGGATTGCGGAAAAAAGTACGCTCCTCTGCCCCCTTTCCTTGTCCGGAAGGCTCGCGCAAGAGCAACAGGTCATCGTCCGGCGCCTGCATCTGGTTGGTCCACAAGGCGTAGGACATCTCCAACGCTCCCCGGATTTCCTTGCCGGAGAGGGACATCGTATAGAGCATGTTCTCATATTTATAAAGGTTGAACATATCGCTGACGCAAATGTCGCCTTCCTCAATCCGCGCATCAAAGGACAGGGGTGCCGCCAATGAAATCTCCGCCTGTCCAATCTCCAGTTGCAGGCGATGGATCAGATCCACAAAGGCCGAAGGCCCGAAATAGGCAGGACGCGTGGAAATAGACCGGGTGAAACGGCCTATCTTCTTGGAGACAAAGGCCTGGATCGTGTCATACTGCGCCGAGAAGTGCGCCATGAAATCCCGGTCAGGCTCCAGGGCACCGACATCTGTCAGACGGCTCTCCACCCGCTTGCCTGTCACCTTGCCATCCTGCAAGGTCAGCGTGACCTCCACATCGCCCACGGTAACCGCATTGTTGGCGGGATTGACCACCCACACGGAATCCCCGTCAGCGTTGGCTACTTGGAAGCAAGCGCGTGCATGGTCGTGTCCAGCCAGTACCACATCAAAGCCCGGCACGTTGCACGCCACCTCCACCGAAGCATTGTCCCTATACTTGCCCCCCATCAGCACGGCTTTCTTACCCGCATGGAAGAGGCCGATGATCAGGTCGGGCTTTTCCTGCTCCCGGATGACGGGCATCCATCGGCGAGCCGTTGCCTCCATGTCCTCGAAAGAAAGTCCGGGCCAAAGATTCTCGGAGAGCCACATCGGAATGGCTGGCGTAATCATGCCCAGTATGGCAATCCGGACGCCTTCACGCTCCAGCATGACGTAGGGCTTGAAATGAGGCCGCCCCGTGGACCGGTCTATTACATTGGCTCCCAACACCGGGAAACGGCAATCCGCCGCCCAGCGGTCGAAGACTGCCCGTCCTGTCTCTATGTCATGATTACCCACTGTCCCGGCATCGTAATCCATGTAGTTCTGCATCTCTGCCGTCAGGTGGGGAGATACCGTGTCCATATAATTATAGTAATAGGCCGAAGGCTGACCCTGGAGAATATCCCCGTTGTCCAGCAATATCAGGTTGTCCCCGTACCTCTGCCTTTCCTGCCTCACGAAGGCCTGCACCCGTGCCAGGCTTCCCGAGGCCGGCTGCCTGCGGATGAAGTCATAGGGATAGAAATTGCCATGCACGTCGGAAGTTTCCACAATCTTCAGTTTGACGACTTTATCCTGTGCGACAACTCCACTCCATAGCCCCCAAAACAACAGGGCAGCAATCAATAACTTCTTCAACATCCTACTATTCTTTTAGATTTTAGAGCCAATCCACGTCCTTCAGCCGGGGATGATGCCTGTCTTTCTCGCTCAATATCACCTGCTCTGCCGGGATTCTCCAGTCAATGCCCAGGTCGGGGTCATCCCATGCCACGGCACCTTCGCTGGCGGGTGCATAGAAATTGTCACATTTGTATTGGAACACGACCTCTTCGCTCAACACGCTGAAGCCATGCAGGAAACCCCGCGGAATGAAGAACTGGCGATGGTTCTCCCCCGTCAGTTCCACAGCCACATGCTGTCCGAAAGTCGGCGAGCCCTTGCGCACATCCACCGCCACATCCAGCACAGCTCCCTTCACCACCCTCACCAGCTTGCTCTGCGTGTAGGGCGGTTTCTGGTAGTGCAAGCCACGCACCACCCCGTAGGAAGACTTGCTCTCGTTGTCCTGCACAAACACCACCGGAGCCACTTTCTCCTCAAATTCCCGCTGATTGAAAGACTCAAAGAAATAACCCCGCGCATCCTCAAACAGGCGAGGCTCCAAAATAAACACACCGTCTATGGCTGTCTTGATTACATTCATATCTCACTAAATCTGATTAATGTGCAAAAATACAAGGATAATTTAGGTTTTACGGGAGGGCAAATGTTAAAAGGGGTTATTCAAACTACACAAAAAACTCCGTGGGGGTGGCAACTATTCAGCGGTAGTAAAAGCACAAGTCGTTTTCTTCCTATAAAGACAGGATGGGATTAATTGGCTAAAGTTATAATTGTCGTTTTTCCCAAGCAGTATCTACTATAAAATGTTTGGCAAAAAGCATCCACTCCATTATTAGACTTGAAAGTTTCGGATATTTTTGTTTTATGAATATCCGCAGAATGACTAAACAAAGAATGAGAAGCAACTATAAGCAAGCTCCTATAGCCAAGTATTATTGAATACTTTGCCATTTATCATTGCTTCTATGCCGGTTGAAGCATAGTATCCTTCAAAACATAATTGGGGAACATACGAACATTCATAAAAAAAGCCCCCAGGATATTCTCCCAGAAGCTTTTTCCCTAATTATGCCTATACTAATCAGCGGAAAGACGGGGATTCGAACCCCGGATACCCTTTTGGGGTATACACGCTTTCCAGGCGTGCCTCTTCAACCACTCGAGCATCTTTCCTTGGTTACCTCTCTTTCGCCTAAGATGAGTGAAAAGTAAGGGTGAAAACAAGGGCTTCTAAAAGGCTTTCTCGTTTTCGGGTGCAAAAGTAGTGCTTTTTTTGAAACGAGAGGCCTTGCGGACTGCTTTTTCTTCAGGCAAACATGTCTGATTAATATCTTTTAAGAGTTTTCGACCCATTTAGGGAGCTTTGTGAACAAGTTCAAGGCATTGGCAGAGGTGACGGCAGCCACTTCTTCAGGAGGAAGCCCGATGACTTCGGCCACCTTGAGGGCGGTGTCCTTCACATAAGCGCTCTCGTTGCGACGCCCCCTATGAGGGACAGGAGCCAGATAGGGCGCGTCCGTCTCCAACACCAGACGTTCGAGAGGAAGATGACGCACCACCTCGGGCAAGGTAGACTTCTTGAAGGTCACCACGCCCCCAATGCCCAACAGAAAGCCCGGGAAGGTTTCCAGAAAGCGATGCGCTTCGTCCTCAGTGCCCGTAAAACAATGCAGGATGCCACGTAAAGGAGTCCCCCGATAGGATTCCAACACTTGACAGATGGGTTCAAAGGCTTCCCGGCAGTGGATGACCACGGGCAGACCGAACTCCAGAGCCCAGCGGAGTTGGATGTCCAAAGCCTGACGTTGCCGGTCCTCATAGGTACGGTCCCAATAGAGATCCATTCCTATCTCGCCAATGGCCACGAAGGAAGAATTCGTCTCCAACTGGCGGCGCACCACGTCCAATTCCTCTTCATAACGTGCATCCACTGAGGTCGGATGAAGTCCCATCATCGGAAAGCAATAGCCGGAATAAGCCTCGCACATCCGAAGCAAAGGAGCGATGGTGGTGCTATCTATATTGGGCATCAGAAGGTGGGTGATTCCGGCCTGACGGGCACGGGCCACCACCTCGGAACGGTCTTCATCAAATTCCTCCAGAAAGAGGTGCGTATGTGTATCAATCAGTTTCATCATTGGTCTGTTCGTTTTTCTGCGCTTTCTTTTCGCCGGAACGATAATAATAAATGACTCCATAATCCCGACAAAGTTCCAAACGCTTCTCGTTGGGCAATATGGACTCAAAAGACTTCTCCACCTGATTCCAAGCATCCAGAATCAGACGGTCGGCCTCGGCACGCATGGAAGCCAAAGCCTGCAAGCTACGGGCGGTCAGGGCCTGCAGATTCTTTTGCCTGCCATAGCTGTCCATAAAAAGGTCATAGTGCACTTTGACTTTGGCTATGGTAGGGTTATAAATAGGGATTCCGCCTTGGGCTGTGCGCCTTCCCTCGCCTTCTATGATTTTCTTTCCCCACTCGGCCAACGAGGCATCCGAAGCCAGGTCGGGCAAGTTGTGATGCAGGTGGGCCAGTCCATACAAATCCCGCTGGGCGGGACGTACCTCGTTGCGTATCATCGCCAGATTCAGCACCTGGATGAAATGCGAGATGTACAGACGAGCCATTTGCACGTTCCGGTGATGAACGGGAGCTGCCTTAGCCTGCCGTTCATAACATTCGGCATAATAGATCTGGGCGGCTTCGAAACGGGGAAGGAAATTCCGAACGGCCGTCAAGGTCTTGAGGGACACCACGGGATGATAAGCATCATACGCGTCGTCCTTGGCCACCAGAGCCTTCAACGAGCGTATCCGCGCCTGGTCCGTGTTGGGCAATCGTCTGTATGGCATCGCTCAGACCTCCCTGTACATCAGTTTCTCCATCAGGACTTCCAATTCGGCTTTCCGTTCCGCAGGTACTGACACGGCTTCCAGTGCGGCACGTGCACGCCCGGTGTAGGTTTCCATCAGATGTTCGCACAAAGCCTTCACGCCTATCCCGTCATAGAGGGCCGTTACCGAGGCTATCTTCTCTTCGGGCACGTAAGTTTCCGCGTCTATCCAGGCGTCCAAGGCCTGGCGTTGGGAGGGAGTGGCCTGTTCATAGGCCTTGATGAGCAGGTAGGTCTTCTTGTTGCAGAGGATATCACCTCCGATATTCTTGCCGAACACCTCGGGATTGCCATATACATCCAGCAGGTCGTCCTTCAGTTGGAAGGCAAGGCCCAGATGAATGCCGAAGTCATACAAGTGGCCTGCATCTTCGGGAGAAGCTCCCGCCAGCAGAGCGCCCATCTTCAAGCTACAGGAGAGCAGGACAGAGGTCTTGAGGCGTATCATCTCCATGTATTCGGCTTCGGTCACATCTTTGCGCGTCTCGAAGTCCATGTCCAGTTGCTGACCTTCGCAAATCTCAAGGGCTGTCTGGCTAAACAGATCCATCACCTCCTTCAGGCACTCCGGGGGACATTGCGCCATGAACTGGTAGGCCAATACCAGCATCGCATCGCCGGAAAGGATGGCCGTGTTCTCATTCCATACCTTGTGAACGGTAGGCTTGCCCCGGCGCCGGTCGGCCTTGTCCATGAGGTCGTCGTGCAGAAGGGTATAGTTGTGATAGACCTCAATGCCTGTAGCCTGCGGGAAGATGTGCTCCACATCCTCGCGATAGAGGTTGTAGGCCATCAGCATCAGCAGGGGACGGATGCGCTTTCCGCCTATGGAAAGGACATACGAGACCGGAGCATACAGACCTTGGGGCTGACGCGTGAACTTCAGTTCCTCGAAATGACGATTGATTTTCTCGGTTAATTCCGTAATGGTGAACATGTTGAGTAATGGTTAATGGTTAATGATGAATGGTCAATAAGTAATCAATCAAGAGTTTAAAAGCTGAAGGGATTATTGCAACCGGAACTCCACGGGCAACGTGAAACGGACACGCACGGGTTTTCCTTTCAGCTTTCCGGGTTTCCACGGAGGCATCGTGGAGAGCACGCGCGTGGCTTCACGATCCAAAGCCGGATGTACACCCGTCAACACTTGCACGTCGGCGATGCTTCCATCCGCGTTTACGATGAACTGGCAAAGAACGCGTCCCTGTATGCGGTTCCTTTGAGCAAAGGCGGGGTATCGGACGTGTTGGGTCAGGTAACGCATCAGCCCAGGAAGTCCTCCGTCGGAAAACTCCGGAAGCTCATCCACCAGCAGGTAAGGCTGGTCTTCCGCCGCCCGGATTGGGCGGGCCTCCTCAGGGATAAGCTCCGGAAGAGGAGTGCCTTCCGTAATCTCCGATGAAGGAGGTAAAGGCGTTTCTTTCTCCAACGGTGTTTCGTTGTCCACCACGTCCAGTTGTTCGAGAGGAGCGGGTGTCTCTACCGCAGGAGGAGGTGGCGGAGGAGGCTCGAAGAGGGTTTCCGGAAGGGGAATGTCCAGTTCTTCTTCGAATAGCAGATCGGACAAGGTCCCATCGGCATCGAATTTTTCTTCAGGGCTCCTCCACTCCAAAGCGATAAACACTAGAGAGAGCGCCACCGCATAGCCCACCAGGAGCCACAAGGGGCGCCGCCTCTCCAAGTCCGCTTCGGGCGATTTCTTGACCTCCATGCCTTTTCCTCTACGCGTTCAGGGCCTGCTCGATATCCGCAATGATATCCTCGGCATTTTCGATGCCCACGGAGAAGCGGATGAGGTCGGGACGCACGCCGGCTTCGATGAGTTGCTCGTCGGTGAGCTGACGGTGCGTGTGGCTGGCGGGGTGCAGCACGCAGGTGCGGGCATCAGCCACATGGGTAACGATGGCGGCCAGCTTCAGATGGTCCATGAAGCGGATGGCCACATCACGTCCGCCTTTGAGGCCGAAGGAGACGACGCCGCACGAGCCGTGAGGCATATACTTCTGCGCCAGTTCATAATACTTGTTGCCGGGCAGGCCGCAGTAGTTCACCCAGGCTACCTTGTCGTTTTGCTGAAGATATTCGGCCACGGCCTGTGCGTTACGGCAATGCTGGGGCATGCGCAGGTGCAGCGTTTCCAGTCCTAAGTTGAGCAGGAAAGCGTTCATGGGGCTTTGGATGCTGCCCAGGTCGCGCATCAGCTGGGCTGTGGCTTTGGTTATGTAGGCCATCTTGCCGAATGCCTTGGTGTAGGTCAGGCCGTGGTAGGATTCATCCGGCTGGCAAAGGCCGGGGAACTTGTCTGCATGCGCTTCCCAGTCGAAGTTACCGCTGTCCACGATGGCTCCGCCCACCGACGTGGCGTGTCCGTCCATATACTTGGTAGTGGAGTGCACCACGATGTCGGCTCCCCATTCGAAGGGACGGCAATTGATGGGTGTGGGAAAGGTATTGTCCACGATGAGGGGCACGCCGTGGCTATGGGCGATGCGGGCGAACTTCTCAATGTCCAGCACTTCGAGCGAGGGATTGGAGATGGTTTCGCCGAACAGGGCCTTGGTATTGGGACGGAAGGCTTTGCTGATTTCCTCCTCCGAATCGTCGGGGTTGATGAAAGTCACGTCAATGCCCATCTTCTTCATCGTCACGCCGAAGAGGTTGAACGTGCCTCCGTAAATGGCCGACGAACATACGAAGTGGTCGCCTGCCTGGCAGAGGTTGAACAAGGCATAGTAGTTGGCAGCCTGTCCACTCGATGTGAGCATGGCGGCTATGCCTCCTTCCAGTGCGGCTATCTTGGCAGCCACGGCATCGTTCGTGGGATTTTGCAGGCGGGTATAGAAATAGCCGCTGTCTTCCAGGTCGAAGAGGCGGGCCATCTGTTCGCTGGTTTCGTATTTGAATGTGGTGCTTTGATAGATGGGAAGCACGCGCGGTTCCCCTTTCTTGGGAGACCATCCGGCTTGCACGCACAGGGTCTCCGGCTTGAATTGTTTTGCCATATTTGTTATCTTCTTAAGTAGTTTCTTTTCAATTAATATTCAATTATGCGGCAAAAATAAGGAAAATAACGTACTTTTGTCCGGTCAAAGTCCTTTTTTTGCATTAATATAGATATGAACCGACTCCTTTTCATCCTCTTCCTGCTGGCCATGCCCGCTTTCTTGTCCGCCCAGCAGTCCACCGCCACTCCCCGGAGAGGCGAAGGTATTTCCGCTTTCCTGGAGCGTAACGGACGCCCCGGGCGTGCCTATTACAATGAGTTTCTGGAACTGAACAAGAAACGCCTGAAGGGAAAGAAAGAATTGATGTATGGCGTCAAATACGTCCTTCCGCCTCGGCGAGACAAAGGCGGGGGCTCCGCGAAAGAAAGACAGGGCAAAGGCAGAACTTTGCACGAGCCTCTCTTCGGGCGCAAACTGGACGACGTGCAGGTGACGGGCAACCGCCTGAAAGGTGCGTGCTTCTACGTGGTGAGCGGACACGGAGGACCCGACCCCGGAGCCATCGGTCGCGTGGGACGCCACGAACTGCATGAAGACGAGTATGCCTATGATGTGGCCCTGCGGCTGGCGCGCAACCTCATGCAGGAAGGTGCCGAAGTGCGCATCATCATCCAGGACAAGAAAGACGGCATCCGTAACGACCGCTACCTGAACAACTCCAAGCGTGAGACCTGCATGGGCGACCCCATCCCCCTGGGGCAGGTGGCGCGCCTCCAGCAACGGTGCGACAAGATCAACGCCTTGTATGCCAAAGACCGCAAGAAGTATAAGTACTGCCGCTCCATCTTCCTCCATGTAGACAGCCGGGGCAAACGTGCCCAGGTAGATGTGTTCTTCTACCATGCCGACGGGAGCAAGTATGGCAGGCGCCTGGCAAAGAATGCGCGCGACGTCTTCGAACAGAAGTATCACCAGCACCAGCCGGGACGTGGCTTCGAGGGTTCGGTCAGCGCACGCAACCTCTATGTGCTGAACAAGTCTACTCCCGTAGCTCTCTTCGTGGAGTTGGGCAATCTTCAGAATACTTTCGACCAGCGGCGCTTCGTCATTGCGGACAACCGCCAGGCGTTGGCCAACTGGCTGATGGAGGGGTTGGTGAAGGATTATAGGAACTAAGGGAAATAATGATTAAAAAGCAAATTCACTAATGGATAATTTTCTTTCCAAACTGAAAATCAACCCAGCCGCCTCTTTCTCCACAGAAAGATATACCGGACAAGACATTTTTTTTAAATTGGACGCGACAGGCGACGAGACCTTTCTCTGCGTGGTCAATGGCAAAGGGGAGGATATTACTCCCGATTATCGCTATTATGCAGGCTCCGTGGCTCAACTGCTGCGCAGCATGGACAACGCGCGCCGCGAGCAGGTGCATCAATTTTCCTGGGACGGCGTTGATGAAGGAATCAGCCTGAAGACACATCCTTACCTGTTGTTTCCACTCGCTTTATGCAAGAACATCGTGGACGAAAACATGAATCCCATCCACGTGAGCGAAAACAACGCTTCCCTGCAATTGTCGCTTCGCCGGGAAGGCGATACCATTATCCCTGACTTGCAGGCCAATGTAGGCGACGGGAGCATTCAGAAAGAGTTCCGCCTGTTGTCAGACAGTTTCCTTCTGGCGGACCACACGCTCTATCCCACATCGCCCGTGGGCGACAACTACACCCAGCTTCCTTTCTTCATCGAGCCTTTCCGCGAAGACCTGTTGGAAAGCTACCTGTCCATCTTTTGTTCGTTCATTGAAAACGTGCAGCCGGTGTCCGAAGATTTTGAGGTGGTGGTCAATCCGGACGAGAAAGTCCGCACTTCGCCCGCTATCCTTTTCGAACAGGTAGACGATGACAATGCGCTCTATCTGAAAGTGATAGAATCCATACCCGGTCTTCCGGTAGACTTGACGAGCCAATTCGAACTGACCCGTACGGCCACCCGCACACTGGACAGGCAAGTCCTTGTGAGGCCGCTGGAGCATGTCTCGCTGGAAGAATCGCTTGCCAGGGTCAAAAAGCAGATTATCCAGAGCACCTCCGACAAGCAAGCCCGGAAAGATGTCTATCAGGATGGCAACCTGTTTATCATCCCCGGCGATACGGCTGCCCACTTCTTGCGACAGGGCCTGCTCTCGTTATTGAAGGACTTCCAACTGATAGGAACAGACAAACTCCGCAAATACAACCTCCAGCTGGTGCGTCCACGCTTGAACTTGCAGTTGTCATCGGGTATCGATTTCCTGGAGGGCGATGCCGACGTGGAGGTTGGCGAAGAACACTTCAGTTTGCAGGAATTCCTGGCGCAATACCGCAAGCAGCATTACATCCTGCTCTCCGACGGAAGCCATGCCTTGATGGACGAGAACTATATGCGGAGGCTGGAGCGCCTCTTCAGGCTGAAGAAGAAGGACAAGGAGGTAAAAGTGTCCTTCTTCGACCTGCCGGAAATAGAAGAAATGCTGGACAGCCAGCTGACCGGCGAAGTGTTCAAGCATCACCGTGAAGTGTATGAAGGCTTCAACCTGCTGAAGAAGCAGAAACTCCGCCTGCCCGCTTTGAATGCCACTCTGCGTCCCTATCAAATAGAGGGCGTGAAGTGGATAAAATACTTGCACGACAATAAGTTGGGCGGATGCCTGGCCGACGACATGGGATTGGGAAAGACTCTGCAAGCCATCACCATACTGACTATGCTCTATCCGAAAGAAAAAACGCCCAGCCTGGTGGTGATGCCCCGAAGCCTGCTCTTCAATTGGCAGGACGAACTTAACAAATTTGCCCCGTCTCTTTCCGTCTATACCTACTACGGACATGGACGTAACCTGAAAGAGGCATTGTCCCACCAGGTTGTTCTCACTACCTACGCCATGGTGCGCAACGATGCCGAAGCCTTCAGCCGGGAGCAGTTCTACTATGTCATTCTGGATGAGAGCCAGAACATCAAGACCATAAACGCGCAAACCACCCAGGCCGTATTCCTGCTGAAGGCACGCCATCGGTTAGCTTTGAGCGGAACCCCGGTGGAAAACAATCTGACGGAACTGTATTCGTTGTTCCGTTTCTTGAATCCCACCATGTTCGGCAGCCTCAGCGATTTCAACGAACAATACACCTATCCCATCCAGCGGGAAAATGACAAAGAAGCACTGGAAAGTCTACGCCGGAAGATATTCCCCTTCCTCTTGCGCCGCCTGAAGCGGGATGTGCTGAAAGAATTGCCCGACCGCACGGAGCAAACCCTCTACGTGGAGATGGAGAAAGCACAGGCCGATTTCTACGAACAACGCCGCCGCTACTACTACCGGCAGGTAAAGGAAAATATCGCCACCGAAGGCATCCAGAAATCCCAATTCATCATGTTCCAGGCACTGAGTGAACTGCGGCGCATCGCTTCCGTGCCGGAAAGCCTGACCGATGACAAAATCACCTCGCCCAAGCTGAACCTGCTGCTGGAAACCGTTTGCGAGGCGGTGACCAACCGCCACAAGGTTGTCATCTTCTTCAACTTCATTGCCGGGCTGGAATTGGCGGGAGAACGTCTGGAGAAGGAAGGCATCGACTTTGCCAGCATGACAGGCTCCACGCACGACCGGCGAAGCGTGGTGGAGCGTTTCCAAAACGATCCTCAGTGCATGGTGCTGCTCATGACCCTGAAAACGGGAGGCGTAGGGCTGAATCTGACTGCGGCAGACACCGTGTTCATCTTCGAACCGTGGTGGAACAAAGCAGCCGAGGAGCAGGCCATCAACCGACTGCACCGCTATGGGCAGACCGCCAAGGTGTTGAGCTATTCGCTTATCACCAAAGGGACCATCGAGGAAAAAATACTGCAATTACAACAACAGAAATCGGCCTTGTTCAACGAACTGATAGGGAGCGATTCGGCCTTATCGAAACATTTGACCGAGGAAGACATTAATTACATATTAGGCTAAGTATGAATTGGATGAAAGAACAGGCTGTAGAATTGTATTATCCGGAAAAGCCGGCTTTTACAAGTTGGTATCAACTGCTCAATAGATTGAACAAGAGTGAAGTGGAAGACCTGGCGGCTCCGTTCTTACGGATTATGCGCAAGAAACAAGTAACCGCCATTGATGCCCAAGGCAACCGGCATGTGCCGACACAAATCACAGAAGTCTTGGTCAAGAAATATAATATAAAGAAAGGAGAGCTGCTGGATTTCCTATGCTTCATGCTGGCAGATGTCCGCAATTTCCAATACTACCTGAACAGTTTGTCTGAAACTGACAAGAAAGTATGGAAAAAGGCCCTGACCCAATACTATGTAAGTACCGACGAGATTTTCCGACTGACCGGAGAGCATTGGATGCCAGACACCGACAGCTATTATTATTCTTATTACCGTCCCCAAGGCATCTCGGACAAGCTCAACTTCTTCAATCTGCTGGATGCCAAGGCTGAAAACAAGGAAGGTAAACGATTGTGGACCAGAGGTATCTATTGCGTCATCTACGAAAAGTTGCGGATAGACTTGTTGCCCGTATTCTTTCCCGATGCCTGCAATCTGGAAGGACAAATCCTGGACAAGCTGCCGGAAGATACGCCCTTGCATACGTTTAGCGGAGAAAACGACATCTTTGTCATTCTCCCGATTCTGAACGGGCTTTATGACTCCAAACAACTGGTTCAACCGAAAAGCAAACTCGGCTTGTCTGCGTTGCGCAAACTGACACAGGCGGTGACATTGACAGAGTTCTTTCCCAACCACAAGGAGAAAGAAATGGCTTTGTTCCGCAGTTCGATCGTCATGAACTTATATGTGTGGGGAAAGAAGGCTCATGCCTCGACAAAACGGAGCGAAGATGTGTTGAAAGAAATATTCAATACGGCTCTGCACTATCCTACCCACCTTCTTCCGATATTGTTGCCCCATCTGACAGGATTGCGCAAGAAAGAATTGCTGGATTCATACGGCGTCCAGCTGGCTATTAACTTGTGGAACCTGATGGGAACCCTGCCCCAGCAGCAATGGATATCCGTGCAAGGCATCCACTTCAAATTGTTGCAGGAGGCCAACCGCTATGTACCCTTGTTCCCTACCTATATATTCGACAAGATGGATGTGTTCAACGACAAGCTGAATCACTATGTCTATCTGGACAGCCTCTATAATGAAATGAGCGTCCCCTTCATCAACGGTTTGCTCTATGCCATGGCCGCCTTCGGCTTTGTGGAGGTGGCTTATGCTGATGAGAGTCCAAGCGATGCCTCTTACACCAGTTCCCTGGCTTACATCCGCCTGACCAACCTCGGAGCCTATGTCTGGGGACAGTCGAAGGACTACACTCCCACCGCATTGAATCGCGAGCAAGGCCCGTTGTTCGAACTGGACGAAAAGTACATGCTGGTACGCTCGCTGGTTACGCCCAATCCTTATCTTCCCCTTTTGAGTGAGATGGCTGTTCCCGTAGGCGGGCAACGCTACCGGGTGAGCGCCGCTTCATTCCTGTCCACTTGCCAGACAAGCAAGGACATAAAGGAAAAGATAGCCTTGTTCAAACAATACATCTGTGCGGAACCTTCAGCCGAATGGGAGGAATTTTTCAACAGCCTGTTACACCATAGCAACTCCGTCAGCCGAATGAAGGACAAGGATTATGCCATCTACCATATTTCACCGGAAGACAAGGAGTTGCAACGCATCGTTTCCACCGACCCCTTCATCCGCCAATATTCCCTTCGCGCCGAGGGCTATTTGTGGTTGATAGAAGCATCCAAGGTGAAAGCAGTGCAAAAAAGATTGAAGGAATGCGGCTATCTGTTTTAAAAAGATTCGCCACATTGCCCAATTTAGGAATTAAGAAGTTAAGGAGTTATCACTCCGCTTTGCTCCGATAGGAGGAGTTAAGCCAATAGTAAATCAAAGGGTCATATACACAGAGACATCGGTTTAACTGCTTAACTACTTAAGAATAACCCGTTGGCGGAATTAATTGGGGTATGCCCCCCCGGGCGGAGATATCTTCGGGCCAAGACAGAGATATCTTCGGACAAGGACGGAGATATCTCTGGACAAAAGCGGAGATATCCGCCCGCAAAACCGTACAATGGACCGACAGATAAAGTGCATATCGGTTATAATTCCGCCAATGGGTCCATACAAATAAAACAAGGTGGCATCTGACGTGAAAAGGAATGCGAAGACGGCAACTGAAGTGTATTTTTTGTTTTGCACAAAATTAAACCGCGCAAAGTATAACAACTATCCCCCGAGAGGAACGAACCTGCAAACTTAATCAACGCCCAAAAGGAAACAGAAATTAACATATAGATAATGTTATATATATCAACACCTTACAAGTCAACACCTGCTTCAAACGAAAAAAAACAGCACAAACATTTGCTTTTTAGGAAAGGAACCCGTACCTTTGCACCCGAAATCAAAAAGCAACATCGCGGAGTGGAGCAGTTGGTAGCTCGTTGGGCTCATAACCCAAAGGTCGTAAGTTCGAGTCTTGCCTCCGCAACAAGTTAGGGGATAGCATGCTATAAGACAGCAAGTTATCCCCTATTAATTTTATCAGGTCGGACAAAAGTCGGACCTTTATTTTCTTAAGGCAGCAAGGGCACCTGCATAACTTTCTGTCAAATCTTTCATGACTTCAGCTACGGTTTGGATTCCCCTGCCTTTCAGCAAAGCCGCAATTTGACCTATTTCCAATTCGCCTTCGTCCAGATTACCTTCAAAGATACCAAGTTTGGCACGTCCCTTGCCTAAAAGCACTCGCAATTCGTCCGGAGTAGCCCCTGCATCTTCAGCCTTCGCCACTTCATCCAGGAACTTTCCTTTCACCAAACGCGTCGGAGCCAATTTCTTCAATAAAAGACGCGTATCCCCTTCCTCCAGATTCAAGCAATGATTCTTGAATGCCTCGCTGGCCGAACTCTCCTCAGTCAAAGCAAAACGGGTACCTATCTGCACACCATCAGCCCCTAAGACCCTCATAGCCAATATGGCCTCACCCGTAGCAATACCTCCGGCGGCAATCAGAGGAAGAGGCGTAACCCGACGTACGGCAGGAATGAGGCACAACGTTGTGGTTTCCTCACGACCGTTATGGCCACCAGCCTCAAAACCTTCAGCTACAATGGCATCCACCCCAGCCTGCTCGGCCTTCTTCGCAAATGTGGAGGAAGACACCACATGCACTACCGTCATGCCATGCTCGTGCAGCCAACCTGTCCATTTCTTTGGACTCCCGGCAGAAGTGAACACAATCTTGACACCTTCGTCCACCAGGAGCTGCATCACCTCGTCCACCTGCGGATACATCAGGGGCAGATTCACTCCGAAAGGTTTCGATGTGGCCGCCTTGGTCTTCCGGATATGCTCACGCAAAGTTTCGGGATGCATGGAGCCTGCTCCCAACAATCCCAACCCGCCGGCATTACTCACGGCCGAAGCCAACCGCCAGCCACTGCACCACACCATACCACCCTGGATGATGGGATGCTCTATTCCAAACAAAGAAGTAACTCTATTATCCATATTTTAATCAATAAGTAAGTAATCAGAATTAAAAACGTTTCCGGCACGCCATTGGTTTACTCATGATGCGGCTTTTCTTTCTGATGTATCGTGATAGAGTCTCCATAAGCCTTCAAGGCTTCCAAAGTAGCAGCCCTCCTCTTCTTGATTTTCCGGTTCCAGAATTCTTTGGTAAAGATGCCCATGAAATCAAGCCCCGAGGGCTTGGCAGCCCCCACCAGCATCTTGTCCAGTCCCCGCAGGATGTTCTCTTTCCATGTGGGCTTGTCTATGTCAATCTTGCATCCTCGGATAGGATCCCAGTTGTAGGGCGTATAACCAGTATAAGGCCGCAAAACCATCTTTGCTTTCTTGTCTTTCTCCGAAATCCCCATCGGCAGGGTCTCGTCGAACTTCAGCCAAGGCTTCTCTTCCGAAATTTTCGGTTGGCCGAAGTTCTGCTCCAACTCCCGCAAGGCCTCGGGATTCAACTTGATTTCCCCCTCTCCTTCCAGCAGACGTTGCAAACGCAGGGAATCGGCCGACGTCCAATTTTGAGCGCAAAGCACGCCAACCCACCCCAACAGCAGCCCCAGCAAAGCAGTCAGACGTCTCATATTGACCCAATTTGACTCAGGAAGTAACTTCACCGGCCGGATTACCAACAGATTACCACCACATATAGCCACTTCCACAAAGCGGTTCATTCCAACAAGGATCAATGGTCCACATGGTCCGCGGCAGATTCCGGTTCTCCCACCAATGACGATAGCGCGAAACGGCATCCAGCACCTCCTCGTCGGAGAGGAAGTAGATGCCTTCATAATTGTCCGCATCCACATGCACCATCTTGCAGCCCATCGAAGCATTATGCCCCAGCCGAAGGGTTTCCACCGTCCAAAGCAGGCATTCCCCTAAACGCAATTTACCTCCGGCAGAATAGGATACCGGCGCCAAGGGGAATGACGGTATGACGCTCAAATCATCGGCATATTCCAGCAATTTCCCGATGTCCTGCATCGCAAACTTGGGTATACGGGCCATTCCGTCCGAACTTTGAACGGACAACTCCCCATCCTTCAATTGCTTTACAAAGACTGCCACATCCGGGTGGTCATAATCCAATGTATCTTCTGTGCATGAGACCAATGCCAAGATGAGAAAGGCAATGCCCATCAGGCATCCGCCTATATGTAAATTCATGAATAAACCGTTTTTCTTCATAACTAATCCGATTAAAAAGCCATACGCAAGCCACATGAAAGATTCAGGTTCGTGGGACGCTCCGAATACAAAGACCGTGTGGAGGAGTCCGTATCAAAATGGTGAGTTACCGTGGGTTCGACAAACAGGGCCAGACGGTCGTTCATCTTATAACGAACACCCATTCCTGCCATCACTGAACATTGCACAGGCTCTGCTTCGAAGCCATTATCCGGAGCACCCGCCACGCACTTCTCTACCGCCCCGCCGGCCAAAGCATACAAATCGACCTTGGAATTACCGGCCAGCAAGACATTCAGGCGCACCGGAATGCCCAGTGTGTGCAGCGTTTCGCCCCCGTCCTCATGCAGACGTACATATTGCAAGCCTGCTTCCAGCGAGAGGCGTTTGTTCAGCCGGCGCTCCACCCCGAGCTCCACCTCCAAAGGTGCCTGATAATTCCCTTTGGGCAGGGAGGTTCCGGCACTTGCCTTCAAGAACCAGCGCGGCGTCTTCAGCAGTGCCGCACAATCTTCCACCGAAGCCTCCTCGCCGCCTGACGCCGACCACGATGCTCCGTCCTCTGTCCAATGCTCGTGCTTCACACGGGACATAGGGTCCCGCCTGCGACGGCCCGCATCGTCGGACGGATATCCATACTGCCTTTGCGTAATGGTAATGGAGACATGCACCGACATTGGCTCCTGGGGCGAAGGCTCCGCTTGCGCCACAGCCTTTGCCAAAACGGGACGATGCGTACCCCCCTCCTTGACCGGGTCTATCGGCCGGACAGACGCCTCTTCCACGGACGCGGAAACTCCCTCTTCCGCTTCCGGCGTTTCCGAAAGTGTCAAGAGAGGGGCGACAGACACCTCCTCGCCGGCTTCTTGAGGAGACCGGCTCCACCATACGAGCGTGGCCGCCCCCAACACCAACAGCACCGAAGCCGCCACCACCCATCGGTGCATCCGGGAAGAAAAGCCACGCCTCTCCCTGCCGACGGCCGGGATGGACTTGGACAAATCCTGTTCCAGCGTCTCCCAGAATCCGTCGCGCACCTCCATTTCCGTCTGCGACAAACGGTTTTTAAACAGATTGGTCAGTTCACTATTTTCTCTCATGGGCCAGATATTCTTTGATTCGTTTCGCCAACATTGTCTTGGCACGATGCAGTTGCGAGGTAGAGGAATGTTCCTTGATATGCAGCAGGGCAGCAATCTCCTTGTGTGATTTTTCCTCGAACACATAGAGGTTGAAGACTGTCCTGCATCCGTCGGGCAGCTCGGCCACGAACTTCATCAGCACTTCTTCCGAGAGGCGCTCACCGGCCTCGGCCAGGCTGTCCTCCTCCGGGATGTCCGGCATCTGCTCTTCGCTCACCAGCAGGCGACTGAAGCGTTGCTCGCGCCGCAGATGGTCGATGGCCTGCGTCACCATTACCCGATGAACCCAGACTTCCAGCGGACATTCGCCCCGGAAGGTGAAGTGTGTGAAGATCTTGATGAACCCGTCGTGCAACACATCATGTGCGGCATCCATATCGCCCACATAACGGTAGCACACAGCCAACATCTTGCGTGCATAGAGGGTATAAAGAGCCTTTCGGGCAGAATCCTTTCCAGCCCGGCATCCTTCAACCAACTCTATTTCACTTTCCAATACCAAAATATTCTTTCGAACGCCTCATCGCGCCGTTTATCTGTTAGACGCAGCCCTTGAGAGAATGCTGCAAAAGAGAATACAAAAATACGTTAAACACGCCGCTTGCCGGACGGCGAGAAAGTCTTTTGCAATCAAGCGCGAACTACGCGGATTGACACAGGCCATATAGTGAAAGGAATCCGTGCAATCCGCGTAATCCGCGCCAAGAATATAGCAAGGCTGTTCTCAGCAAGCCTTGAAACTCATGTCCAGTCCCTTGACGGAATGCGTCAGGGCACCCACCGAGATAAAGTCCACGCCACACTCGGCGTAATCGCGCAGGGTGTCAAACGTGATGCCGCCCGAGGATTCGGTCTCATAACGTCCCCCCACCATCTCGACGGCTTTGCGGGTAAGTTCCGGCGTGAAGTTGTCGAACATGATGCGGTCCACTCCGCCCACGTTCAGGACTTGCTGCAGTTCGTCGAGGTTACGAACCTCAATCTCAATCTTCAGGTCCTTGCCCTTCTCCTTGCAATACTCCTTGGCACGCAGGATGGCCTTGTCAATGCCTCCGGCAAAGTCCACATGGTTGTCCTTCAGCAGAATCATGTCGAACAGACCGATGCGATGGTTGACGCCTCCGCCTATCTTCACGGCCATTTTCTCCAGGATGCGCATGCCGGGTGTTGTCTTGCGGGTGTCCAACACGCGGGTGTGCGTGCCTTTCAACTGCCCGGCATAGCGATGGGTCATAGTGGCAATACCGCTCATGCGCTGCATGATGTTCAGCATCAGGCGCTCCGTCTGAAGCAAAGATTGCACCTTGCCTTCTACCACCATCGGCACGTCGCCCGGCTTCACTTCGGAACCGTCGGGCATGAACACCTCCACCTTCAAGGTGGGGTCAAAGCGCCGGAACACTTCCTTGGCCACCTCGATGCCGGCCAGGATGCCCGGTTCCTTAATCAGAAGTTTGGACTTCCCCATCTCTGTGGCGGGGATGCAGGACAGCGTGGTGTGGTCGCCATCGCCGATGTCTTCCGCAAAAGCCAGGTCAATCAGCCTGTCTATCAATTCTTGTTCCTTTGTCATTGTTCTGTCTTATCTATCCTTATTTGATGTATGAAATACTTGTTCTGTATGCGCCGGAAAAAGCAATTCACGCGGAAAATGCCATTGCCGGTCCTCAATGTCCCTACGATGAAACTCGATTCACCCCGCTTGCCCTGGTGGTTCACATCGAATCCTTTTACCGGATTGCCGGAGAAGAAAGACGTCAACGTCTCCTGCGCCAGTGTCTTGTCCGCACTGACGGTCTTCTCCTGGATGGTCAGGTCCACCTTCTCGCCCAAATACCTGTTCAGTTCCTGAGGGCTCCCCTTCTTGAGGGCCACAATCACGCCTACAGGCACGTCCTGCGCGAAAGCGAAGGTTAACCACATAAAGAGGCAAGTCACTATCAAAACTATCCGCTTTCCCATATCCGCAAGCATTAATGATGGACAAAGGTACACATTTCTTGCAAATAACAAGTGAAATGGCTAAGAAAATATGTTTCAGGGCTTAGACGGAGATATCTGCGGGCACGGACGGAGATATCCGCGAAGGAAAGCGGAGATATCCGCGAAGGAAAGCGGGGATATCCGCGAAGGAAAGTCCGGATATCCCCCGGCAAAAGGAGAATTTTCTCGTTTCTTTGTCGTACATTTGCAGGCAGAACCATTTCCTATCGCGTATGAAGACAACCCTGCTTGTAGTGGGCCGCACCGTCGAACCCCACTTCATCACCGCCATCGACGACTATGTGCAACGCACACGCCGCTATCTGTCGTTCGACCTGGAGGTCATCCCCGAACTGAAGAACACCCGGAGCCTCTCCACCGACGTGCAGAAGGAACGGGAAGCCGACCTCATCCTGAAAGCGCTCCAGCCGGGCGACGTGGTGGTGCTTCTGGACGAAGGAGGCAAGGAAATGCGCTCCGTGGAATTCGCCGAGTATATGAGGCGCAAGATGAACACGGTCAGCCGGCGGCTGGTCTTCGTGGTGGGCGGCCCCTACGGCTTTTCCCGGCGGGTGTACGAGGCAGCACAGGAGAAAATCTCCCTCTCACGCATGACCTTCTCCCACCAGATGGTACGCCTCATCTTCGTGGAGCAACTCTACCGGGCCATGAGCATCCTGCACGGCAGTCCCTACCACCATGAATAAAGCGGAGTGCCATGCATGGTTTTCTGAAAATAAAAACGTACTTTTATCACCCATAAATCATCCGATATGAAAACAGCTCTCATCTCAGGCATCACGGGTCAGGACGGCTCTTTCCTGGCCGAATTTCTCCTCCAGAAAGGATATGAAGTACACGGCATCCTGCGCCGTTCATCTTCGTTCAACACCGGACGCATCGAACACCTATACTTTGACGAATGGGTGCGCGACATGAAGCAGAAGCGCCTGGTCAACCTGCACTATGGCGACATGACGGACAGCAGCAGCCTCATCCGCATCATCCAGGAGGTGCAGCCCGACGAAATCTACAACCTGGCCGCCCAGAGCCACGTGAAGGTCAGCTTCGAAGTGCCCGAATACACGGCCGAGACCGATGCCGTGGGCACCCTGCGCATGCTGGAAGCCGTCCGCATCCTGGGTATGGAGAAGAAGACGAAAATCTACCAGGCCTCCACCTCCGAACTCTTCGGCAAGGTGCAGGAGGTTCCCCAACGGGAGACGACCCCCTTCTATCCGCGCAGCCCCTACGGCGTGGCCAAGCAATACGGCTTCTGGATAACGAAGAACTACCGCGAGAGTTACGGAATGTTCGCCGTCAACGGCATCCTCTTCAACCACGAAAGCGAGCGCCGGGGCGAAACCTTCGTCACCCGCAAGATTACGCTGGCCGCCGCCCGCATCGTCCGGGGCCTGCAGGACAAGCTCTACCTGGGCAACCTGGACGCCCGCCGCGACTGGGGCTATGCCAAGGACTACGTAGAGTGCATGTGGCTCATCCTGCAACACCCCACTCCCGAGGACTTCGTCATCGCCACGGGCGAGATGCACACCGTCCGCGAGTTCTGTACCCTGGCCTTCCAAGAGGCCGACATCAACCTGCGTTGGGAAGGTGAAGGCATCCATGAAAAAGGTATCGACACCCGCACAGGCCGGGTGCTGGTAGAGGTAGACCCCAAATATTTCCGCCCTGCCGAGGTGGAACAACTCCTGGGCGACCCCACCAAGGCCAAGACCCTGCTGGGCTGGAATCCGCGGCAAACCAGCTTCGAGGAACTGGTGCGGATTATGGTGAGGCATGATCTGCGGACAGTGGAACGTGGCAAGGATACGTTGTAATCGGCCGATATGCTAAGTGCCCTCGCGTTTCTCTATGACAATCCTGTAAGCACGACTTGTAGAGTTTCAGTCTTCCTAGTTACAGGAACAGAGGGCGGTAACGGCTGTACATATTATTATAGGTGTATTAATGTTCCAGGCTCCTGTGTCAGCTCATACCGGTCGTTCACCAATGCGGAATTGGCATAAAGGATGCTGTCCACTTCCTCTATGCCGCGGGCATCGTGTATATGGCCGAAAAGATGGATGCGAGGCTTGATGCGGGTGATTTGTTGGAGCAGGGCGTAATTTCCCCAGTGGATATTTCCCGAAAAGTCACATATGCCCAATGGGGGTTGGTGGCTGATCAGGATATCCGTACCGGGAGGAATCCGGTGGATTTGTTGTTCGTATGCACCTGCTAGGTCATCACCTACAAACATGGGCATTCCGTAGAAGTGCAAACCTTCTATTGCCATGCCCGAGTTGCAGAGATAATGCACATGCTCCGGCAGCCCTTCCAATTGGGCTTGGTAAAGGCAATCGTCATGGTTTCCGGCGATAAATATTTTGTGCGGATGAGGGAGGGAAGACAGCCATTCGATAAAGTCAAAGGCTTCTTCCTCCGTGCCCGCCATGGTGAAGTCCCCGGAGTGGACAAGCACGTCTGCATCGGGTAAGGCGTGGAGTTGCCGGTGCAAGCCGTGCGTGTCCGAGAGGTGTAGTATGGTCTGTATCATTCTAGCGGTAATCGTCAGTATTTCCGTCTTTGGGCAGTTTTAGGATTGCTTCAGCCTTTCGATCCAGTTCCGTTCGGCTTTTTCCCCGATTTCCTGCAATCGTCGGGCTTGCTCGTCGGTGAACTGCAAGATGCGTACGTCGCCTGCGACATGTTCATGCAACTTGTCCATGTAACCCATGTCCGCCACCTTATCCAGGTCGTCAAGTATTTCCTTGTTGATACCCGGTTCTTGCGCGATTTTTTCCATCAGCGGGATGGACAGGCGATGGTTATACGCGAGATGCATGGACATCAGTTTGGCATAGAGCTTACGTCTCAGTTTGACAGGTACATCCTTGATGGGCGCAAATACAAACGGAGCCTCCGGGTGGCTATGCGTATCCCCGTTCCCTAACGAATAGGTAAGGTAACAATAGTCTGAGGTATCCCAGTAAGTATCCCTTTTGCAACGAGGCTCGTCTTGTTCCCATCTCTTTTTACAAATCTCATATTTTTTAGTCGAAGGGGGAAGTGCCGCAATGATTTCCAAGGAGGCATATCCATAATCCACAACCTCTACGATGTCCCCAATCTGGAACTTTATCTTTTCTTCCGGCACGCCGTAGAAAGGTAGCAGGTCCGACGATTTATCCGGAGTGGTGTAGACAAAGTCGTCGTTCGGTTCTCCCATCCGGGTATAAGTGTGTATGGAAATTCCGTTCCAGGGTATAAAGGGCTCGTTCAAAGCGAGTTCTCGTATGCTATAACCAATGGTGGTCGCCAAGTCATAGTCCTTTTCTCCTTCCTTTTCCGCTTCAGCCTTTTCTTTCAAAGCCTCGGCAACAATACCTTTCATAGCGTTTTCCGCTTTTTCAAGTGTGGTAAACAGGCCGTAATTGTTATCATGGGCTTTCCGGGAAGGATAGCGATTGGTCCATGCATAGATTTGTTTAAGTTCAAAGATGGTTTTATGGGTCATAAGCCTATCTGTTAGGTAGTTTGAATTTTTTTTCTGATGAAATGTGTGAGTAGTTCTCCCGATTAAGTCGTAGCGATGTAGGTTTCTCCGTCTTGGATCAGGATGATGGGAGCTATGCTGCCAAACAAGGTTTCAAACCTTTCCGGATGTTCCGTATGGATGGGGATGATACCTTTCCGCGGCTTCACTTGCCAGAAGAGTTTTTCCAGCGTTTGGATGTCGCAATGCCCGCTGGTGTGCATGGATTTGTAGCCGGGATAGTGTGAAAGCGCCTCCTTCATGTCAGCGTTGAGAGTCGTAGGAGAACTTTCGTCCAAATAACCTTCCCACATGGAGTAATACAAAGTTTGGTCTTGGTCTCCGTCAAACGTGGAAACAAAATTCCAGAAATGCCGGTTATTCCTGATAGGCATGCAGAAACCTTTGCTTTTCATCAGGTTCAGCAACCTTTCCGGGAAAAAATAATTGCCGTCTTTGTACCGTTTGGGGACGTAGACCTGTTCCCTGATCTGGTAGAAACTGGTGTAAACGCCATGGTTGGAAGCGACGATATCCATTAATTTCTTTTGATAATTATCGCATACGAAGATACGTCCGGCTTGGTAAGCCGCATGATAGAGCGAGAATATACGGTCAATGTTAGTGCTGGCTGTCAAGACAAAGTTATATTTGCTTTGGCGGAATTCTTCGATGAACCGACGTTGAAGAGTCTGTTCGCTCTCTATTTCTACCGTGCGGTAGATGTTGGTTCCTTCAGAAATGATGTAATCTATCTCTTTGGCATATACAGCCATCAGCTTGGGCAAAGCCTTGCTGCGGAAGCCGTGCCCCCGGAAATCACCCGTGTATAGCAGCCGTGTACCTCCGGCTTCTATGACAAACATGTAAGCATCAAAGGCAGAGTGGTCCACCATCAAGGGGATGATTCGGAAAGGGCCGATTGACATATCCTTGCCGGGCGTAAAGGTATGTACGTTTTCCATACGTTTCAGGATTCTTTCCATTTTTTCTTTTCCGTCCGGTTGCAAAATGTTGAACAGATAGTTTTTCGTGCATTTATAGATTTCCAGAGCGGTTTTTCCCATGTAAATCGGGACCTCATGTTGGGCTTCAAGGATTCTCCCGATGTGATCCTCGTGGTAGTGGGTGATGAAGAGCGCACTACGGGTCGTATCGCCCTGAGTCAAACCTTCAATCGGTATGGATTCGGTATTGGGGGTGCCGGGCAAGGGTTCTCCCAGGTCGATAAACAATCGGTAATCTTCGTGGTTGATTTCAGTGATGCACCCACCAATTTGATGGGTGCCGCGATGGATGGTAATTTTCATACTGTTTTGCAAGGGGGGGGAAAATGGGTTATTTTATTTAGTTTCATTGATTGCATTTACCGGTTCGATGCTGATGTGTTGCACTTTCTTGCATTTTTCGCTTCGGAGCTTGAGAAAGATTTCCGCTTTCAGGTCTTCCGCGCTTATTTCCGGTCGATAGTTGATGTCCAGCATGTTGCATAACGCCCGAAAGTTGTTGCAGAACGTGTATTTGTGAAATTCTCCCCGGTTATCTATCCATTCGATATTGAGGTTCCACAGGCTATTCGTCTGTCGTAATTCTGCGATGTTTCTGAAATTTCTGAGCAACTCGATCTCATTTTCCAGTTCGGCTATCAGATGGTCTACCTGTATATCCTTTCCATCTCCGATGCCCATTCCCAGGAAGCAATAGATTTGTTTCCGGCTGATGTCGTATGTCTTTTCCATCTCCGCCAAACCCATGCCCTTGCACGAAGCCTTGCAGATGGCATCTTCCAAGCTGATAGCCAATTCGCTTCTGAGCAGGCTCATGGCACCATCATTAGAGGGCCTTTGTCTTTTGTTCTGTTTGGATTTGGCGTAGCTGTTTTGAAATTTGTAAAATTGTTCTTCGGTCAGGTGAAGATATGGCTTCATGTCATTCAGGTAGTCCAGATTCAAGATGATTTCTTTATTGGCCAGTTCTTCCAATCCCTCCATGATTTGGTCGTAATTCAAGCCTAATTCCTCGGAGATTTGGTCCAAGGGACGATAAAGATCTGTCTTGTCCAAAAGTTCTGCTAGGTTTTTTGCGTCCATATCGAATAGCTTTTTATAAGTTTATGTTCCTATATACGAAAAACGAATTTTAATAGACGGGTAAATTGTTAAGAAGTATATATGATTAGGATGAGAAATAATCGATAAATTACTGTACGATAAACGATTTTATGATTTTGATAGTGCTTTATAGAAGATTTTCGTTAACCTTATTTATAGATTTCGTCATTGATAGCTGCATAAAAACTCAGCGCATGTAGCATTCTGAGTTTTTATGTAGCTGTTTGGTCCGGTGTGTCTCACTTGCTTTCTTCTAGGTGAAGGATTTGGTTAGTTATGTCTCCTTGCTTTAATGAAAAACACCTGAATTCTATGCCTTCTCCTTTATTATTTATTTTGTCGTGAAGGCTATTGTAAGTACCCTTATTTGCGTTTTTTACTATTTCTATGAAATAGCGTAATGGATTGCCCTCTAATTCTTTGCTTTGGTTCAGTTTCAATATATCCTTCTGGTGGTCATGTTCATCTGGGTTATTGGCTTTGAATTCAATCAGTGCAATCCTCTGGAGTTTATTGTCGAAAATAACCAAGTCGAAGTTTGCAGGATCTCCTTTACCATCTTCGTTATAGGACGGATTTTTATCTTTGAAGCAATACTTATCGCCTTTGGTTGGTGTTTCGACAGAATAATACACATCCCAAGCGTTTCCTTCAGCTACAATTTCCTTGTTAAGCTGTTCTACAAAGATGAATCTGAGTTCTTGTTCGCTGATTCTTGTCTCTCCTTTACAAGAGTTGGGGAAAATAATTCGACTTCGTTTGGAAGATTCATCCAGACTTCCCTCTTTTTCTTTCTGATGATTATATACATCCTGGATGATTTCGAATGTGTTTTTAATCACATTCTCAATGTGTTTTTGGTGTTCTTGGTTCGTCATAATTCTTAGCAGAAATAAAGTTAATAATATGATATTTATATTGCAAATAGGGGTTAGCCCTTATTATGTTACAAAGCTAAGATTTTTTTCTGAATTTTCCACATAAACACTTCACTATTTTTCTATTAGTTTTTTAAAAAGTGGATATCTGGTTCTCAAAAGCCACATCCGATAAGTGTCTTGGCCGGATGAAATTCCACCGGATAAGCAGATTGCGAGGATAATGCCTCATGAGGTACATATGAGCAAGAGGAGGAATATGTCGAAAGTGAAGAACGAAAAGGAATGTTCGCAACTGGCCTAAGCATAGGATGAAAAACAAAGTAAACAAACTTCTACGACCATTTCATCTTACTTCTATGACCATTTCACCTTACTTCTATGACGGTTGAAGCATAGCTACATTTACCAAAACGTCACTTGGTGGAATGCGGGCAATTCATTTTTTCCTGCATTTATTAGCAGATTCTACCAGAAAGCCCTACATTTGCACACAAAACCATAAAGTGTGCAATCATGGAGCAAAGTTTTATCGCCTATATCAAGAACAGCATCCAGCAGAATTGGGACCTGGACGCGCTGACCGACTATAAAGGAACCACCCTGCAATACAAGGACGTGGCCCGCAAAATAGAAAAGCTGCACATTCTTTTCGAGGAAAGCGGCATCCGGAAGGGAGACAAAATCGCCCTGTGCGGACGGAACAGTTCGCACTGGGGCGTTGCCTTCCTCGCCACGCTGACCTACGGAGCAGTGGCCGTGCCCATTCTGCATGAGTTCAAGGCAGACAATGTACACAACATCGTCAACCACTCCGAAGCCCGCCTGCTCTTCGTGGGCGACCAGGTGTGGGAGAACCTGAACGAACACGCCATGCCCCGGCTGGAAGGCATCATCCTGCTGCCCGACTTCTCCCTGCCTGTCTCCCGCAGCGAAAAACTGACCTACGCCCGTGAACACCTCAACGCGATGTTCGGGCAGAAATATCCCAAGAACTTCCGCAAGGAACACATCTCCTACCACGAGGACCAACCCGAGGAACTGGCTGTCATCAACTATACCTCCGGGACCACCAGCTATTCCAAAGGCGTGATGCTGCCCTACCGGAGCCTGTGGAGCAACACGGCCTTTGCCTTCGAAGTATTGCCCCTGAAGCGGGGAGACAGCGTAGTGTGTATGCTGCCCATGGCCCACATGTACGGATTGGCCTTCGAATTCCTTTATGAATTTGCCGTGGGATGCCACATCTACTACCTGACCCGCATGCCCAGTCCGAAAATCATCTTCCAGGCCTTCGCCGAAATCAAGCCGAGCATCATCATCGCCGTGCCCCTCATCATCGAGAAGATAATCAAAAAGAACGTCCTGCCCAAACTGGAGACGCCCACAATGAAACTTCTCCTGAAGGTGCCGTTCGTCAACGACAAAATCAAAGCGACGGTGAAGGAACAGGTGACACAGGCTTTCGGCGGACGCTTCTCCGAGGTCATCATCGGCGGCGCGGCCTTCAACCAAGAAGTAGAACAGCTGCTCCGGATGATAGATTTCCCCTACACCGTAGGCTACGGCATGACGGAATGCGGCCCCATCATCTGCTATGAAGACTGGAAACGCTTCAAGCCGGGTTCGTGCGGCAAGGCTGCCCCACGCATGGAGGTCCGCATCCTCTCGCCCGACCCGGCGAACGTGCCTGGGGAAATCATCTGCAGAGGAGCCAACGTCATGCTGGGCTATTACAAAAATCCGGAAGCCACGGCCGAAACGATTGACCAGGAAGGCTGGCTGCATACGGGCGACCTGGGCACGATGGATGCCCTGGGCAACGTCACCATCAAGGGACGCAGCAAGAATATGCTCCTTGGTCCCAGCGGACAGAATATTTACCCCGAAGAGATAGAAGACAAACTGAACAACCTGCCCTACGTGGCCGAATGCCTGGTGGTACAGCAGAACGAACGTCTCGTGGGCCTGGTCTATCCCGACTTTGACGATGCCTACGCGCATGGCCTGACCCCGCAGGACATCGAACGGGTGATGGAGGAGAACCGCGTGACGCTCAATCAGGAACTGCCGGCCTACAGCCAGCTGTCCAAGATGAAGATTTATCCGGAAGCGTTCGAAAAAACGCCGAAAAAGAGCATCAAACGATTCCTGTATCAGGAGGCAAAAGGATAAATGAGAACAAACAGATGAAACAGCGATTTTATAAGACCGAGTGGTGGAAGAATACCATGACTTCCCTCGTCGGAACAGTAGTGGGTATCGTGTTGACATTCGGCACCACCTTTTATGTGGAGAAGAAAAACAAGGCAGAGATGGCCCATCAAACCGTGGTCATCACCTTGCATAACCTGGATGCCAGAATTGACAACCTAAAAGAAAGCACAGCCAAGATGAGCCATATAGATACCCTCTTCCAGGCTGTCCTCAAACATACCCCTACGGATTTGGATAAAATGAATCCGGATACACTATTGGCTGCCTACGATGCTTTTACCTACCTGGATATCCGCTTAAGCGAGAATGTTGCCGAATCCATCTTCTCCAACAGCATTGAGGTGTGGGAATACATGGACGACGAACGCATCATCGGGCGCATCAGCAACTGCTATATGGTCAGCAACTATTGCACAGAGACTCAAAAGGAACTACAGGCAGAACGGTTAGCGCTCTTCCAGGAGTTTCTAAAAACGCAGAAGTCCATGAAACGCACGCCCGAAACCGCCCGCACATTCTTCCAACGTCCAGAGGTGCAATTTTATCTTTCCAAACATGCTGCGCTCACTGAGTTCATAAGTAGCTATTCGATGAGAATTCTCACCCTGATGCACAACCGAAACAAGAAAGAGCTGGGCATCCAACAGGAAGAATTAGACGCCGCAGGCAACTTACTGAACGAAGAGGATTACAAAGAACTGGACGAATTATAGATATGACAAGAGAAAAAGGCGGGAAAACTTACACCTTTTCCTTAATCAGTCCCATCCGATACGCCACCAACAGTTTCTCCAGATCCGCTATCTGCGTAGTCAGTTCAGCCCCCTTGTCCGTATCCTTCACCATCATGCGCTGAGAGTTGAACTCTACCAGGAACGTCGTGGACTTGATGTCCAGCCCCTCCTCGATGGCTTTCTGACGGCTTTGGAAAGGCTCGTGCTGCACCAACTGCAGACCATGGGAATGATAGACAAGGGTATAGCCTGCGATGCCCGTCTCCGGCTGGTAGGCCTTGGAGAAGCCGCCGTCTATCACCAGCAACTTGCCATTGGCCTTGACGGGCTTTTCACCTTTCAGGGTCTTGACAGGGACGTGGCCGTTGATGATATGAGAATGCGGACCGGGCTGCACACCAAACTCCAGCAGGATGCGGTCGCAAGTCTCGGCCTCGTTGCGCAGGGTATAATACCAACCTTTCGTCTCCTTGCACAGGTCCTTGTCGCCCACGAAATAACGCTCAAACGTTGCCATCTTGTCCTTATCGAACGAAGGAGCGTCCGGACCACACCACATGTACCACATATAGTCCACGGCAAAGGCCTTGGACTCGGTACCTTCTTCGCCAAAGTAGGCACGGCGCACCAGCTGGTCGGTCTTCCGCAAGAGTTTGTGACCCCAGTATTCCTTCTCGCCGATGCGGACATGCTTGAAGCTGCCGTCCGCATTGAGAGGCACGGAGGCGTGGTAGAGCAGGTTACTGTTGCACACCAGGTACATACCGCCGTAGGTGTAGAGGCAGCGCATGTGCTTCTTCAGTTTCTCGCTGTTCATGAAGGAGGCGTGGATTTTATCTACGATGTCCTGCTCCTCGTCGCTCAGGCGGTAGGGGTTGGCCGGGTCGATGGTGGGGAAATACGTGTCGCGCAGGGGATATTCCTTACCCTCATAGACCAAAACGCCGCGTGCATAGTCAATTTTGTCCAACAGCTTGCGTCCCTCCATACCGAACTCCGGCCGGCGGTTGATGATGGCAGCCTCCAGCTTGAACTGAATGACAGTGATGGCCTTGTGCATCTGGGCAATAAGCCGCAGGGTCTTCTCGTTGTGCTGTCCGTCGGCAAAGGTCATCTTGGGGGCGAAGATGGTGCAGGGGTCGTCGGCGTAGGCATCCATGGCGAAAGTGGCCAGGGGCAGGAGGTTGATGCCATAACCGTCTTCCAGCGTGCCCAGATTGCCATAGCGCATGGACAGACGGATGACATTGGCTATGCAGGCGTCATTGCCCGAAGCGGCGCCCATCCAAAGGAGGTCGTGGTTGCCCCATTGGATGTCGAAGTTATGATAGTCGCAAAGGGTATCCATGATGATATGCGCACCGGGGCCACGGTCGTAAATGTCACCCACGATGTGCAGCGAGTCGATGGTAAGCCGTTGGATCAGATTACACATCGCCACGATGAAATCGTCCGCCCGCTTGGTGGAGATGATGGTGGAGATGATGACATTGATGTAGGCCTGCTTGTTGGGGTCGATGCTGGACTCATGCAGCAATTCCTGGATGATGTAGGAAAATTCCTGCGGCAGAGACTTGCGCACCTTGGAACGGGTGTATTTGGAGGATACGTTCTGGCAGACCTTCACCAATTGGTTCAGGGTAATCTGGTACCAGTCATCCAGGTCCTTCTCCTTGGCCTTGACCAACTGGAGTTTTTCTTCGGGATAATAGATGAGTGTACAGAGTTCTTTCTTCTCAATCTCGCGCAGGGTATGGCCGAAGATTTCGTTCACTTTGCGCTTCACGGCACCCGAGCCGTTCTTCAGCACATGCTGGAAGGCTTCGTACTCGCCGTGTATGTCTGTCAGGAAGTGTTCCGTGCCTTTGGGCAGGTTCAGGATAGCTTCCAGATTGATGATTTCCGTACTGGCGTCGGCAATGGTCGGAAAACTGCGCGACAAGAGTTGCAGGTAGCGCAGGTCGTTGACAATGGATTCTGGACTGATATTTCCCATGTATAGATAGTTTTCTGATTGCTTGCAAAGTTAGTCATTCGTCCCTTTCTCGCCAAACATTCCTCCGGAGAAATGCCGTACATGCACACTATTTTCAACGAAACGGCGGTCAACCCCGCAACAAGAGAAACTCACAACAGGAACATCAGCAGCACCTGCGCAATGACCACCCGCAGGAACATGCTCAGCGGATAAACCGTCGCATAGGCCACCGAAGCGTTGTTGCCCGGCAGGATATCATTAGCATAGGTCAACGCCATAGGGTTGGCCATGCTGCCGCAGAGCATCCCCACCGTGGAACCAAAGTCTGTTTTCATGGCCTTGAAAGCCACCACACCCACGATGAGCACCGGTACCAATGTCAGCGCGAAGCCCGTACCTATCCACAACAATCCCTCGGGACGGAACACGGTCTCGAAGAAATGCGCGCCGGCGTCCAGCCCCAGACAGGCCAGATAGAGTGACAACCCCAGGGAACGCAGCATCAGATTGGCACTGCGCGTGGTATAAGTAATCATGTGCAGCCGCGGACCGAATGTACCAATCAGAATGCCCACAATGATGGGACCGCCAGCCAGCCCCAGCTTGATGGGCGCACTGATGCCCGGCAGAGAAATGGGAATGGCTCCCACCATCAAGCCCAGGACGATGCCGATGAAGACCGCCACCAGATTGGGCTCCTTCAGACTCTTGACAGCATTGCCCAAGACGTGCTCCACGTTGTGCAAGGCAGCAGCCTCGCCCACCACCGTCAGACGGTCGCCCATCTGAAGGCGCAGGTCGGCCGTGGCCAGCAGTTGCACGCCGCTGCGGTAGATGCGGGTGATATTGACGCCATACGTGTTGCGCAAGTGCAGCGAACCCAGCTTGCGGCCGTTCAGCTCGGGACGGGTGACGACAATGCGCTGCGAGATAAGTTGGCTGTCAATGGCATTCCAGTCAATACCTTCCTTATTCCAGTCCGTGTGTTCCTGCTCGCCGAAGAGGACCGTCAGTGCCGGGGCATCTTTCTCGGGGCTGAGCACCAGAAGACGGTCCCCCTCGCGGATGATGGTGTCCGACGTGGGAATAGTCACCTTGCCATTCCGCCACAGGCGCGAAATGACGAACTTGGCGTAATGCAAGCTGCCTATCTCCTTGATGCTCTTGTCGAAGATGGCCGGATTGTGCACCTGGAATGCGGCAATATAAGGTTTGTTCACATTCTCCGTTTCTTTCTCCGTCAGGTCCTCTTTACGGGCCAGGAACTTACGCATCAGCAGGATGGCCAAGATGACGCCCACCACGCCCAACGGATAAGTCACTGCACACCCCAAGGCCGGCGGTGCGGCGTCCATGCCCAGTTGCTTCAATGTCTGCTGGGCAGCACCCAGGGCGGGTGTATTGGTCGTGGCACCACACAGGACACCCACCATGTCCGGCAAGGAAATGTTCAACCCCCAACTGCCCAACAAAGCCATCAGTGTGCCTGTCAGCACCACGGCAATGGCCAGGATGTTCAGCCGCATGCCTCCGCTACGGAATGAACTGAAGAATCCGGGTCCCACCTGTAGCCCCAAGGCATAGACAAACACCACCAGGCCGAAACTCTCCGCATAGGTCAGCATCTGCGGGTCAATCTCCAACCCCAGATGTCCGGCCAGAATGCCGGCGAAAAAGACGAACGTCACACCCAACGACACGCCCAGAATGCGCACCTTACCCAGCCCCAACCCGATGGCGGAAATGAGCGAAAGCACCGCCAGGGCCTGTAAGGCCGTGTGCTCCACAAACAGACTATATAGCCAATGCATGATTCTCCAGCGAGTTAGGATTCCTGTCCTTTAGCCTTCTCTTTCTTCAGTTTACGCCGCTCGCGCAACACCTCGATGATGGCCGGCAATACAGAAATGACGATGATGGCCACCACCAGGAGTTTCAGGTTCTGCTGCACGAAAGGCAGGTCGCCGAAGAAATAGCCGGCATAGCAGAACAGGGCCACCCACAAGGCACCGCCCGTCACGTTGTAGAGCATGAAATAATAGTAGTGCATCTTGCCCATCCCCGCCACAAAGGGTGCAAACGTGCGGACAATCGGCACGAAGCGGGCAATGATGATAGTCTTGCCGCCATATTTCTTGTAAAACTCATGGGTCTTGTCAAGATAGCTTTGCTTGAATATCTTGGAATTGGGATTGCTGAACAGCTTCTTCCCGAAGAAATGCCCGATGGCATAATTGCTCGAATCGCCCACAACAGCCGCCACAAACACAATCAACGCCAGGACGTTCACCTCCAGCGGCATATCGGGCTGGGCAGCGATGGCTCCCGCCACGAACAGCAGCGAGTCTCCCGGCAGGAAAGGCGTAACCACCAGACCGGTCTCACAAAAGATCACCAAAAACAAAATGGCATACGTCCACAAATGATACTGCTGGACGATGTTGATCATGTGCACGTCAATGTGCAGGATAAAGTCGATAATGAAATCCATATAGTTATAGCTTTATTTACCTCTCTTGTCAACCAAAAAAGGCGACCGCAAAACCATGCAGCCGCCCTTTTCATTCACCAAGTAGTGGATACGAGAATCGAACTCGTGTTCCATGCGTGAGAGGCATGTGTCCTAGCCGCTAGACGAATCCACCAGACTAATTTAATCTATCCTTGTACACCCTCAGGGATTCGAACCCTGGACCCACTGATTAAGAGTCAGTTGCTCTACCAACTGAGCTAAGAGTGCGTTTTTGTCCGCGGAAGCGGGGGGATTCGAACCCCCGGTACGGAAATACCCGTACGTCAGTTTAGCAAACTGGTGGTTTCAGCCACTCACCCACACTTCCTTTGTGACCAGCATTGTTTCAAATGCGGTGCAAAGGTAGGCAAAGTTTTGATACCTGCAAACATTTCGCCCATATTTTTTTCAACTTTTCCTTTTTATGCCGGGAAATGCGGTGGAAATCAGCAAAAAGACTACCTTTGCACAGATTATCATGCAAACGTATGGACACATTATTAAAGAAGATTATCAATGAGACCGTCAACCAACGATTCCCGGAGATGAGCACCGAAAGCCGGGATTTGTTATGTACCATCATCACACGCCGGGAGATGGAAAAAGGAGAACTCCTCCTCAAGGAAGGACAAGTCAGCCGCCATTTCGTCATCGTAGGCAAAGGCATGGTCCGCCAATTCTATTATAAGAACGGGAAAGACGTCACCGAACATTTCTCCCTTGAGAGCGACGTCGTCATCTGCATTGAGAGCATCCTGCTCCAACAGCCCACCCGCCTGATGATCGAAGCCTTGGAGGCCGGCACGCTTTATATGATTCCGGCCGACCAGTTCCTGAAGTTGTCGAAGGAATCCTGGGAAATCAAC
Organism: Candidatus Bacteroides intestinavium; assembly: GCA_019118325.1. Lineage (GTDB taxonomy): Bacteria > Bacteroidota > Bacteroidia > Bacteroidales > Bacteroidaceae > Bacteroides > Bacteroides intestinavium. The sequence continues at coordinate 40,264 of DWZE01000042.1, forward strand.
ATGTTCTATAGGAAGATGCTGGAATTCAGCCTCATCCTTTCGCAGAAAAAAGCAGATTCCTGGCGCTTCGAAACAGCCCGCGAACGCTATCTGAGGCTGATGGCCGACCAGCCCGAAGTCGTCCAGCGCGCCCCCTTGGCGCACATAGCCTCCTACCTGCTCATGACTCCGGAAACCCTCAGCCGGGTGCGCGCCACTGCCCTGCAGGATGAGGCCCGTTAAGAGGGACTTTAGACCTCTCAAAAGGGACTTGAGCGAGCCAAAGAGGGACTTTGACTGAGCCAAAGAGGAACTTTGACTGAAACAAAGAAGAACTTTTGAATAACCGGATTCATCACCTATTTCACTATGTTAGGCAAATCAGCAAAAATCTATGTGGCCGGACATCACGGACTGGTAGGTTCGGCCATTTGGAACAACCTCTTGCGTAGAGGATATACAAACCTGGTGGGCAGAAGCCACCGGGAATTGGACTTACTGGACCCCGTGGCCGTCCGCCAATTCTTCGATGAAGAACAACCTGAAGCCGTGGTACTGGCCGCCGCCCACGTGGGAGGCATCCTGGCCAACCTGCACTATCGGGCAGACTTCATCTACCAGAACCTGCAGATACAACAGAACGTGATTGGCGAGAGTTTCCGCCACGACGTGCAGAAACTGCTCTTCCTGGGCAGCACCTGCATCTACCCGCGTGAGGCTCCCCAGCCCATGAAGGAAGACTGCCTGCTGACGTCTCCCTTGGAATACACCAACGAGCCGTATGCCATCGCCAAGATAGCCGGCCTGAAGATGTGCGAGAGCTTCAACCTGCAATACGGCACCAACTACATCGCCGTCATGCCCACCAATCTTTATGGTCCCAACGACAACTTCCACCTGGAGAACAGCCATGTACTGCCCGCCATGATACGCAAAATCCACCTGGCCAAATGCCTGAACGAGGGCGACTGGGATGCCGTGCGCAAGGACTTGGATCTTCGCCCCGTGGAAGGCGTGACCGGCAACAGCACCCAGCAGGAAATCTTGGAGAAGCTGGCCAAGTTCGGCATCACTCCGGAAGCTGTGACCCTCTGGGGGACAGGAACGCCCCTGCGCGAATTCCTTTGGAGCGAGGAGATGGCCGATGCCAGCGTACACGTATTATTAAATGTGGACTTCAAGGACACCTACACGCCGGGCGGCAGGGAAATCCGCAACTGCCACATCAACGTGGGCACGGGCAAGGAGCTCAGCATCCGCGAGGTGGCCGGGAAAATCATGCGGGAAATCGGATTCAAAGGGGAACTGCGTTGGGATGCCTCGAAGCCGGACGGCACCCTGCGCAAGCTGACAGACGTCAGTAAGCTGCACGCACTGGGCTGGCATCACAAGATAGAGATTGACGAGGGCATCCACCGGCTGTACGAATGGTACCTGAAGGGGATTTGCATCAATCACAAAGAGGAATAGATATTATTTAGGCGCGGATTACGCGGATTTCACGGATATATCATTTGCAAGACCATTGATATTCATAATTCCATGATAAAACTTAATCCGTGAAATCCGCGTAATCCGCGCCTAAACCAAATCATCATTTACCGATACTGTATCATCCTGCTGATATACTTCCCGATGATGTCGAACTCGATGTTCACCACGCTCCCCACCCGGATGGCGTGGAAATTGGTGTGCTCGAAGGTATAAGGGATGATGGCCACTTGGAACGTGTCGTCCGTCGGGTTGCAGACGGTCAGGCTGACGCCGTTGACGGTGACGGAACCCTTGTCCACGGTGATGTAGCCGCGCTTGGCCATCTCCTTGTCGAAGGCATAGCGGAAGGTGAAGTAATAGCTTCCCTCGGCATCCTCCACCGCCGTGCATGTAGCGGTCTGGTCCACGTGGCCCTGCACGATGTGTCCGTCTAGACGGCCGTTCATCAGCATGCTACGCTCCACGTTCACCTCGTCGTCCACCTGCAGCAGGCCCAGGTTGGAGCGGTCCAGCGTCTCCTTCATGGCCGTCACCGTGTAGGTGTCGTCCGTGAGGCTTACCACCGTCAGGCAGACGCCGTTGTGGGACACGCTTTGGTCTATCTTCAATTCATCCACAAAAGAGCACTTGAACGTGAAGTGCACATTCTCTTGGTCCTTGACCATCGCCACCAGCGTGGCGCATTCTTCTACTATTCCGGAAAACATAAGCATTGGTTTTAAACTCGGGGCAAAGGTAAGAAAAACCTCCGTATTTCGCGTCGGCATCCTTAAAAACTCCTGCATTAGCCCATACCGAGCATGGGACCTACAAGCGCCCACAATCCCATGTAGCGCAACATGAATTCAATGCCTCCCAAGACATGGCCGGACATGGACAAGTCGGTCAGGGTGGACGAACTCCAAAGGTTATGTGCATTCACCGCATTGGAGTAAGGCACAAAATCATCTTGTGGAGAGTGGTACAAGTAGACTGGCACTTGCGATGGAAGGGATGAGTTGATAAGTGAATTTTTCCGCAGTGCCTCGATGACGGCGACGACATCGGCATTTCCATTGAATGCAGGCGCGGCAAAGAAATCCGGATGTACCACTTGGGTGATGTAGGAACCCAATGCTTCGTGCCATTCGGAAAGCGGCCGCGTAGAGAACATTTCATTCAGGCCGTTCTCAATGACTTCCGGAGCGTACAGGTTTTCATCGCTGACACTCAACTGCTCTCCATATACCATGCCGCGAATCAGATAGGGGGCATAGCCGGTACATGCGTAGGGCAGGGGATTATCTTGGTAAGACAAGAAGGTTTGCAGGATGCTTTCCAAGTCATAAGGACCTCCACCGGCATATACTGCCCGGACGCTCCCAGCCCATCCCCGTCTTTCCAGTTCGAGCAAGGTGGCCATGGACGCTTGTCCGCCTTGCGAGTATCCCATCAATTCAATGGCATCGCTTGTTTCTGCCAGCGATTTCTGTTGCAGATATTCGCGTGCTGCTTCAATCATGTCGGCGCAGGCGGTGCCGGTCAGTTGGTTATGCAGATACGGGTGCTGGCGGTCAGGGGTCTGGCTGGAGCCATATCCGATATAATCGGCCATGACGATGACATGTCCGCGGATGACCGGCAGCATTTCGTAGTAGAAGAGTTGCTTCGACGGAGCTTCTTCCATGTTGAGCGTCCCATGTTGGATGCTGACCAGATGGTCGTAGGAGGTGGTCCCTTGGGGCATGGCTATGACTCCCGATGCGGTAATCGGGTTCCCATCCACGCCTGTGGTGCTATATTCAATGGCAGCCACATTCACATCGCACATCAACAGGGTGACAAAGTCCATAGGCAAGCTGATGCCTTGACCGGCCACAAAGTCTACCACCATTGCTGCCAGTTCTTCCCGCTCGAAGCTGGCTTCCGCAATCACCCTGGTCAGGTGGCCTGTTTCTGCGGGAGGCTCCTCCCAAGGGGTTTCTTCGTCGTTGCTGCAGGCTGCCAGGCAGAACAGCAACAATAAGGCCAATAGTTTGTTGGTAAGATGTTTGTTCATGCTTCTATAGGTTTTATCACTTCATTTAATCGCTGCAAATATATAACAAAAAACGGAAGCTTTTCACAAAGCCTCCGTTTTCAGTTCTCAATAGGTATTAGTTTTTTTTTAAGGTAAAAAGATTGTTTTCAGGATAACGGTGCAAATGTAGGCCTTTTTAAGGGCACCAACCAAATAAAAAAACATGTCCTATAACACATTTCCGCAAAAACATTTGGGTTTGTTATCACATCAAAGGGCTTTTCTACATTTGCAAAGTTTTTCTAAAACAAAGATACATTCAAAAATCTCTGCTTCACGCAAATTACTCCTGAAAATATATCCTCACCGAAGCATTTTTATTCTTTGGGATAGCCTTCGTCCGTCCGTCCGCTATGCTTCAGCACCTTGGCATCGATGAAGAAGACGATTTCTTCGGCAATGTTAGTGATGTGGTCGCCAGAGCGTTCCAACTTGCGGAACACACTGAGCAACTCCAGACAATAGAGGGCACTGTCAGGATGCTGGCCGATGTATTCGGTCAGGATGGCCGGAGCATTGGCGTTGATTTCGTCCACGAGGTTGTCCTTGGCAAAAACGGAAATGGCCAGTTCCTGGCTTTCCTCCTGGAGGGCGCGCTTGGCCAGTTCGAGCATGGACAACACTTGGGCTATCATCTCTTTCAGGCGCAACTTCTCCATCAGGTCGGCGTCCATGACAGGCTCCACCGTGTTCAAGGCAAAACGGGAAATCCCTTCGGCAAAGTCACCCAGACGCTCCAGGTCGTTGTTGATCTTCAGCATGGCCAACACGAAACGCAGGTCGATGGCCACGGGATTGTAGAGGGCGATGATGTCTTCCACATCGCTGTCTATTTTCAGCTCGAAGGCATTGACACGACGTTCGCATACACATACTTGTTGGGCCAGTTCACGGTCGGAAGTGAGCACGGCGTCGGCGGCACGTTCCAACTGGTTGTAGACCAAGGTCCACATCTCGTCCACTTCTTTCTTCAGCAAGACGAGTTCTGATTCTATGAATTTCACCATATTATTGTGGGTTTTAAGTTGGTTAAATGATAATTTATCAGCGTTTTTTGGCGCGGATTACGCGGATTTCACGGATAATCTTTTCACTGTAAAACGCTGGATTCCATTGATTATACAAATAATAAATCCGCGTCCATCCGTGTAATCCGCGCCTAAACTAAATTCCTGTTTACCCGAATCGTCCCGTAATGTAATTCTGGGTCTCCATCTTCGTCGGGTTCGTGAAGATATCCTTCGTGTCGCCGATTTCCACCATGTTGCCCATATAGAAGAAGGCGGTGCGGTCGCTGACGCGGGCCGCCTGCTGCATGTTGTGGGTGACGATGACGATGGTATAGTCTTTCTTCAACTCATGGATGAGTTCCTCCACCTTGGCCGTCGAGATGGGGTCGAGAGCCGAGGCCGGTTCGTCCATCAACAGGACGGAAGGCGACACGGCCATGGCGCGGGCTATGCACAGGCGCTGCTGCTGGCCGCCGGAGAGGGCATAGGCCGAAACCTTCAGCTTGTCCTTCACCTCGTTCCACAAGGCGGCACCCTTCAGGGTCTCCTCCACCCGCTGGCGGATGAAGTTCTCGTCCTTCACGCCATTGACACGGAGACCGTAGGCCACGTTCTCGAAGATGCTCTTCGGAAAGGGGTTGGGGCGCTGGAAGACCATGCCGACATTCTTGCGCAACTCGTCCACCTGCACACCCTTGGCGTAGATGTCTTGCCCGTCAATGAGTATCCGGCCCTCCAGACGGGTTTCGGGGATAAGGTCGTTCATGCGGTTGAGCAGACGCAGGAAGGTGGACTTTCCGCATCCCGACGGGCCGATGAAGGCCACCACCGACTTTTCTTCAATGTCCATGCTGATGCCCTTCAAGGCGTGGAAGTTGCCGTACCAGAAGTTGACATCGCGCGTTTCGATTTTGTTCATCTTATCTGTAGTATTAATGTTTCACAATAGGTTTTATGAGCGGACCCCGCGGGCAGGCTCGAGCGAACCGCTCGGTTTTTCTCATCAGTTCGTCTTGATTTTCTTTTCAAAATGCTTGCGCAGGGCATTTGCCAGCAAATTTACGAAAAGAATGATAATAATCAATACCAAAGCCGTCCCGTATGCGATGGGAAGTTGTGCATCCAGGTCCGTGCCGCTGGTGGATATGACGTACAGGTGATAGGGCAAGGCCATGCACTGGTCGAAGATGCTGCCGGGAAGCTGGGGCAGGAAGTAGGCGGCGCAGGTGAAGAGGATGGGCGCCGTCTCGCCCGACACACGGCCCAAGGCCAGAATCAGACCTGTGATGATATTGGGCATACCCATGGGCAGGATGACGTGCCAGATGGTCTGGAGCTTCGTGGCACCCAACGCACGGCTGCCCTCGCGCATGCTGTCGGGGATGGCCTTCAGCGCCTCCTCGGTCGTGCGGATGACAAGGGGCAAGGCCAGCAGGCCCAGCGTGAGCGAACCGGCCAGGATACTGTCACCGAAACCCAGGTAGTTGACAAACAGGGACATGCCAAACAGGCCGAACACGATGGAAGGAATGCCGCTCAGGTTGTTGGTCATCACCCGGATGAAGCGGACAATCCAGCCCTTCGGGGCATACTCGTTCATATAGATACCGCTCATCACGCCCACCGGGAAAGCGAACAGGGCGCTGCCTACCATCAGCCAGAACGTGCCGACGATGGCGGGCCAGATGCCGCCGGCGGTCATGCCGTCCTCGGGGGCCGTGGTCAGGAAGTCCCAGTCGATGACACCGATGCCCTTGACGATGATGAATCCCAGGATGGCGAAAAGTATCACCACCACTCCCAAACTCAACAGACGGAACAGGCCGAATGCGATTTTCTGCGTAAGACGTTTTCTTGTTGCCATAAGTTATCTCTGCTTATTAGACACGGCCTCTACCGTGAAGTTGATTAACAAACTGATGAAGAAGAGCACCACGCCCAGCATGAACAGGGCGCCATAGTGCGCGCCGCCGGCCGGCGCCTCGCCCAGTTCCGCGGCGATGGTGGCGGGGATGGTGCGCAGAGGCTCGAGGATGCTGTGCGGGATGACGGCGGCGTTGCCCGTCACCATCAGCACGGCCATCGTCTCGCCCACCGCACGGCCGATGCCCAGCACCACGCCGGAGGTGATGCCGGAGATGGAATACGGGATGACTACCTTATATATAGTCTGCCAATGCGTGGCGCCCAGGGCCAGGCTGGCTTCGCGCATGGCACGGGGGCAGTTGCGCATGGCGTCCTCGGTGACGGTGATGATGGTGGGCAGGGCCATGATGGCCAGCACCAGCGCACCCGCCAGGCCACTCTCGCCCACCGGCAGGTTGAAGAACTCCTGCAGGAAAGGCACAATGACGATGAGGCCGAAGAAGCCGTAGACCACCGAGGGGATGCCGCTCAACAATTCGATGACCGGCTTCAGCATGTTCCTCACCCGGTGATTGGCCACCTCGGACATGTAGATGGCCACAGCCAAGCCAAAGGGCAGGGCTATCAGGATGGCGAAGAAGCTGACCCACAACGTGCCCGTCACCAAGGGCAGGAAGCCGAACTGGGGAGCAGGCGTAGCCGTGGGAAACCACTCGGCCCCGGCAAACACGTCCTTCACGGAAATCGTGTTGTCCTTCACCAGATGGACAGAATCGGGCTGCACGATGAACTGGCCGGGCACAAAGGCGATGATGCCCGGCGTACGCTCCACCAGCGAAGTGATGCAGGTGCCGGCATTCTCGTAGGCCGCGCCCAGCTGCTCGTCGGTGAAGTAGGTGGTCACGTCCTCCAGACGGAACAGCTTGATGGGCCGGTCTTCGCCCCCCACCTCCTTCCAGTTGGTGATTTCTTCGTCGAAGATGTCCTTGATTTCCCGGGGAGAAAGTTCATCCACCACGTTTTCCTTGTTCAGTGCCAATACGTATCCCTCTTCGATAACCTTGCTCCCGAACAGGCCCAAAGCCTCCGAGAAGAGGAAGAGGACGATGAGCACAATCGTCAAACTCGTCACAAAGCCGCTACATGTCAGTATCCCTGCGACAATCTTTTCCAATACATTTCTCATATATCAATAAGTCGGTTATTGTTTTCCGCGTGCAAAGAAAGAGGATAGATGTTAAAGGAGTGTGTCTAACGCTTGAAAGAAGTATTTCATTTCTGTTACAATTATGTTACATTCGCTTCCACCGGAGGATTTGTAAAGACAATGTAATATCCATTCCTTTACTTTGCACCCGGAAAACCAATTGAACTAAGCACATGATGAAAAAAAACATTATCTTGCTCATCGGACTCCTGCTGACAACCCTCTGCAGTCACGTACAAGCCCAACGCATCAAGGGCAGCGACACGGTACTCCCCATCGCCCAACAGACGGCTGAACGCTTCATGGCGCTGGACCCCAACGCGCGCGTCACCGTCACCGGAGGCGGTAGCGGCGTAGGCATCTCCGCCTTGCTGGACAAGACCACGGACATCGCCATGGCTTCGCGAAGCATCAAGTTCGGCGAAACAATGAAGGCCAAAAAGCTTGGCGAAGACCTCACGGAAGCCATCATTGCCTATGACGCCCTGGCCGTAGTGGTGCATCCCTCCAACCCCGTAAGCCGGTTGACCCGCGAACAGCTGGAGGGCATCTTCCGCGGTAAAATCACCAACTGGAAAGAAGTGGGCGGCGAAGACCGCAAGATTGTGGTCTACTCCCGCGAGACCTCTTCCGGTACCTACGAGTTCTTCAAGGAAAGCGTATTGAAGAACAAAAACTACATGGCCGGCAGCCTCTCCATGCCTGCCACGGGCGCCATCATCCAGTCGGTCAGCCAGACCCGGGGCGCCATCGGCTACGTGGGCCTGGCTTACGTGTCCCACCGCATCAAGACGCTCGCCATCTCTTACGACGGACAGCACTTCGCAGAGCCTTCGCTGGAGAACGCCATCGACAAGTCCTACCCCATCGTGCGCCCCCTATACTATTATTATAATGCACAGGACTCGGCCCGGGTAGCTCCGCTCATGCGCTTCATCCTCTCGGACGAAGGACAGGAAATCATCAAAAAAAGCGGATATATACCGGTGAAGTAACGATTTCCAAGAAAATAGTCGTACTTTTGTGCCAAAATACGTAAAGAACAGCGTTATGGCAGAAATGAAAACCGAAGAGACGACAAGCGAAAAGAAGAGCTTGAACTTCATCGAACAGATAGTAGAGAACGACCTGCAGGAGGGCAAGAACGACGGCAGGGTACAGACCCGCTTCCCGCCCGAACCCAACGGCTACCTGCACATCGGCCACGCCAAGGCCATTTGCCTGGACTTCGGCATCGCGGCCGCCCACGGAGGCGTGTGCAACCTGCGCTTCGACGACACCAACCCGACGAAGGAGGACGTGGAATACGTCGAGGCCATCAAGGAAGACATCCGCTGGCTGGGATACCAGTGGGGGCACGAATACTATGCTTCGGACTACTTCCAGCAACTGTGGGACTTCGCCATCCGCCTCATCCAGGAAGGCAAAGCCTACGTGGACGAGCAGACTTCCGAACAGATTGCCGCCCAGAAAGGCACGCCCACCCAGCCGGGCACGGAAAGCCCCTACCGCAACCGCCCCATCGAGGAGAGCCTGGAGCTTTTCCGGAAGATGAACACGGGCGAGATTGAAGAAGGCGCCATGGTGCTCCGCGCCAAGATTGACATGGCCAACCCGAACATGCACTTCCGCGACCCCATCATCTACCGCATCGTGAAGCATCCGCACCACCGTACGGGCACGAAGTGGAAAGCCTACCCGATGTATGACTTCGCCCACGGGCAAAGCGACTTCTTCGAAGGCGTGACCCACTCGCTCTGCACGCTGGAGTTCGTCGTACACCGCCCGCTCTACGACCTCTTCATCGACTGGCTGAAGGAAGGCAACGACCTGAACGACCACCGTCCGCGCCAGTACGAGTTCAACAAGTTGAACCTGAGCTACACGCTGATGAGCAAGCGCAACCTGCTCACCCTCGTCAAGGAAGGCCTCGTCAGCGGCTGGGACGACCCCCGCATGCCGACCATCTGCGGCTTCCGCCGCCGCGGTTATTCGCCCGAATCCATCCACAAGTTCATCGACAAGATCGGCTACACCACGTATGACGCCCTCAACGAGTTCGCACTGCTGGAGAGCGCCGTGCGCGAAGACCTCAACGAACGCGCCACCCGCGTCTCCGCCGTGCTCGACCCCGTCCGCCTCGTCATCACCAACTATCCCGAGGGACAGGTGGAGGAACTGGAAGCCGTCAACAACCCCGAACGCCCCGAAGAAGGCACGCACCTCATCGAATTCAGCCGCGAGTTGTGGATGGAGCGCGACGACTTCATGGAAGTGGCGCCCAAGAAATACTTCCGCATGACCCCCGGCCAGGAAGTGCGACTGAAGAACGCCTACATCGTCCGGTGCACGGGCTGCAAAAAGGACGAGGCCGGCCACGTGGTGGAAGTCTACGCCGAGTACGACCCCGACAGCAAGAGCGGCATGCCCGGCGCCAGCCGCAAGGTGAAAGGCACGCTGCACTGGGTGAGCTGCGCGCACTGCCTAGAGGCCGAAGTGCGCCTCTACGACCGCCTGTGGAAGGTAGAGAACCCGCGCGACACCCTGGCAGCCATCCGCGAGGAGAAGCAATGCGACGCCCTGACGGCCATGAAGGAAATCATCAATCCGGACTCGCTGCACGTCCTGCCGCACTGCTACATCGAGAAGTTTGCCCAAGGCATGAAGCCGCTGACCTACCTCCAGTTCCAGCGCATCGGCTACTTCAACGTGGACAAGGACTCCACGCCGGACAAGATGGTGTTCAACCGCACCGTCGGCCTGAAGGACACGTGGGGAAAGATAAATAAATAAAAAAACGACCAGGAAGGTTAACTGTTAGTCCAAGGTGGACAATTCGTACGTCCCGCCTTGGACTAATTTGTTGTCCCCCCCTGGACGTGTCACCCGTCCAACAGTGAACGAAAGTTGACAAAATTACCGTATTGACCCGTTGGCGGAATTAATTGTGGCATGAAAGCCTACGAGCGGGGATATCTCCGGGTCAGGGCGAAGATATCTGCGGACAAGGACGGAGATATCTGCGGACAAAAGCGGAGATATCTACCCGCAAAGCCGCACAAGGGACTGACAGATAAAGTGCATATTGTGGTCATAATTCCGCCAACGGGTCGTATGGTTATTTATTATTAATTATTCCCCTGTCTCTACGATGCATATGCCAGAAACATATCGGCAACGACACCAGCGCAGCCGGCAGTGGCACGAACCCCATCCAGCCTGGCTCCATTTTTTTACATAAGATAAGAACAGTTCCGATTTCTTTTCTCTATATTTGTAGCCGTTAAGCATAAACAGAACCTCTATGAACAAAAAAAACCTGCTATCGGGAAGAGACAGAGAACTGGCCGAACTGGCCGAACAATACGAGAACGCCAAAGCCGAGAACCGGAACGTCTACATGGACGCGGACGACCTGGCCGACCTGGCCGACTGGTATGAAGTGCGGCAACAGCCGGACATGGCCATGGAGGTCGTGGAATACGGCCTGAAGCTGCACCCGGCCAGCTTTGCATTGCTGACGGAGAAAGCCTACCTCTTCCTGGACTACCATGACACCGACAGCGCCCAGGAAATCGTCGACGACCTGAACGCGAAATCCACTGAAACCAAGATTATCCAAGCACAGATATACATCCTCCAAGGCAAGGATATACAGGCCAAGCAAATGCTCAGCACCATCAGCGACAAGGAAAGCGTGGACACGATGGTCAGCGTGGCCTACATGTACGTCAACACCCATCACCCCGAGGAAGCGTTGAAATGGCTGGAGCCCGGCATTGGCAAATACGAGGACGACGAACCCTTCATGTGCATCGTGGCCGACTCCTATTACGGCCTGGGGAGGCTGGACGAAGCCATGGAAATCTACAACCGGCTGATTGACCTGAACCCCTACTCCTCTTCCTACTGGTATGGCCTGGCCCGTTGCTATTTCGACAAGCAGATGTATGACAAAGCCATCGAATCCTGCGACTACGCCAACCTGGCGGACGAGGATTTCCCGGACGCCTATATGATGAAAGGCCATGCCTTCTTCTACCTGCAGAACGACGCAAAGGCCTTGGAGAACTTCCGGAAAGCCCAGGAACTGGGCGTGGTGTCAGCCAGCTTCGTCGCCACATTCATCGGCCTGGGCTACATGGCCGAAGAGAAATGGGCACAAGCCTATGCGCACCTGCAAGATGCCATCGACAACTATGAGGACGACGACACGGTCATCACGCTCTCCATGCTCTATGCCAATGCAGGCTTATGCCTCCGCAAGATGGGCCAAAAGAGAAAGGCCAACCAATATTGGAAGCTGGCCCACGAGGAAAATCCCGAAGACCCGGAAACCTACCTGATAGAAGGGAAAATGTATCTGGAAGAAAAGAACTACGGCAAATGCGAGCGGTGCTGGGCAATGGCCCTGCAGCTTGCCCCCACCGCCTACACCTGGCATGAAATCGGCATGGCCTGTCTGGAACAAGGCGGCCTGGAACAAGGGCGGAAAGCCTTCGAGAACGTCAGGCAAATCAACCCGGACTTCTACGAAATCAACGAAAAGCTGGCCACGGTATGCCTGCTGCTGAAAGACAAGGAGAACTTCCAGAAATACAACCAGCTATGCAAGCATCCCATTACCATGGACGACCTTCAGCGGGTGCAGGAATTTCTGAAGAAAGAAAATCAAGAAGGTATGTTGCAGGCAATGAGGAATATACTGAAGGCGCTGCAATGATTTGGAAGGAGTGAGAGGGAGTTAGAAGTAGTTAGAGGGAGTTAGAAGGAGTTAGAGGCCGATAGTTGGTCCGTCGGAAATAGACGGAAAGGTATTGGCCTTTAACTCCCCAAGCGAAGCGATAACTCCCTTTAACTCCCTCTCACTCCTTCTAAAAAAGAACTACCGCGCCAGTTCCTCGATGACCTTCATCACCTGGCGGCCGATTTCCTCAGCCTCTTCCGGGGTATGTGCCTCGCTGTAGACACGGATGATAGGCTCGGTATTACTCTTGCGCAGGTGCACCCATTTATCGGGGAAGTCTATCTTCACGCCGTCGATATCAGTTATCTGCTCGTCCTTATAGAGTTCCTTCACCTTAGCCAGGATGGCATCCACATTGGTATCGGGCGTCAGGTCCACCCGGTTCTTGGCCATGAAGTAGGCAGGATAGGTGGCACGCAGTTCACTCACTTTCTTTCCCTCGTGTGCCAGGTGGCTCAGGAAGAGAGCAATGCCCACCAAGGCGTCACGGCCATAATGGCTGGCAGGATAGATGACACCACCGTTTCCTTCACCGCCGATGACGGCACCCACTTCCTTCATCTTGGTCGTCACGTTCACCTCGCCCACGGCAGAAGCGTAATAGGACTGTCCATAGCGGGCCGTCACATCACGCAGGGCACGCGTGGAACTGAGGTTGGAAACCGTTGTGCCGGGCGTGTGTTTCAGTACATAGTCTGCTACGCTGACCAGCGTATACTCCTCGCCATACATGCGTCCGTCCTCGCAAATGATTGCCAGACGGTCCACATCCGGGTCTACGACAAAAGCCACGTCATTCCCTCCCTTTGCCATCAGGCTCATAATGTCGCCCAGGTTACGCTCCAGGGGTTCGGGATTATGCTGGAAGTTGCCGGTAGGCTCACAGTACAGTTTTTCTACGTGCTGAACCCCCAATCTCTGCAACAGTTCGGGCAGGATAATTCCCCCTACCGAATTGACGCAATCAATAGCCACGTGGAAATCCGCCTTACGGATAGCCTCCACGTCCACCAGGTCAAGGGCCAGGACACTATCAATATGCTTTTGGTTATAAGTCAAGTCCTTGCGGTACGTGCCCAGTTTGTCCACCTCTGCATACTCAAAGGCTTCGGCCTCCGCAATGCGCAACACTTCGTTGCCTTCCTCCTTGTTGAGGAACTCACCCTTCTCGTTCAGCAGCTTCAAGGCGTTCCACTGCTTGGGGTTATGCGAAGCGGTCAGGATGATGCCGCCGCTGGCGCCTTCCATGGTCACGGCCAGTTCGGTAGTAGGAGTGGAGGCAAAGTCGATGTCCACCACATCCCAGCCCATACCCATCAGGGTACCGACCACCACGTCCTTCACCATTTCTCCGGAAAGGCGGGCGTCACGACCTACCACAATTTTATTACTCTTCACTGTACACGTCTTGCGAATCAAGGTCGCATAAGCCGATGTGAACTTCACGATATCCAACGGGTTCAGCCCTTCACCGGCCTTTCCGCCGATAGTACCGCGGATGCCGGATATGGATTTAATTAGTGTCATGTCTGTCGTATTTAGTTAAAAATAAGTTGTTTTTAAGGTTAAGTAGAGGAGGAAGTCCCAAGGAACCAGAGGAAGTCAGAGGGCAATAGTCGATTCGGCAAGAAGAGACGAAAGGTATTGGCCTTTAACTCCCCACCAAGCGAAGCGATAACTCCTTCTAACTCTCTTTCACTCTTGCAAGGCTTCGATTCCCACTCAATATATCTGATACCGTATATCATAATAATACGGCACCACCGAACTTATGGCCGTGCTGGTACCCATATCCGAGGGGACAATCAGCTTGACGTGCGCCCGGTTGTAAATATAGTCCCACGGCACCAGCCAACCGGCAGGGACAGCCGTGCTCCCCCCCAGTACATACGAGGGATAATAGGCGGCATAGCCCGTGCTGGCATCGGTCAGGAAAATGCCGGCTATGGAGGTGGAAGAGACCGTATACCGGAACCCTTCCAGCATGGAGGGCATCGTTATATTGGAATAATTCAAATAGTTGTCCAGGATGTTATATTCCGAAAAGCGTACCATAATCTCATCGTTGTTCTTTACCGTATCGCCCTCAATGCCCTTGTCTATGATTTGCATATAGACACCACTGGCCAGCTGCACATATTCGTTACGGCTGACATCCGTCGTGGAATCCTGCGCGTAGAATTCGCTCTGCGAGATCACCACAATATTACTGTCCCGAATAAAGGCATTGATGGCATCGTCTTCTCTTTCTTTCATTTCGGCATAGGTCATCGTATCGTCACACGCCTGGAAACCCACGCAAAGTGCCATCAACGTCAGAATAAATAAGGTAAGTTTCTTCATTATCTATCTCTATGAATTATGTGACAAAAGTATCTGATTTCGGGGAAACGTAGATGGATTTGAAGCTAATGTTCGTATCTTTTAACCTTTCCCGCAGGGGTTTTTACGATTTTGTTTCGAGGAGAAGGGGCTTATACTGCGCCAAGGCAGCCTCAAAGAGCTCCCGAGCCTCCTCCATCGTCCCGTAGAATTCACCGCCTGAAGCATTAAGATGACCGCCGCCGTTGAAAAACTCGGCCGCCAACTGGTTGCAGGGGAAGGTACCCACCGAACGGAGCGAAATCTTTATCATAGGTTTCTCCGTATCCTCACGCAGGAAGCAGGACAGCACCACGTTCTTGATGCTCAACGGGATGTTGACGAATCCCTCACTATCGCCCCGGATATAGTTGAAACGCCGCTGCTCCTTCTTGGTCAACGAGATGAGAGCCGCATTGCAATCCGTATAGACACGCATCTGGCTGAGGACATAGCCCATCAGGCGCAGGCGGCTCTCGGAATAGGTATTGAACACCTTGCGATAGATGGCATCCTTATCAATGCCCTTGGTGAGCAGTTCGCTGATGATGAAATAAATCTCGCGGTTGTTCGAGTTATAGGTGAAGCCGCCCGTATCGGTCATCATGCCCGTATAGATACATTCGGCTGCCTCCTTGCTGATGTCGTCGAAGTAACCCATCCGGCAAATGAGGCGGAACACCAATTCGGAGGTGGAAGAAATTTCCGGGTGTGAGATGATGATTTGCGCGAAATCCTCCGGATCCAGGTGGTGGTCCACGAGCAACTTGCGGGCAGGCGAAGCCAATACGGCCTCTCCCATCGCATCAATGCGATGAATGGCATTGAAGTCCAGGCAACAGATGACGTCAGCCTCGGCAATGAGGCGGTCGGCAAAATCCTTGTACTTGTCATACTGCAGTATATCCTTGCTGCCCGGCATCCATTTCAAGAAATCGGGAAAGGCATTGGGAACGATGACATTGGCCGTCTTGTCCTGCGAACAAAGGAAATGCCACAGGCCCAGGGAGGAACCGATGGCATCCCCATCGGGCGAGATGTGGGACACAATGACAAATTTTTCACCACGCTCCAACCATTTGGCAAAGTGGTCTATGTGGGCTTGTTTGATAATTTTGCTCAACATATGGTTTTCAGACTTTGGGATTGAGGTGCAAAATTACAAAAAGGTTTGGGAATCCGAATATTTTCAGGCACGGATTTAGCTTCGCTCAAGATATTGTAAGTCGATGTTGAAGTGTAGTTTATACGATTCATGAATTTCGGAACTATTTTCAGGAGTGGATTAGTCGGGAAACTGATGGAAATAGAAGGGGAAAAGGGGAGAACCGGCAGTCAAAAAATGGACAGATGGGGTGGAACGGAGAAAGAAAACGTTTTGCCGGGCTATATAAGATAGGAATTGGACAGGAATTGAACTTAAGTTGGAAGAGAGGTAAAAGAGAGGAGAAAGAGACCAGAAAGAGAGGAGAAAGAGAGGAAAAGCGAAGGAAGAAGGGCGGAGGTATCGCGGAGTGAGGACGGAGATATCGACGGACACGGGCGGGGATATCGGCGGATAAGGGCGGGGATATACCGGCTTTGCCGGGAGGAAGGGAATAATACAAGAAGCCCTGCAACCGCCGCAGGTGTTCCCCTACGGGGAGCCAGCAACGGATAAGCATAGTTCGACCCCTATGGGGTCGGCAGTGCGGGCGGGATGACGTTATTACATCACGGCAGGGGCACCCACAACGCCCCCTCCCTGTCCAGGGCATGAACGGGAATGCCCCGCCGGAGACATTCTTCCTCCATGCGGCGGCGGTAGTAGCCGGTGAAGGAGGCATCGAACACGACGTAGCGCACGTCGAAGAGGCGGTCCAGGTCGCCAAGGGTGCCGCGGTAACCCCGGCAGACATAGAGGTAGTCCACAGGCAGGAGGATGTCGGACCGCTTGCCGGCCCAACGGCCGTCGTGCAGGATGCAGACACGGCAACCGCCGTAGTGCAACAAGCCGTCGCGCACGGACAAGGCGGCATCGGCATATCCGTCTGCCACCGGCCGGGGGCTATCCAGGCGCAGACGCCGCCAATGGGGAGCCAGCGAACGGGACATGCGCTCCACATCGGGCAGGGTGTCCGCCCCTACCAGCCAGGATGCGCGCCCGCCGGAGAGGCAATGCACAGCCGGGACACGGCTGACGTGATAGAAGGCAAGCCCTCTGTCGGGCAAGGAGCGAAGCATGGCCAGGCCATGATAGGACACCATGACGCACAAAGACAGCAGCATCCAACGGAGCCGACGGGGCGTGGGACGCCGAAAAACAGCGTAGGACAGCCCCAGGAAAAGATAAAACAACACCACATCCCACGCATCCACCCAAATGTCATCCAACGAGGCATAAGGCAAACGCTCCACCCACCGCAAGCCCTCGTTCTGCAGCCAGACCAAGCAGTCCAACGCCCGGGCCACCCCCATCTGGACGGCGGGCAGCGGCGTCAGCAACAGGAGCAATACGGCGACATAGAGTATCAGCGAGGCCAGGGGAACCACCCACAAGTTGCTGAGCAGGAAATGGGTGGAGAAACGGCCGAAATAGAGCAACACGAGCGGCGCCGTCCCCACCTGGGCCGCCACAGACACCGTCATCAGGCCCCACACATAGCGGCACAAGCGGTTGCGGGGCTGCCAGGCGCGATACAGCAGAGGCTGCAAACACAGAATGGCGGCCAACGAGAGAAAAGATAGTTGGAAACTGACCTCGAACAGCCACATCGGCCGGACCAGCAGCATCAGGAAGGCTGTGGCAAACAACGAATGGAGCGTCAGCAACTTCTCGGACTGCAAGGATGCCAGGGCCAGGAGAGAGAACATCGTGACCGAACGCACCACGGGCGAGGCCAGGCCGGTGAAGAAGGCAAATGCCCACAAGAACAGCACGACCGCAAACATCAGCGGCAGGTGTGTCCAGCGCCACCGCCTCCACACCGGACGAAGCAGAAAAAGAAGGAGGACATACAGAAAACCGATGTGCAACCCCGACAACGACAACACATGGCTGGCGCCGGAAACGGAATAAGTCTCTACGATGTCTTCGCCCAGCTTATCCTGATCGCCCACGGTCAGGGCGGAAAGCACCGTCAGTTCATTGCCCCGGAAACCCAGACGGCGATAGAGAGCGACCACCTGCGCCCGATAGTCCAACGCCATCTGCCGGAGCGTGCGCGTGGAGTCGTGCCCCACGACCTGCCAATGTCCCGCAGGCACATAGGCCGTCCCGCTCACTCCCTGCCTGCGCAGGTAGCGCCCGTAGTCGAACTCATCGGGATTGCCCTGATTGCGCGGCAATGACAGGCGTGCGGAGAGTAACAACTCATCGCCCCGGCGCAAACGCGCGGACGCAGAATCTTTGGGAAAATACAGGAGGAACAGGGGCGGACGGCTTTCAGCCCGGAAGGTATCGCCCGCATAGACGCCCCGCACGCGGGCCGGACAGAGACGGCTACGCTCCTTCTCTTCCGGAGACTCGGCGATACGCACCCGGCAAACAACCTCTGACGGAGGATAGTCGCGCACGACAGCCGCCCCCTGCCAGGCCGCCAGCTGAAAACCAATCAACAGCCATCCCACACAAGCCCCGCCCCCATAGAGCACAGGCCAACCGCGGCGATGGCACAGATACATCCCCAGCAGCCACAGGGCAGCCGCTCCACAGAAGTACCCCCACGGGCAAGGGTGCGGGAAGGCATCTCCCCACACAATCCCTGCCACCAGTGGCAACAGCAGCCTCAGAAAAGGCTGCCGCCGCAGAGCCTCCACCGCCTCTGTCCACACGGTCAGAGATTTTTCAAGGCCCAAATGGCCTTCACGGGGTCAGTGGCCGAAAAGACGGCATTACCCACCACGAGGATGTCGGCTCCGGCTTCAATCAGCCTGGCCCCGGTCTCCAGATTGACACCGCCATCCACCTCGATGAGGGCCTCTGAACCGGTCTGCGTCAGCAGTTCGCGAAGTTCGCGCACCTTGTCCACGGTGTGCTCAATGAACTTCTGTCCACCGAAACCGGGATTGACCCCCATCACCAGCACCATGTAGAGGTCGCCCACGATGTCCTTCAGCAAGGAAACAGGTGTGGCGGGATTGATGGTGACGGCCGGTTGCATGCCGGCATCGCGAATCTGCTGCACCACGCGGTGCAGATGGGGACAGGCCTCGTAATGCACATTCATCACGTGCGCTCCCAAGGCTTTCACCTCGGGGATGAACTTCTCGGGCTGTACGATCATCAGATGTACGTCCAGAGGCTTCCGGGTCAGACGGGCCACGTGCTTCAAGACGGGAAAGCCAAAGGAAATGTTGGGCACGAACACACCGTCCATGATGTCCAGGTGAATCCAGTCTGCCTCACTACGGTTCAGCATGTCCATCTCGCCAGTCAGGTCGCTGAAGTTGGCGGAGAGGATGGAGGGGGAAATGATGGGTTTCATTTGAGTTTTTGAGTTTTTAAGTTGATAAGTTTTGGGTTGATAAGGGAGGCAGAAGGAGTTATCACTTCGTTCAAGGAGTCAGAGGGAGTTACCGCTTCGCTTGGGGAGTTAGAGGCCGATACTTTGTTACGCGTCATCGCCGGACCAACTATTGGCCTCTAACTCCCTGTAACTCCTTCTAACTCCCTCTAACTCCTTCCTAATCACTCCACGCGGGCAGGCTCGGCCATCCGGAAACCACGCAGCAGTTCGTCCACGTGAAGGCGTTTCTTGCCGGGCAACTGCAAGGAGCGGATGCCCAAGAGGCCATCCCTGACAGCCACGCGTAGATAGGTCTTGCCGTCGGTCAGTACCGTCCCCACAGGCAAGCCATGCGCGCCGGGCAGTTTCTCGGCTTCGAAAACCTTCAGCACCACAGGTTCCTGACCGGGCTGATGCAACTCGGTCCAGGCAGCCGGATAGGGTGCCAGGCCCCGGACAAAGTCATAAACCTGCTTGAGGGGCCGGTCCCAGTCGATGCGGCAGGTATCCTTGAATATCTTGGGGGCAGGACGCAAGGGTTCGGCCGCAGGCATTTGCTCCTGAGGAATGGAAGTCACGCTCCCTGCCAGGATGGCATCCACGGTCTCCACCACTACCCGGCCGCCCAACTGCATCAGCCGGTCGTGCACCGTGCCCGCATCGTCCGTATCGGCAATAGGCACGCGCTCTTGACGGATGACCTCGCCCGTGTCTATCTCGTGCTTCAGGAAAAAAGTAGTGACACCGGTCTCTGTATCGCCGTTGATGACAGCCCAGTTGATAGGCGCCGCACCGCGGTATTGGGGCAAAAGGGAGGCGTGCAGGTTGAACGTGCCCAGGCGGGGCATGGCCCACACCACCTCGGGCAGCATCCGGAAGGCAACGACCACCTGCAAGTCGGCCCTCCAGGCGCGGAGCTGCGCGAGGAAGGCTTCATCCTTCAGCTTCTCGGGCTGCAACAGGGGCAGGCCGTGTGCCAGGGCGTATTGCTTGACGGGCGACTGCTGCAACCGATGGCCGCGTCCGGCAGGTTTGTCGGGCATGGTGATGACACCCACTACGTTGTAGCCGCCCTCCACCAGGCAGCGCAGGGACTCCACCGCAAAGTCGGGTGTGCCCATATAGACGATTCGCAAGTCTTCTTTCTTCATACACATAAGTAAATCGCAAGAATTAAATGATAATTTGTCGGTTAGGTTTTTAGGCACGGATTACGCGGATTTCACGGATTTTTTCATTATAAAACGCTGATTCCATTGATTATATAAATAATAATATATCCGTGAAATCCGCGTAATCCGCGCCTAAACTAAACTGCTATTTATCATATAAACTAAATATCAACATCTGCTTATTTATTTGGTTTCTATTTCAAAGGGGTTAGAGGGAGTTAGAAGGAGTTATCGCTCCGCTTGGGGAGTTAAAAGCCAATACCTTTGACGTTATCGCCGGACCAACTATCGGCCTATAACTCCTTATAACTCCCTCTAACCTCCTCTAATTATACCCCCCTCTAACTCCTTTATGACTCTCCCTCCCCTCACGCTTACTCATCCGAGAAATGTACCAATACCTCGCGATAGGCATTGAACACCTTGGATTTCGAGACGAATCCCAGGTAGTGGCCTTCGGCATCGACCACGGGCAGGTTCCACGCCTGGGTATCGTCGAAGATGCGCATCACCTGTTCCATGCTGTCCGTGTCATGCAGGCGGGCGGGAGGAAGGGTCATGAGCCGCTCCACCGTGAAGCGGTGGTATAGCTCCTGGCGGAACATGATATTGCGGATGTCGTCCAGGGGGATGATGCCCAGCAGGCGGTTGTCCGCATCGACCACGGGGAAGATATTGCGGTGCGCATGGGCGATGATGCCCACCAGGTTGCCCAGGTCCATGTCCGGACGGACGGGCGTGAAGTCCCGCTCCACCACGTCGTCCACCTTCATGAGGGTCAGGACGGATTTGTCCTTATTGTGCGTCAGCAGCTCGCCCTTCTTGGCCAGGCGCATGGAGTAGATGCTATGCGGCTCGAAAACGATAATGGTCAGGTAGGAGCTGACGGAGACAATCATCAGCGGCAGAAAAAGGTCATAGCCGCCGGTCAGCTCGGCAATGAGAAACACACCTGTCAGGGGAGCGTGCATCACGCCGCTCATCACGCCGGCCATGCCCATGAGCGCGAAGTTCTTCTCGGGCAGAAAAGGCGTCATGTCAAATTCATTGCTGAAGTGGGAGAACACGAATCCCGCGATGCAACCCAGATAGAGCGAGGGCGCGAAGATACCGCCGCAACCGCCTCCGCCATTGGTGGCGCTGGAGGCAAAGACCTTGAAGACGATGATGAGCATCAGGTAGAACAACAGCAGGTTGCCGTGGCCGTAGAAGAGGGAATTGTTCATCACCGTATTCCATTCGGCATCGCTCACCCCGTTCAGCAACAGCTCTATCGTGTCATACCCCTCGCCGTAGAGCGGGGGAAAGAGGAAAATCAGGATGCTCAGCATGGAGCCGCCCAGCAACAGTTTTTTCCACGGCGTCTTCAGGCGGCCGAACACGCCTTCCACCCGGCTCATGGCCCGCGTGAAGTAGAGCGACACCAGACCGCAGAAGATGCCCAAAAGAATGACGTAGGGAATGCGCCCCAATGCAAAGGGTTCGTCGAGATGGAAGCGGAACAAAGCTTCCTGCCCGGTGACGATGTAGGACAGCGTGGCTGCAGTGACCGACGAAATGAGCAAGGGCAGCAACGAGGTCATCGTCAGGTCTATCATCAGCACCTCCAGCGTGAACACCAGGCCTGCAATGGGAGCCTTGAAGATGCCGGCCACCGCGCCTGCCGCGCCGCATCCCACGAGAAGCATCAGCGTGCGGTGTTCCATCTTGAAGAGTCCGCCCAGATTGGACCCGATGGCCGAGCCTGTCAGCACGATGGGGGCCTCGGCTCCTACCGATCCGCCAAATCCGATGGTGATGGAACTGGCCAGGATGGACGACCAGGTATTATGCGGCTTGATGCGCCCCTGACGGCGCGAGATGGCATAGAGTATCTTGGTGACGCCGTGGCCGATGTCGTCCTTCACCACGTAGCGCACGAAGAGCCCCGTCAGGAGAATGCCCACCACGGGATAGACCAGGTAGAGGTAGTTGGCCTCGGTGGTGTCGAAGTGGTCGGTCAGGAATATTTGTATCCAGTGTATCAGTTGCTTCAGCAACAGGGCCGCCAAGGCAGTGCCGATGCCTACCACGAAACTCAGCATCAGGATGAAGCGGCGTTCCTTGATGTGCTGTTCACGCCATTGGACGAGGCGGGGCAGCCAGTTCCTCACATTATTGAATATATAGGATACTTTCTCCATGCTCACTCCCGGATAATCTTGACCTCGCCGCCGCTGCCCAGCTTGATGATAGACGAGGGGCGGGCGGGCGTTGTTTCCGTGCGGCGTGCCTCGACGATGTAGTCCACAGCGTTCTTAATCTCCTCGCTAATCTCTGCGAAAGTGCGGGGCGAGGGTTGCCCGCTGACATTGGCAGAGGTAGATACGACAGCCTTGCGGAAGCGGAAGCACAAGGCCCGCGAAAACTCCTCGGCCGTGACGCGGATGCCCACACTGCCATCCTCGGCCAAGAGGTTGGGCGCCAGGTGGCGCGCGCCGCTATAGATGACGGTCAGAGGCTTATCGGCCACGTCCAGCAGGTCCCAAGCCACGGAAGGCACATCCTGCACGTAATAGTCTACCTTGACCGCCGAGTCCACCAGCACCAGCATGGCCTTGCTGTCTGTCCGGCGCTTTATCTCGTAGACGCGGCGCACCGCCTCCTCGTTGGTGGCGTCGCATCCCAGGCCCCAGATGGTGTCGGTGGGGTATAGGATGACCCCACCCTCCTGCATCACCCGGCAGGCCCGCTTGATGTCTTCTATCCAGTCTTTGTTCATTACACTATCTGATTTGATTGACGCGCAAAAGTACGAATAAGTATCCATAAAGCCGCGCAAATGCATTAAATAATGTAAGAAAAGCCCCCTCCTACCTGATGCAGCTGGACACGCCGAAAGCGGTGGCGACAATGCTCAGCACGCTCAGGAGCGTCTGCAAGATGAACTTCCAGGTTTCTTTCTTCATCGTTTTGAGTTCTTAAGTTTTTGAGTTTAGGCGTGGATTTCGCGGATTTTTCTATATTTCCAGGTCAAACACTTCCATGAAGAATGAGACTGTGCGGTTGTACGGCAGAAACTGGACTGGCCTTTTCACGCCTCCAACATGACCGGCAAACGAATCCATCATGCCGTACCTCCGTAATCATCGGTCCACTCAATAATTACGTTCAAAGCGACAAAGATTGAAAAGGCCAAAACTGTGTCAGATTTCAAGCATTCTTATAATAAAATCAAAACTCAAGCATAAGACATTAAAAAAGGAAGCAGTCCCTCAACCGGTACCGCTTCCCACCTTAAAGTTCTATATGCTATGGCAATGACATATATCTCAGACAATGCCTTGTGCCATCATAGCCTTGGCCACCTTCATGAAGCCGGCAATATTCGCACCTTTCACGTAATTGATATAACCATCGGGCTCGGTACCGTACTTCACACAGTTCTCGTGGATATTCTCCATGATGTAGTGGAGCTTCTGGTCGACCTCCTCGGCACTCCAAGAGAGGCGTTCGGAGTTCTGCGTCATTTCAAGGCCTGACACGGACACACCGCCTGCATTGGCTGCCTTGCCCGGAGCGTAAAGAATCTTGGCCTCCTGGAATACACGGATGGCTTCGGGCGTAGAAGGCATGTTGGCACCTTCGGACACGGCAATGACACCATTGGCAATGAGTTTCTTGGCATCCTCGCCATCTATTTCGTTCTGCGTGGCACTGGGCAGGGCGATATCAGCCTTCTCACCCCAAGGACGGGCACCTTCCACATACTTCACGCCCGGATATTGCTCGGCATATTCGCGGATACGGCCACGATAGAGATTCTTCAACTCCATGATGTAATCCAACTTCTCGCGGTCAATACCGTCAGGATCGTAGACGTAACCATCGGAGTCGCTCATGGTCAGAACCTTCCCCCCTAGTTGGAGAACTTTCTCGGCCGTGTATTGCGCCACATTACCCGAACCGCTGATGAGGACAGTCTTACCCTTGACGTCCATACCGCGCGTCTTCAGCATCTCTTGGAGGAAATAAACATTGCCATAACCCGTAGCCTCGGGACGGATAAGGGAGCCGCCGAACTCACGGCCCTTGCCGGTGAGAACACCGCTGAATTCGCGCGTCAGCTTCTTGTACATACCGAACATGAAGCCCACTTCACGTCCGCCCACGCCGATGTCACCGGCGGGAACATCGATATCCGGACCGATGTGGCGCCATAACTCGAGCATGAAAGCCTGGCAGAAGCGCATCACTTCGGCGTTACTTTTGCCACGGGGCGAGAAGTCCGATCCGCCCTTACCGCCGCCCATAGGCAGGGTGGTCAGCGAGTTCTTGAAGGTCTGCTCGAAGGCAAGGAACTTCAGAATACCCAAATTGACGGATGCATGGAAACGGATACCTCCCTTGTAGGGGCCGATGGCATTGTTGTGCTGCACACGGTAACCCATATTCGTACGGACGTTACCCTGGTCATCTGTCCATGTCACGCGGAATTGGTATACGCGGTCAGGGATGCAGAGACGCTCAATCAAGTTTACCTTGTCAAATTCCGGGTGCTTGTTGTACTCCTCCTCGATGGTGGAGAGCACCTCTTCTACGGCTTGGTGATACTCCGGTTCGCCGGGGAACCGTCTTTTCAAGTCTTCTAATACCTTAGTTGCATTCATACTTTTATAGTGTTTGATTATTATTGCCTAATCATTCGTTTTGTTATCTTTTCATCGATTACGGCGGCAAAAGTACGCATAAAATTGGAACCTGCAAACAATTTATAAGAAAAATACAGGAAAAAGCAACAAAATAGTTGAGAATTGGCGGTAAATGGTTGAAAGTTGATGGTTCAGGAAGCCCTTTACCAATCTTTTCATGATTTTAACGGCAGGCTAATGGAGAGTTGAGCCACAGGTGGCACAGACAAAACCGGATGAAACATGAAAACGGTTCACCCGATATTTCGATAGCCCTCTCGTTTGACATCGATAGCTCTATCGTTGGCCTTCGATAGCCCTTTCGTTGTTCGATGATAGCTCTTTCATTAGGGGCAAGTCACTGATGTCTTCCGAATTTCTTCCCCTAATATTTCCCCAATTCATCCGAAATCCATACCTTTGTCCCATTATCATCACTAAAAACAGATTTTGCCATGAGATTCTCCCGTTTTCTCCTCCTGTTGGTACTGGCCGGAATCGCCTGGTCTTCCAAGGCAGCCGACACGGTCTATGTACGTGAAACCCAAGTCCCCATCCTGATAGAACGTCAGGACAATGTGTTGTTCTACCTGCGACTCAATGCGAAGGATAGCCAGACTCTGAACGAAATCACCCTGGACATCGACCCGAAAGAGGCTGCGGCCATTGAGTGCGTCAAGCTTTACTATGGCGGCACCGAAGCCTTGCAAGACCGTCCCAAAAAGCGTTTCGCACCCGTGGAATACATCTCCGGCTTCACGCCGGGAAAGACTTTGGCAGCCAATCCCTCCTACTCCATCGAATGTGCCAAGGCTATCAACCCCTCCGGCAAGACCACACTGAAATGCGACTATCCCCTCTTCCCCGGCTACAACTTCTTCTGGGTCAGCCTGCAGATGAAGCCTGAAGCCACCACGCTCGACACGAAAGTGAAAGCCCGTTTCGTCTCCGCCAAACTTGACGGGGCAGAAGCCCTCGCAAAGGTGGTGTCTCCGCAAAACATTGTGCACCGCATGGCGGTAGGCGTGCGCCATGCAGGCGATGACGGCTCTGCCGCGTATCGCATCCCCGGGCTGGTGACTACCAACAAGGGCACTTTGCTGGCTGTCTATGACATCCGCTACAACAGTTCCGTGGACCTGCAGGAACACATTGATATAGGCCTGAGCCGCAGCACCGACGGCGGACGCACGTGGGAAAAGATGCGCGTGCCCCTGTCCTTCAAGAACACCGGCCATCTGCCTTCCGCACAGAATGGCGTGGGAGACCCCTCCATCCTGGTGGACACAAAGACCAACACGGCATGGATTGTGGCCCTGTGGTCGCACGGCATGGGTAACCAACGTGCCTGGTGGAGCTCGCATCCGGGCATGACCAACGACGTGACCGGCCAGCTGGTCATGGCCAAGAGCACGGACGACGGACAGACTTGGTCCGAACCCATCAACATCACCAAGCAAATCAAAGACCCAGACTGGTACCTCCTGCTGCAAGGACCGGGACGCGGCATCACGATGAAGGACGGTACCCTGGTATTCCCCATCCAGTTCATCGACTCTACCCGCGTGCCCAATGCCGGGGTTATGTACAGCAAGGACCGGGGCGAAACGTGGAAGGCCCACAACCTGGCACGCACCAACACCACCGAAGCGCAAGTGGCCGAAGTGGAACCGGGTGTACTGATGCTGAACATGCGCGACAACCGGGGCGGAAGCCGGGCCGTAGCCACTACCCGCGACCTGGGAAAGACCTGGACAGAGCATCCTTCTTCGCGCAAGGCACTGCAGGAACCTGTCTGCATGGCCAGCCTGATACACGTCGATGCCAAGGACAACGTTTTGGGCAAGGACCTTCTGCTCTTCTCCAACCCCAACACGACCAAAGGACGCAACCACATCACCATCAAGGCCAGTCTGGACGGCGGCCTGACGTGGCCCACGGAATATCAGGTGATGCTGGACGAGGACGAAGGTTGGGGATACAGCTGCCTGACAATGATTGACCGCGAGACAGTGGGCATCCTCTACGAGAGCAGCGTGGCCCACATGACTTTCCAGGCGGTGAAACTGAAAGACCTGGTGAAATGAGGACCCTATCCCTCTTGATCGTTTGCGTCTTTCTCCTCCCAGTTTTCGGGCAGGAGAAGGACGCAAACGCTTTCCCACCCTACCCGCAGACGGGAGGTGTATCGGCACCTTTCGCCGGCTTCATCGGCGACACGCTGATAGTGGCCGGCGGATGCAACTTCCCGGACACGCCCGCCGCAGACGGAGGAAAGAAAGTGTTCCACGCCACGGCTTATGCGCTGGACGTCCGTCGCCTCTCCGATGGTTGGATTCCCCTGCCGTCTCTCCCCGCTCCCATTGCCTATGGAGCAGCCGTCCCCACGCCGGAAGGTCTCGTATGCATCGGCGGACAAAATGCCCAAGGGGCACAGACCGATGTTTACCTGCTGGACACCAACGGACAGGTCACGCCCCTGCCTCCCCTGCCTGCCTCCGTAGACAACGGAGGTGCCTCCCTATGCGGCCATACCCTGCTCGTCACCGGAGGCAACCAGCCGGAAAACGGGAAAGGACTGTATGCCTTGGACCTCTCCTCGCCCACAAACTGGAAACGCCTGGCCGATTATCCCGGCCCACAACGGATACAGCCTATCGTGCTGTCCACCCCCAACGCCTTATACCTGGCAGGAGGCTACGCCTTTGACGCCGCACAGAAGAAGTGCACCCCCTCGACCGACTTGTTGAAATACGATGTCGGCACCAACTGTTGGAGTGTGCTCGATACGCTCATTGCCGAACGGGACGGTACGCCACGTTGCCTGGCCGGTGGCAGCGGCGTAATGCTCTCTGACGGGAAAATGCTGCTGACCGGTGGCGTCAATCACGACATCTTCCGACAAGCCATGGAAGGAAAAGGACCGGCCGACTACATGAAGAAACCCGTGGCGTGGTACCGCTTCAACGATGACCTGTTGACCTATGACCCCGGCAAACGAACATGGCACGTCACATACGATGTGCCGGGACTGGCCCGTGCCGGCGGCATCCTACTGGAGCACGACGGATACCTATATATAATATGTGGAGAAATCAAGCCGGGCATACGCACGCCGCAAATCACGGTCTTGCCGCTCTGAACCCACGTGGATGCCCGACACGCTGATGAATTTCGTCCCGTCATTTGGTCGGGCGGGAATATGTTCGTATCTTCGCCCGGATTTTCAAGACGAAACCTTACGAAGACATGTCCGACTATATCAACGAACTGAATGATAGCCAGCGGGCCGCCGTCCTCTACAACGACGGCCCCTCATTGGTCATTGCCGGCGCCGGTTCGGGAAAGACCCGGGTGCTGACCTACAAGATTGCTTATCTGCTGGAACAAGGCTACCGGCCGTGGAACATCCTGGCCCTGACCTTCACCAACAAAGCAGCCCGGGAAATGAAGGAACGCATCGCCCGGCAAGTGGGCCAGGAAAGCGCCTCCAAACTCTGGATGGGCACCTTCCACTCCATGTTCCTGCGTATCCTCCGGACAGAGGCCGACATCCTGGGCTTCCCGCGGGACTTCACGGTCTATGACACGGCCGACCAGAAAAGCCTCATCCGCACCCTGCTGAAGGAAATGAAACTGGACGAAAAGACTTACAAACCGGGATGGGTACAATCACGCATCTCCAACGCCAAGAACCACCTGGTGACACCCGCCGCGTATGCCAACAGCCGCGAAGCCTACGAAGCCGACCAGGCCGCCCGCGTCCTCGCCGTGCGCGATGTCTACAAGAAGTATTGGGACCGTTGCCGCCAATCGGCTGCCATGGACTTCGATGACCTGTTGCTCTACACCTTCCTGTTGTTCCGCGACCATCCGGACGTGCTCGAGAAATACCGTGCCCACTTCCACTACATCCTGGTGGACGAGTACCAGGACACCAACCTAGCCCAGCACGCCATCGTATGCCAGCTGGGAGCAGGACACAACCGGGTCTGCGTAGTGGGCGACGATGCGCAGAGCATTTACTCCTTCCGTGGGGCGGACATCGACAATATACTGACCTTCACCAAGGCCTGGCCCGGCGCGAAGATATTCAAGCTGGAGCAGAACTACCGCTCCACGCAGACCATCGTCAGCGCTGCCAACAGCCTGATAGAAAAGAACGAACGACAGATACACAAAGAAGTCTACTCGAAGAAAGAAAAAGGCGACAGCCTCGGCGTGTTCAAAGCCTACAGCGACATGGAAGAAGGCGAAATCGTGGGCAACAAGATACAGGCCTTGCGCCGACGCGAAGCGTATGCCTGGGCCGACTTCGCCATCCTGTATCGCACCAACGCCCAAAGCCGTATCTTCGAAGAGGCCCTGCGGAAGCGTTCCGTGCCCTACCGCATCTACGGAGGCCTGTCCTTCTACCAACGCAAGGAAATCAAGGATGCCGTGGCCTACTTCCGCCTGACGGTGAATCCCCACGACGAAGAGGCTTTGAAGCGTGTCATCAACTATCCCGCCCGAGGTATCGGCGATACCACCGTAGGACGCCTCCTGCAGGCTGCCGACGCGCACAACGTCAGTCCCTGGACCGTGCTCTGCGCCCCCCAGGAATACGAAATGACCCTGAACAAGGGAACGCTCGGCAAACTGCAGGCTTTCCGCACCCTGATAGAGGAATGTACCGTGCTGGCCTCCACCCGGACGGCCTACGAGTCCGGGACGGAAATCATCCGCCGGACGGGGATTATCGCCGACATCTGCCAGGACAACAGTCCCGAAAACCAGAGCCGCCAAGAGAATATCGAGGAACTGGCCAACGGCCTGAGCGACTTCTGTGCCCAACGCCTGGAAGAAGGAAATACCCGCACCGGACTGGCCGACTTCCTGTCCGAAGTCTCCCTCCTGACAGACCAGGACACGGACAAGGACAGCAACCGGGACTGCGTGACCCTGATGACCGTCCACTCGGCCAAAGGGCTGGAGTTCCGCAACGTCTTTGTGGTCGGCCTCGAAGAAGGACTGTTCCCCTCGTCCATGGCCGGAGATTCTCCCCGGGCTTTGGAGGAAGAGCGTCGGCTGTTCTACGTCGCCATCACGCGTGCCGAGGAACATTGCTACCTCTCCTACGCCAAGAGCCGCATCCGCTTCGGCAAAATGGAGTTCTGCAGCCCCAGCCGTTTCCTGCACGACATCGATGCCCGCTACCTGGACTTGCCGGACAGCGACATCCCCGCGCGCATCACGGCCCCCGCTTCAAGCTACCGCCCCAGACAACAGACCTTTATACAGCCCGCTGCGCCCCGGATGAAACCTGTTTCCAGAGCCTCCTCTACGGGAAAAAATACCCCGGCTGTCCAGGAAGGACAACTCATTGAGCACGAACGTTTCGGCAGAGGTACCGTCCTCCGGGTGGAAGGAGGCGGCGAAAACGCCAAAGCCACCATCCGCTTTGAGAATGTGGGCGAGAAGCAATTGCTCCTGCGCTTTGCACGTTTCAAAGTCCTATAAAAACTGTCGAACTGTTTCCGGATACGGACGAAGATATCTCCGCATACGGGCGAAGATATCTCCGGACACGCACGAAGATATCTCCGGACACGGACAAAGATATCTCGGAAGAAACCCATATCAGCATATAAAAATAAGAAATGAATCAAACAGATACTTCTATGGTAGACTATAATCAATTTCCCTCCCCCTGCTACGTCATGGAGGAAGACCTGCTCCGCCGGAACCTGAGCCTCATCCGCAGCGTGGCCGACCGCACCGGCGTGGAAATCATCCTGGCCTTCAAGGCCTTCGCCCTGTGGCGCACATTCCCCATCTTCCGCGAATACATCCATGCCACTACGGCCAGCTCGCCCTACGAGGCCCGACTGGCTCTCGAAGAGTTCGGAAGCAAGGCCCACACCTACTCCCCGGCCTACACGGAAACTGATTTCCCGGAAATCCTGCGTTGCAGCAGCCACATCACCTTCAACTCTCTGAGCCAATACCAACGGTTCTGGCCACAAGTCCAGGAGGCCCAGGAACACATTTCTTGCGGCATCCGCATCAACCCCGAATACTCCGAAGTAGAGACAGAACTCTATAACCCCTGTGCCCCCGGCACTCGTTTCGGCATGATGGCCGAACAACTGCCTGCACAACTGCCCCAAGGCATCGAAGGTTTCCACTGCCACTGCCATTGCGAATCCTCGTCCTACGAATTGGAACGCAGCCTGGCACATATCGAGGAGAAGTTCTCGCCTTGGTTCTCCCAGCTCCAATGGCTTAACCTGGGCGGCGGCCACCTGATGACCCGCAAGGACTATGACGTAGAGCATCTCATCGGCCTGCTCCGCGGACTGAAGTCGCGCTATCCCCACCTGCGCATCATCCTGGAGCCTGGCTCCGCCTTTGCCTGGCAGACCGGTGCCCTGGCCTCCGAAGTGGTGGACATCGTGGAGAACCGGGGCATCCGTACCGCCATCCTCAACGTCAGCTTCACCTGCCACATGCCCGACTGTCTGGAAATGCCCTACCAGCCCGCCGTCCGCGGCGCCCGCATCGGCGCAGACGGTCCTCACGTCTATCGCCTGGGGGGCAACTCCTGCCTCAGCGGCGACTACATCGGTTTCTGGAGCTTCGACCACGAACTGCAGGTGGGCGAGCGCATTCTTTTCGAAGACATGATACACTACACCACCGTCAAAACCACCATGTTCAACGGTATCCACCATCCCGCTATCGGTTTCTGGACAAAGGATGGCCGCGCACAGGTGCTCCGCCAATTTTCTTACGAGGACTACCGGGACAGAATGGACTGATTTTCAGTACAGATTTATTCCTCCGACTGAGAAATTGCAAAATCGGAAGAAAAAAAACACTTTCAACGCTTGCCAATTTGAAGAAAATGCCTACCTTTGCAACCGCAAATCGCAAAGGCGGCAATAGCTCAGTTGGTAGAGCACGACCTTGCCAAGGTCGGGGTCGCGAGTTCGAGTCTCGTTTGCCGCTCCAATGTTTCTTTGAAAGATTGAGATGGTGAAGCCCAAGTGGCGGAATTGGTAGACGCGCACGTTTCAGGTGCGTGTGCCGCGAGGCGTGCAGGTTCGAGTCCTGTTTTGGGCACTGATAGAGTTATCACACCATCTTCTGCGGCAATAGCTCAGTTGGTAGAGCACGACCTTGCCAAGGTCGGGGTCGCGAGTTCGAGTCTCGTTTGCCGCTCACTGCTCTTTGACATTCAGAATCAACTCCGAAGTATACATACGGAAGAGACAATGCCCAGGTGGCGGAATTGGTAGACGCGCACGTTTCAGGTGCGTGTGCCGCGAGGCGTGCAGGTTCGAGTCCTGTTTTGGGCACTGATAGAGTTATCACACCATCTTCTGCGGCAATAGCTCAGT
>DWZE01000007.1 GCA_019118325.1 Candidatus Bacteroides intestinavium
ACAGTGTACATTGGACTTTCACTATATATGAGTTTGGTCACCCATAAATATAAGGAACAATTCGATTTGTACGCTGTGCTTTAACATTTTGATACGATTTTAAGAGAATGAAATAAGTTTAAATCACTTCAGTGTTTTTGCGGAAGTTGTGAACCATTGAATTTTACCGTCTCAAAAAGGCTTCCACAATACAAAAAAATCATACAAACAAAGCGGGAAGTGCCGTCGCCCGCATAGGGATAGCCTCTAATTCCTTCTAACTCTTTCTCTTCAATTTCATCAGGATGTCCCAGACCTTCGGGTGGAGAAAATAGCGCACGTCGCGCCCCTCGGCCAGGGCCTGGCGGATGAAGGTGGAGCTGACGTCCAGCATCGGCGCCTCTGTCAGGCGGACGTGGGGGGGGAGGGCAGAGGCTTCCACGGGATAGCCCGGGCGGGGATAGATGAGCAGGTGATGCTCGGCAAGGATACGCTCCGCTTCGCGCCAGCGGGGAAAGCCCGCCCAGTTGTCCGATCCGATAATCAGGTGAAACTCATGCAGGGGAAAGGCTTCCTTGAGTTTGTCCAGCGTGTGGATGGTGTACGATGGCCGGGGCAGGCAGAACTCCACGCCCGATGCCTGAAAGCGGGGATAATCCCCGATGGCTTCGCGCACCAGTTGCAGGCGCAGGCGGTCGTCCATCAGTGCCTGGCCTTCCTTGAAGGGATTGCGCGGAGAAACGACAAACCACACCTCGTCCACCTCGCCGAATTCGCACAGATAGTTGGCTAAGGCCAGATGGCCGATGTGGATGGGGTTGAACGAACCGCTGAAAAGACCGACACGCATCACTCTTGCTTCTTCTCTTTCAGGTTACGCCAGCTGTTGAAGGCATTGTAGCAGGCTGCCATCATCACCAACAGCATGGCTACGGTGCCTACCGTTTCTTCATAATAGAGGTTGCCGGCCAGCACGGCAGCAGCCACGAAGAAGAGGACGATGTTGACGGTCAACAGCACTTTGTTCATCTTGCGGCTCATCCGGCGGCCGCTGTAGTCTCGTTTGGTTGCCATGGGATTGCCGGTTATTTATCGTTCAGAAAATCAGTGATTACCTGCAATGCCTCGGCCTTGGCCTTCTCCAGGTCGTCGTTGACAATCACCCGGTCGAACTTCGGCGCAAAGGTCAGCTCGTAAGCGGCCTTGGCCAGGCGGCTTTCGATGACCTCGGGCGCATCCGTGCCCCGGCCTTCCAGGCGATGCCGCAGCTCCTCTATCGAAGGCGGCTGGATGAAGACGGACAGGGCGCGGTCCCCGTAGAACTGCTTGATGTTACATCCGCCCACCACGTCCACGTCGAAGATGACATTTTGCCCGTCGGCCAGTTGCTTCTCCACTTGCGACTTCAGCGTGCCGTAGAAGCGGTCTTTGTACACCTCTTCATACTCCAGGAATTCGCCGGCTTCGATGCGGCGGCGGAATTCATCGGGCGTGAGGAAGAAATACTCCACGCCGTCGCGTTCCGTGCCCCGCGGGGCGCGGCTGGTGGCGGAGATGGAAAAGGCCAGGTTCAGGTGTTGCGCCAGCAAGTAGTTGATAATGGTGGATTTGCCGGAGCCGGAGGGGGCAGAAAAGATAATCAGTTTACTCATGAGAAACATATGTATTTAGGGGGTTAGACTTGGAGATATCGCCGCTTGCGGGCCGTGATATCCGGAAGCGCAAGCGGAGATATCCGGAAGCACAGGCGGTGATATCCGGGGGATGCGGGCATCGGATTCCTACATCACGTTCAGCACTTGTTCCTTGATTTGTTCCAGTTCGTCCTTCATGCGCACCACGATTTTCTGCATCTCGGCGTGGTTGGACTTGCTGCCCAGGGTATTGATTTCCCGGCCCATCTCCTGGGCGATGAATCCCAGTTTCTTGCCCTGTCCGTGTCCGCCTTCCAGGGTTTCCAGGAAGTAGTGCAGGTGGTTGGCCAGGCGTTGCTTCTCTTCGTTGATGTCCAGTTTCTCGATGTAATAAATCAGTTCCTGCTCCAGGCGGTTCTGGTCATAATCCACGCTCAGGGTCTTCTCCAGCGTCTCGGTGATGCGTTCCTTGATTTTGCCTACGCGCTCTTGCTCGTAAGGCTCCACTTCGGAGAGGAGGGCGGAGATGTTGGCGATTTTCTCGCGGAACTTTTTCTCCAGCGAGGCCCCTTCCTGACGTCGGAAGTCCACCAGTGCCTCGATGGCCTGGGCCACGGCCTGGTGTGCCACGGCCCATTCCTCGTCCGTCAGTTCTTGCATTTCGTTCTTGGCCAGTACGTCGGGCAGGCGCAGGATGGTGCCAAACCAGTCTTCCGGCTCAGGGATGCCTGTGGCGGAGGATATCTCGCGGATGCGGTCATAGTAGGCTTTCACCAAGGCCTGGTCAATGGGCGTGGCCAGTTCGGCGCCCTCTTTCTTTTCTATCCAGAGGCTGAAGTCCACTTTGCCGCGCTCCAGGGCGCGGGCTATCTCGGAACGGATTTCCATCTCCTTCTCGCGATAGGGAGGGGCGATGCGGGCGGACAGGTCCAGCGCCTTGCTATTGAGCGATTTTATCTCGACATTGATTCGTTTATCGGGCATTTCTACGGTCGATTTGCCATAGCCCGTCATGGATTGTATCATAATGCTTCTTAAGTTTTGCGCAAAATTACACGATTATTTTAATTACTGAAAATAATCCCGTACTTTTGTAAGCTGAAAACGCGAGAGAAAGGCGGAGACTCCTCGGAACTTTGCCCGCCTCTTGCTTTGGAGAAGGAAAAATAAACCATTTTGCTATGTCTTGCATTTTACATATTGAGACCTCCACTACGGCCTGTTCGGTGGCCGTGAGCGAGGACGGACAGAACATTTTCCAGAAAGAAGAACGGAAGGGGCCTTCGCATGCCACCCTGTTGGGGGTGTTCGTGGACGAGGCTCTGTCCTTTGCCGACAGCCATGCCATCCCGCTGGATGCCGTGGCCGTCAGTTGCGGGCCGGGTTCGTACACGGGGTTGCGCATCGGCGTTTCCATGGCCAAGGGTGTATGTTACGGGCGGAACCTGAAGCTCATCGGCCTGCCCACGCTGGAGGTGATGTGCGTGCCTGTGCTGCTTTATCATGACGAGTTGCCCGACGACGCCCTGCTCTGTCCCATGATAGACGCGCGCCGCATGGAGGTCTATGCCGCTATCTATGATCGTGCCCTGCGTCCTGTGCGCCCCATCGGGGCCGACATCGTGGACGAACATTCGTACACCGGATTCATGGACCGGCATCCGGTCTATTTCTTCGGCGACGGGGCGGATAAATGCAAGGCGAAGCTCACGCATCCCAATGCCCGCTTCATAGACGGCATATATCCCCGTGCCTCGATGATGTTTCCCCTGGCCGAGAAGGCCATGGCTCAGGGACGTTTCGAGGACGTGGCCTATTTCGAGCCCTTCTATTTGAAGGAATTCGTGGCGGGAAAACCCAAGAAACTTGTTTAATAAAAGAATCGAAGAATCGCGCCTCGCGCGCGGTGAAGAATTTTTCCGGTTCATCCACAGCCTTTCATGCCTGTTGAATTCTTCATTCTTCATTCTTAATTCTTCATTTAAAGATATGCAATACAACACCCAACAGAAGCGGATGTCCTTGCCCGAGTACGGCCGGAGCATCCAGAACATGGTAGACTATGCGGTGACCATCCCCGACCGCGCCGAGCGTCAGCGTTGCGCCAACACCATCATCAACATCATGGGGAACATGTTCCCCCAACTGCGCGACGTGCCCGACTTCAAGCACAAACTTTGGGACCACCTGGCCATCATGTCCGACTTCAAGCTGGACATTGATTATCCCTTTGAAATCGTCCGCAAGGAGCGCCTGGACGCCAAGCCCGAGCCCATTCCCTATCCGTACACCAAGATACGCTACCGGCATTATGGACGTACGTTGGAGGTGCTCATCCAGAAAGCCTGCGAGATGCCCGAAGGAGAGGAAAAACGCCAGTTGACCGCTCTCATCTGCAACCACATGAAGAAGGACTACATGGCCTGGAATAAGGACACCGTGGACGACCGCAAGATTGCCGACGACCTGGCCGAACTGTCCGAGGGGCGCCTCCAGCTTA
The DNA here is from genome assembly GCA_019118325.1 of Candidatus Bacteroides intestinavium. Lineage (GTDB taxonomy): Bacteria > Bacteroidota > Bacteroidia > Bacteroidales > Bacteroidaceae > Bacteroides > Bacteroides intestinavium. The sequence continues at coordinate 4,114 of DWZE01000007.1, forward strand.
CGCCTGACATCTTGCGCGTGATGAACGAGCGCATCAACCGCTATTGCCGTCCTGCCTATCAGAATTATAATAACCGCAATAATAATCGCAACAATAACCGCAAGAAAGGCGGGAAATATTAATACGTATCACCGATGGCATCATTCATCATCGAAGGAGGACATAAGCTGGGCGGGGACATCCGCCCCCAGGGCGCCAAGAACGAGGCCCTGCAAATCATCTGCGCCACCTTGCTCACACAGGACGAAGTGGTGGTGCGCAACGTGCCCGACATCCTGGACGTGAACAACCTCATCCAGCTCCTCCGCGACATGGGCGTGCGCGTCACCAAGGAGAGCCCCGACACCTATCGCTTCCAGGCCGCAGACGTGGACTTGTCCTACCTGCAAAGCGAGGCCTTCCTGAAGACCTGCGCCAGCCTGCGCGGCTCGGTGATGCTGGCAGGACCGCTGGTCACCCGCTTCGGGCAGGCCGTCATCTCCAAGCCCGGAGGCGACAAGATTGGCCGCCGCCGACTGGACACGCACTTCATCGGCATACAGAAGCTGGGAGCCAACTTCAACTACAACGCCGACCGCCATGCGTATGAAATCGAGGCCGAACACTTGCGGGGCACTTACATGCTGCTGGACGAGGCTTCAGTGACGGGCACGGCCAACATCATCATGGCAGCCGTCCTGGCCGAAGGGCGCACCGTCATCTACAACGCTGCCTGCGAGCCCTACGTGCAACAGCTCTGCCACCTGCTGAACCGCATGGGAGCGAAGATTTCGGGCATTGCCTCGAATCTCCTGACCATCGATGGCGTGGAGGCCCTGCACGGGGCGGAGCACACCATCCTGCCGGACATGATCGAGGTGGGCAGCTTTATCGGCATGGCCGCCATGACCCGGAGCGAACTGACCATCAAGGACGTGTCCTACCAGCACCTGGGCATCATCCCCGACAGCTTCCGCCGGCTGGGCATCCGCCTCGAGCAGAGGGGAGATGACATTTACGTGCCTGCCCAGGAGCACTACCGCATCGAGTCGTTCATGGACGGCTCCATCATGACCATTGCCGACGCGCCGTGGCCGGGACTGACGCCCGACCTGCTGAGCGTGATGCTCGTGGTGGCCACCCAGGCGCAGGGCAGCGTGCTCATCCACCAGAAGATGTTCGAAAGCCGCCTGTTCTTCGTGGACAAGCTTATCGACATGGGGGCGCAAATCATCTTGTGCGACCCTCACCGTGCCGTCGTCATCGGTCACGACCACAGTTTCCGTCTGCGCGGGGGCAACATGACTTCGCCCGACATCCGCGCCGGCATCGCCCTGCTCATTGCCGCCCTGAGCGCGGACGGCATCAGCCGCATACACAACATCGAGCAGATAGACCGCGGCTACGAGGACATTGAACGAAGACTGAACGCCATCGGGGCAAGGATTACCAGAATATGATTCGACCGGAGGAAGTATATAAAATAGGTATGTTCAACAAGCCGCACGGCATCGGCGGCGAGTTGCAGTTCACCTTCACGGACGACATCTTCGACCGCGTGGAGGCGGAGTATGTGGTGTGCCCCATGGACGGGATACTGGTGCCCTTCTTCATCGAAGCATACCGCTTCCGCTCGGACACCACCGCACTGATGAAGCTCGAAGGCGTAGACACGCAGGAACAGGCCCGGCAGTTTATCAACACCCCGGTCTACTTTCCTGTGAAACATGCTGAAGAGGGGGAGCCGGGCGAGCTCTCCTGGGACTTCTTCGTCGGCTTCCGCCTGGAGGACACCGTGCACGGACACTTGGGCGAGGTGGCCGACGTGGATACCTCCACGCCCAATACCCTCTTCGTCATCGACCGTGGAGGCAACGAACTCCTGGTACCCGCCCGCGAGGAGTTCATCCTGGACATGGACACCAAGCACCGCGTCATCACCGTCCGCTTGCCCGAAGGACTGCTGGACCTGGACGATGCGGAAGAAATATGAACTATGATTAGGCGCGGATTACACGGATTACGCATATTGTTTTTATGATTAAATCCGTGGAATCCGCGTAATCCGCGCCTAAATACGATAAAGGATATGGCAACACCGAAGAAGAGAAAGAAACGAAAGCCGTTTTGGAAGGACATCAAGTTCAAGTACCGCCTGACCATCACCAACGAGAACACGTTGGAAGAGGTGGCCAGCCTCTATGTGTCCAAGCTGAACGGCATTTCCATGCTGCTTTTCGTCCTGCTGGGGCTGTTTCTCGTGGCCGCATTGATTGTGTCCTTCACCCCCCTGCGCAACTACCTGCCCGGCTATATGAACAGCGAGGTGCGCGAACAGGTGGTGAACAACGCCCTGCGCGCCGACTCGCTCCAGCAAGTGTTGGAACGCCAGAACCTCTACGTGATGAACATCCAGGACATCTTCCGCGGCGACGTCAAGACCGACACCGTACAGAGCATGGACTCGCTCACCCTGCTGCGCGAAGACTCCCTGATGGAACGCACCCAGCGCGAGGCCGACTTCCGCAAGAAATACGAGGAAGCCGAGAAATACAACCTGACCAACATCGCCGCCCGCACCGATGCCGACGGACTCATCTTCTACCTGCCCACACGCGGCCTGGTGTCCGCCCCCTTCGATGCCGAGGGCAAGCACTTCGGTACAGACATCGCCGCCAATCCCGGCGAGAGCGTCCTGGCCACGCTGGACGGCACGGTGCTGATGAGCAGCTATACAGCCGAGACGGGCTACGTCATCGTCGTGCAGCACCGCCAGGACTTCGTGTCCGTCTACAAGCATTGCGGCTCTCTGCTCAAAGCCGAGGGTGACGCGGTGAAGGGAGGCGAAGCCATTGCCCTGGTGGGAAATACCGGTACGCTGACCACGGGACCCCATCTGCACTTCGAACTATGGCACCGGGGACGGGCGGTCAATGCGGAACAATACATCGTATTCTAAAGAACATTCTTATATAATATAAATAGGTATATATGAAGAAACAGATAGCCATACTCGGCTCCACCGGTTCCATCGGCACCCAGGCCCTGCAGGTCATCGAAGAGCACCCCGACCTGTACGAAGCCTATGTGCTGACCGCCAACAACCGCGTGGACGAGCTGATAGCCCAGGCGCGGAAATTCCAGCCCGAGGCCGTGGTGATAGCCAACAAATCGAAATACCCTCCACTGAAAGAGGCCTTGTCCGACCTGCCCATCAAGGTCTACGCAGGCGAAGAGGCCCTGTGCCAGATTGTACAGGAGAAGCCCGTGGACATTGTGCTGACGGCCATGGTGGGCTATGCCGGATTGAAGCCTACCATCAATGCCATCCGTGCCCGCAAGACCATCGCCCTGGCCAACAAGGAAACACTGGTGGTGGCCGGCGACCTCATCAACGACCTGGCGCGGGTGAACGGCACGCCCATTCTTCCGGTGGATTCCGAGCACTCGGCCGTTTTCCAATGCCTGGCGGGCGAGGTGGGCAATCCGATAGAAAAGGTCATCCTGACCGCTTCCGGCGGTCCCTTCCGCACCTATACCCACGAGCAACTGGCCACGGTGACCAAGGAGCAGGCCCTGCATCACCCCACTTGGAACATGGGCGCGAAAATCACCATCGACTCTGCCTCGATGATGAACAAGGGCTTCGAGGTGATAGAGGCCAAGTGGCTCTTCGGGGTGCGCCCGGAGCAGATAGAAGTGGTGGTGCATCCGCAATCGGTCATTCACTCGATGGTGCAGTTCGAAGACGGAGCCATCAAGGCACAACTGGGGATGCCGGACATGCGCCTGCCCATCCAGTACGCCTTCTCCTACCCCGACCGCGTCCGCTCGTCATTCCCCCGGCTTGACTTCGCCACGTGTTCGGCCCTCACCTTCGAGCGCCCCGACACCACGCGCTTCCGCAACCTGGCCCTGGCCTACGAGGCACTGCACCGGGGAGGGAACCTGCCGTGCATCATCAATGCCGCCAACGAGATATGCGTCCACGCCTTCCTGACGGACCGTGTGTCTTTCCTGGGCATGAGCGACGTCATCGAGAAGACCCTGACGCGCGTGCCGTTCATTGCCAAGCCCACCTACGAGGACTATGTGCAGACGGACGCCGAAGCGCGCCGCGTGGCAGAAGAAATCCTTACAAACAGGGGCTGAGGGACACCCCTCTTTCCCGTTTGTCCCCGACGACACCCTCGTGGGGGACAAACGAGGCCCTCGTCGGGGACAAACGAGACCCTCGTCGGGGACAAACGGGAACCTCGTGGGGGATAAGTAAAATAGATATTGATTATCAGAGTATTATAAATAAGAGAGAAGAGAAACAAGTAAAAATAAGAAAAGTAATAATTAGAGACAAATGGAAACATTCTTAATCCGTGCCCTCCAGCTCATCCTGAGCCTTTCGCTCCTGGTGATTATTCACGAGATGGGGCACTTCCTCTTTGCCCGGCTGTTCAAGACGCGGGTAGAAAAATTCTGCCTGTTCTTCGACCCCTGGTTCACGCTCTTCAAGTTCAAGCCCAAACGCAGTGAGACGGAATACGCCGTCGGCTGGCTGCCGCTGGGCGGATACGTCAAAATCAGTGGCATGATAGACGAATCCATGGACCTGGAGCAGATGAAACAACCGCCCCAGCCTTGGGAATTCCGCTCGAAGCCCGCCTGGCAACGCCTGCTCATCATGGTGGGCGGCGTATTGTTCAACTTCCTCCTGGCCCTGTTCATCTACTCGATGATACTTTTTGCCTGGGGCGACACGTACATCCCCGTGCAGAAAGCCCCGTTGGGCATGGACTTCAACGAGACGATGCACCAAGTGGGCTTCCAGGATGGAGACGTGCTCATCTCTGCCGACGGCAAACCTTTCGAGCGCATGGGGGCCGACCTGCTGATGGGCATTGTGGACGCCCGCCAGGTCACCGTCCTGCGCGACGGCAAGGAGGCTTCGGTCTATATCCCCGACGGCCTGATGGACCGCCTGCTGGCCGACAGCGTACGCTTTGCCGACTTCCGCATCCCCTTCGTGCTGGACAGCCTTGCCGCAGGCAGCCCCGCCCAACTGGCCGGCCTGCTGCCCGGTGACAGCATCACGCACCTGGACGGGCAACGCATCGCCTACCTGGACTTCCGCGAACAGATGGCGCGGCGTCATGAGCAATACGCTCAGGCCCCGACAGACAGCACCGCCCAGGCCTTGCGCGACATCACGCTGACTTACATACGCCAGGGTGTGGAAAACACCGTCGCCCTCCGCGTGGACACGGCCTTCACCATCGGCGTCTATGCGGTGGGACAGACCGACCGTCTGCTGCCCGTAGTGCAGAAAGACTACAGCTTTTTCGCCTCCTTCCCCGCCGGTGTCAAGTTGGGCGTGGAAACCCTGCAAGGCTACGTGGGCCAGATGAAGTACCTCTTCTCCAAGGAAGGAGCCAAGCAACTGGGCGGATTCGGCGCCATCGGCAGCATCTTCCCCGCTACGTGGGACTGGCACCAGTTCTGGTACATGACAGCCTTCCTCAGCATCATCCTGGCCTTTATGAACATCCTGCCCATCCCGGCACTGGACGGCGGGCATGTGCTCTTCCTCATCTACGAGATTGTGGCACGGCGCAAACCCAGCGACAAATTCATGGAGCGGGCGCAGATGGTAGGCATGTTCCTGCTCTTCGCCTTGCTTATCTGGGCGAACCTGAACGACGTGATACGCTTCCTGTTCTGATTCGACAGAGGACATAATTCAGGCGCGGGGGTGTGTCAACATATAAAATGGCACGCAGATGACGCAGATGCGACAGATGACCACTGATTATACTTAGTTGATTTACAGTTAGACAAATCTTGCCGTCAAATTCCAATTCTTTTGTTCTCATATTCTTGAAAATTTTTAAAATAAGCTGTCTTCTTTTTCTTTAGCTTCAATT
>DWZE01000043.1 GCA_019118325.1 Candidatus Bacteroides intestinavium
GCCTTGATGCGCACAATGAGTTCCTGCATGCCGAACGGCTTCTTCAGATAGTCGTTGGCGCCCAGCTCGAAGCCTTCCACCACGTCGTTGACGGCCGAGCGGGCGGTGAGAAACAATACCGGCGTCACGGCATCGCTCCGACGGATGCGGCGCACCATCTCGAAGCCGTCCATGCGGGGCATCATCACGTCGGCCACCAGCACGTCGGGCTTTTCGTGGAAGAAGCATTGCAACCCCTCCTCTCCGTCTTTGGCCAGGCGGATGCGGAAGCCCTGTCCTTCCAGCGTGTCTTTGATAATCATGGCCAGGGTCTGTTCGTCCTCGACCAGCAATACGTGTATAGGATCCATAAGACTGATAATTTCGTAATGGTTAATGATAAATGGTTAATGATAAATGGTTAATGATAAATACGTGATAAGGTGGCTCATGTACAGCCTATTAACCATTTATCATTAAGCATTGACCATTATTTTATATTCTTATCACAAACTCGCTCCCCCTTCCCGGCTCGCTCTGCACCTCCACCGTGCCGCCGTGCCGCTCGACCATTGTCTTGACATAGTAGAGGCCGAGGCCGTAGCCTTTCACGTCGTGCAGGTTTCCCGTGTGGACGCGGTAGAACTTGTCGAACACGCGGGGGAGTGTATCCTTGGGGATGCCGATGCCTTTGTCTCGCACAGAGAGGACGAATGTCCCGTCTTCCTTGCGTCCTTCTATCTTCACGTCCGCGCTTTCGGCGGAGTACTTGATGGCGTTGTCCAGCAGGTTGCTCACGATGTTGCAGAAGTGGGTGCGGTCGGCTGTGACGGTCAGGTCGGGCGGCGTGATGTGCCAGGCGATGTGCACGGGCTTGTCGGCCTTCAGCTTGTGTTGCTCGACAAGGGGGGCGATGGCTTCGCCCACGGCAAAGGTCGTGGGGTGCAGGCGGAAGGTCTTGCGCCGCTCCATCGACATGGAGAGAATCTGCTCCACCAGCCCGCCGAGAATCTTCAGTTGTTCCTGGCAGACGTGCAGGTAGCGGCTGCGTTTGGCTGCGTCGGCATCTGCACCGAAGTTCAGCAGGGCGTCGTTGGCGGCGTAGGCCACGGCGATGGGCGTCTTCAGTTCGTGGGTGATGTTGTTGGTGAAGTCGTCCTTCATCTCCTCCAAGGTGCGTTGGCGCAGCAGGATGCGGATGAGGTACCAGAAGGAGAACCCCAGTACCACCAGGATGAAGGCCGATGTGGCCAGTATGCCCGCCATCTGCCGGAGCACGAGGCCGTCCACCGGCTCCATGGTGAGGCGGTAGAGCCAATGGTTGTGCAGGTCGTAGGCATAATCGTAGGTCACGGCCCGGGGCGAGGGCACATATCCCTGCGTGCCGCCCACGGCCAGCGTGTCGGTGAACACATAGCTGGAGTCGCAGGTCGCGCCCCGGTGCAGATGCTCCAGGCGATAATCGGCCGTGATATCCGCCTGTCTCAGTTCTTCGGCCAGCAGGCTGTCGTAAGCCTGGAAGTCAGGGTCGTTCAATACATCCAGGCCGCCGTGCAGCCCGCGTTGGAAGTAAGCGGCCAGTTCCTGCATCGTGTTCTTCCGTCCGAAGAGGAAACCCATGTCGCTGGTGTGCAGGGACGACTGCATGTGTGCCGTGTCCTTCACGCTCTGCTGCGTCAGGTTGATGAGCGTGGAGTCGCCCTTCTGTTCGGTGACGATGGTGCGGCTCTCCACGTAAGGAGTATCGTTGTTGAACCCGGCGTTGACGGACACCTCGCCGTGTTCGGTAGAGTCCCGGTCCAGCCGGTCGATGCGGAGGATGATTTCGTTGTAGTCGCTCATGCGCAAGGCTTCGGTGATGTTGCGCTCCACGGCCTGCCGTTGCGTGCGGTAGAGGTTCACCAGCCAGTAGGCCTGGTAGGCGAAGATGGCCGCGAGCGAGAGGACGACCACGAGGGCGATGTATTTCGAGGGCAGTTTCATGAATGATAATTTAGCGTTGTGCTTAATGGCACACAGATGACACTGATGAAACAGATTTACACAGATTTTTATTTTCAGATGAATGGTATCTGTCATGTCGAGCTTGACGAGACATCTCACGTAGCGCATTAGAAAGTATTACATGAGCCCCTTCGACTACGCTCAGGGTGACAGATACATCTGTGGTCATCTCGTGAAATCTGTGTTATCTGTGTGCCATCTAAATTTCCATTTCCCCGCAAAATTACGTCTTTCTTCCTTTCTCCTTTTAGTTTGATAAGACTAAATAACACTTCCGGTAAGACTTCGTAAGCCGCTTCCTTCCCATCCATCGGGGGGAAATGCCGTACTTTGTGCCGTCCTTCTGACGGGGAAGGGATATCCTTGGTGCGGAGGAGGAATAGAAAAGGTGGCACCTATTTATGGAAAAGGTGGCACCTATTTCCATAAAAGGTGGCACCTTTTCTTGGCCAAGGTAGCAAGGAGGCCGTCTCTTGATGCTGTCAAGGCAGGGCCAAGGTCGATAGGCCCCTGTGGGAAGTATAACTAATGATGAGAATAAGTAATCATTCCTATTTAGTTTATACTATCGACGTATCTGTCATTCTGAGCGTTGTTCTCCCCCGACAAACGGGGGAGCAAAGAGGGGGTTGAAGCGTAGTCGAAGAATCTCACTACATGCACTGCCCAAGGGAATCGTGTCTTTCTGGAGATGTTTCGACTTCGCTTCGCTCCGCTCAACATGACAGGCACACATCATATAAATTAATTTTCAACATCTACTTATCAAGAAGCACTCTCATATTTACAACAGGAATGTGGGGTCGTTCACTATCAAGCTGCCTTTTAACCGCTTCATGGCTTCCCAAGTCTTGCTTGACTTCTTACCTTGTTTTCTTGCTTCTTCTTCTACCTCTTCCATCAGGCTTTTCTTTGCTTCCGGTTCTTTTTCCTTCAGTTTTTCTTCTTTTGTTTCCATACTGTTTCCTTTCTTTAAGTGATGATACCGCAAAGGTATAAAAAAAGGGTTACCCAGTATGCTTCATCCCATTATTTCGTTGTTTTCCAACCTGTCAAAGAACGCGTAAGCTTATTCTCCCTCCCTACGGGGGAGAACTGGAGAGGGGCTTCCCCTCCTATCTGTCCGCTATTTCGCGGGTGTATGCATATTCTCTCAAACGTCCGTCCGGAGAGCGTTTCCCCAAAGTGTCGGAACCGTGCCCGTTGTCAATCAGTACTTTCATGTCCTTTCAGTTTTTAGGGTTGAACTTAGGTTTATATGTTCTCTTGCTTGCTTCTTTCCATTTGAATGTTTATTCGGTGGTTGTCAATTCATGGTTGCCACCGTTGCCCCAATCGCTTACGGTAATATTATCAATCATCACCCTGTTCTCTCCTATGACAGTTACCTCGTAGGTATAGGAATTGCCTGCTTTCCAAGTAATGTCTGTTGATGAATCACAATAATAGCGAGCGTTCCCATTTTTGATGACAAGATAATTATTATAACTTTTCACCGTTTGCGGAATGACAAGTGCGGCGAAACTGGCGAGGGAAGTTTCGTTTTCGTTGGATGCAAGAGGTTGTTGACCGAGACTGTAGGCCGTGATGTACCCTCTTGCGTTTCCCAGCGTCCAGTCAAGATAATTTTCGCTTATTTTGTCCGTACTCACCGTGCCGTCCATAACAATATTGTTCATATATCCTATCGTCACACTGACGTCATCACTTCCGTACACAGGACCTACATTGCGGACATGTACCACCACTTTTGCCACTTGATGGTAGAATTTAAGGGCAATTTCCTGCCCTTCGCTTACGGTTTCCTGTGCAAAGAGCAAGTCGCTTTCCGCATAATTGTCGTCGGTTTGGTTAGTTTGTACAGACCATGAGTCGGAACGCTCTTCGCTGTTGTTACCATAATGCCAGGCACGGACAAGTTTGGTCTCGTTGTCGCTTAGCCAAGAAGATTGCTCGCCGCTCTCATAGACCAACTTATCGCTGTCATCGATGGAATAAACGGCTGTTTTTATTTGGGCAGCATCAGTTCCATAATTGTCCGTCACCTCCACGATAAATCGTTCCGTACCTTCCCAACTGTTATCGGGAGTCGCCCGCGTGCCGGTTGTCGCATCCGCCATGACGGCAGTCAGCACCAACGGCTCGCCGTTTCCCGCAGGGCGTGTTTCGGTAAGGTCGTCATGCGAACAAGCGGATAGAATGCCTGCCAGCAAAAGGAGAATCATCCGTTTCAAGTCTGATAGTCGGTTCATATTACATGTATATTTTTATGTTCTGTCTTTGTGCCACCGGCGGCTGCGAAACCGCCAGCTACACCTGTTGGGTGTTACTTCCGGACATTACGCATGGTGTCCGGCAGTGGCTTGGAATTACTACTGTGCTGTAACATTGTCGCTATGACCTATCCAATCTTCTATCGTACATCCACTGACAGTCAGCCCTGTCTGGTTTACCGTAATGGTGTACTCGTAAGAGTTGCCTTCCTTTAATGCCGGGTTGATTGCCCCTGCTTGCGTCGTGTAGGTCTGTCCGTCGTAGGTGGCAGAGAACGAAAGGCCTGATGCCAAGGTCTGCGGATAGAGGTACATGATGTAGGTGCGTGTGCCGGCTTCGGTATCCACCTCACAACGGTTATTGGTGATGTTCCATGTAGAAACCGATGACGCTGTGATATCCGCTGCGGCAGTCCCCGTGTTCGTGTCAAACGTACCTTTGTGTATTAGTCCGCCGAGGTTGAACGACCATCCTGTTGCAATCTCCGAGGGAGTGAAACCCGCACCTGTTTTCACAATCAGGATGAGCTTGGTCATCTTGTGCTCAAATGTGAAGTTGACGGAGGGGTTCGTTTGGGTTGCCGTCACATTGTCATCGTACAGGTAATCAATCGTTTCTTGAGTGGCGGCATCGGTTTGCATCGTACTGATATTCTCCTGACTGATGATGCCGTCCGCAGCGAGGTTTGATTGATAGGGAAAGTAGGCGGAGAAAGTCACCGTTTCGTTTTCATCTTGGAAGTAGATGCCGGTTGCAGATGTAAACGTGCCACTCTGTGTATTTCCACCCGTGTTGATGGTGTATTCCACGTTGCGGTACTCTGTCTCCATATCGCTGGCTGGTGCATCCGTTACCGTTACACCGATGGCATCGTCCGTGCCCCATGTCTGGTTTTCCGCACGGGTGGCGGGAACATTAAGCCCTGCGGTGATTTGTGCCGCTACGGGACCGTCGTTTACGCCCATGTTCTCATCGTCGCTGCTGCAAGCCGCGAGGGATAACGCGGTTGCCGCGAGGAATAAATACTTAGTTCCTTTCATCCTTATCTTCGTATTTTGGGTTATTGTTCAACGTCTTTGGATAATCAGTCGGCATCTACGTTGCCGCCGTCTGCTTCAACCCATCCTTGGATGGTGCAGCCGTCCACGATGATGTCGGTCTTGTGCAGGGTCACGCTGAGGTTGTACTGCCGTCCGGCTACCCATTCGTTCTGCGCATCTGTGTCACCGGCATCGACATTGGCGTCTGTAAAGTCGAGCGTTGCGCTGAACGACTGCCCTCCCGTAATGGCCGTGATGGGCAACGGGCTACTGAACACCTGCGGGAAGAGAATGAGCGTGTAGGAAACGGTTTCAGCTTTATCATCTTTTGACGAAGGCGCATTGTAACCTGTTTCCGTGCTGTTCCCGGCAAACGTCCAGCCCGTCGCCAAGTCATCGGCGGTCGAGGTTTTCCCATCCGTCACGTTGAACGTGCCGTTGTACTTGAAGCCGCCAAGCGACAGCACGGCATCCTGCACTTCCTGGTAGCTTACGCCATCGCCTTTTCGGATAGTCAGCACAAGCTTCGCCATCTTGTGGGTGAAAACGAACTGCACGTTGGGGCTTGCCTTGCTGCCCGTCTGCTGCGCCCAAAGAAAGTCGAAGTCGCTTTGCGAAGCCTGCGCCCGTGTGTCGGCGGTGATGGTAGTTGCATCTGCTGCAAGGTTGGTCCACGGGTAATAGGCGGTAAAGGTCACGGAGTTGTCATCCTGATAGTAGATTCCATTGCCCGAAGTGCCGGCGGTGAAGTTGCCGTTCCCACCTGTGGTCACGTACTGCACGTTGGTGTAGGTCGTGCCGCCCGATGTGCCGCTGATGCCGATGGCATCGCCTGCCTCCCATGTCTGGTCGAATGCGCGGGTATTCACCTGTCCGTTGATGGCGGCGGTGAACGTGGCTTGGGACGACCCGGTGTCAATCACGTCGTTCTCGTCGTTGTTGCACGCCGTCAGCACTGCAACTGCCAGCGTTGCCATGAAAATGGTTTTTGCTTTCATCTCATTTTAAATTATGTAAGTAAGTTGCAAGAATTAAATGATAATTTATCTTTGAGGAGTTAGAGGGAGTTATAAGGAGTTATAGGCCGATAGTGGATCCGGCGATAACGGCAAAGGTATTGGCCTTTAACTCCTTGAGCGGAGCGATAACTCCGTCTAACTCCTTTTAACTCCTGCGGGCAAAGCCCGCTAAATTCCTATTTATCGTATAAACCAAATATCAACATCTATCAATGGGCGTCCGCATTGCCTCCGTCCGCCTGCTGCCAACCGTCTATGCTGCCGGCAAAGCCGCCCTCCACGGGAGTGCGCAAGTTGCCTGTCAAGGTAAAGGGTTCGGTACTGCCGTTGAACCCGGCAAGGACTTCCGTCAGGTCGCTCTCAATGGACTGCGTGTCGCCGTTGCTGAAAGTCAGCAGGATGCTTAGCGTTTGCGCATCCCCCATGATGCCCAGCAGACGCAGGTCTGCCGACACCTTGTCGCCATCACGGGTAAACGTAGGTCGTGTACTGACCGCCTCGCCGTAGAGCGTTTCGTTGCGCAGGTCGTAGGCTTCCGCCACGCCGCTGAGCGTACCCGTCACGGCAGCGATGCGCTCCGGGTCTCCTTCTGTAACAATCAGTTTGATATGCAGGTCACGTGTCCGCTGCACCACGTCGAGGTTCATGCGCAGGGTGTCGTCCGCCACGACGGTTATCCGCTCCGTGGCGGAATAGAGGGTGTCGGGCTGTGGGTTGATGAAGTCAGTGAGGGCGCGTACCGTGCCGTCCGTCCGCTCCACACGGGCGATGCCGTCTGTCATAGTGATACCTTCCGGTTCGTTATATGCCAGCACGGTATACTCGCCGGGAGGCAGCGGGTCGGAAACAGTGTAGCGGCCTTCATGCCCGTCGGCGGTCGTGCCGTCTATCTCCACGGTATAGCCAGTTCCTTCCTCTTCTTCGTCCCCTTGCGGCAAGTCCACCGATATGGCCACTACGCCCTTGTCCGGATGTGGTGTGTGGTGCTGTTCGTCCTTGGCACATCCGCCCAAAGAGAACAACAAGGCCGTTGCCAGAATCGTTGCCGTATATTTCCTTTTCATTGTCTTTGTTTTTTAGCTACAAGCTACGAGCTACAAGTGTTTCCCGTTTCACTACGAGCACTCTGATTAGCCATAAATTACAAGTAACTAATCACTATCCGCTACGACTCGTAGCTCATAACTTGTAACTCGTAGCTAATATATTACCGTACCGGCTTGTCCCCGAAGCGGCGCGGCTGCCCGGCGGAGCGTACCGCAGGCGCTTCCTTGCCTGCCTCGCCCGGAATGAGGTAGGCGTACTGCAAGGTGTGTCGGATGCGTTCCACCTGGTCGGGCGTGACGCCGGCCATGAAGCCATACTCGTAATCCATGATGTTGTCGGAGAAGAAGATTTCTCCTGTCGCGGCATCCGTGCGCGTATATTCGATGTTGCCCTGCGTGGCCTCCAGATAAGCGTCCCGGTCGTACCAAGGCGTATCTTCGCAGTAGTCGTCTCCCTCGATATAGACATGTTCCAATCCAAGGAAATGTCCTGCCTCATGGGCGAACGACATCACATCGTTGGCCATCGTCATCGCCCGGGTATTTAGGAATATGCCTGAGACAACACCTGGCTGGTACGGCGTTTCACATCCCTCCATCATCTCGTCTTCATCGAAGTAGGGGAAAAACGAGAACCCGGCGAATATGCTGTACTCGTCCTCGTACACATTATTGATCGGGCTGACCCACACATTGAGCGCATGCTCATTGTCCCATATATACCGGTCGTCAAGCTCGACGTTCTCGTAATCTATCTCCACCGCCTCCTTCTCGTGGACGATGCCCGGTGTTTCAAGCGGCGTACCGTCGGGCGCGGTGGTGGCGGCTACAAAGCGCACGCCGCTCTCTGTCTGCCCGGGGAGGTTGAAATAGTTGCTATATACATAATTGGCATAGTCCAGCTGTTCCTGTACCATCCAGTCCTTGACCGGATAGTTGCCTTCGGCATCCGGAAAGAGGTGGAAGATGACGGGTATCTCGTAGGCGTCGGGGTTCTCCGCCACCGGTGCTGTGAGGCTGGAGCGGATTTCAACCGTGTTGGAATAGTACTCCGCCTTGTTTGTCTGCACATAGCCCCGCACGTAATACGTCGTGCCGGGCAGCGGATGGAGGAGGTACAGGCAGCGCCAGTACAGCGGCTCCTTCTCCCAGTCCCAGTTCAGGAACGGCTCGTAATTCGAATAGTCATTAATGAAAACGCAGTCGCTCAAGTCCGGTTCCGGGTTCTCGGTTGAATAGACACTACCCTCGTAGATGATTTTCTCGTCGGCAGGCAAATCCTCCATGACCAGCACCGCCATGTATGCGGGAGGATAGTTGTCAGGGGCTCCCAAATCCATCGGCACGATGTTCCCCTCGCCGATGTGCAGCTTGAAGGTAGAAGTGGGTTGTTCCGGTTCCGGATCGGGCTCGGGAACCGGGTTGTCGTCATCGCTACAAGCAGCCATGCCAAGAACAAGCAGGGCTGCAGCAAAAAGTTTATACCCGTGTGACAGGAAGCCACACTTTTCCAGATAATCGCTGATTTTTTTTCTAAACATATGCATACTTGTTTTGAGTGAACATATAAAATTAACATTCCATCAGGAATTAAAAGCCTTGTCCGGGCATGGCCTATCGGCCATTAAGGCAACCCCAAAGAGGCACTTTGACGACCCCAAAGAGGCACTTTGGCCGCCTGAAGAGGGAGTTTATGACTGCAATAACCCATTTCAGAACCGGCCATGCACAGAAAAAAGATGGAATAAATATTGAACGAAAGCCAAGTTATCATTACCTTTGCCACGCAAACAAAAGGACTTACTTGAACGCATGAAGCAGGCTTACCATTTCTTGTTTTCTATATCGGGATTACTCTTGTTATTCCTGTTCCTCTCCCCACGGGTACTGGGCCAACCTGTCCCCGACGCAATGTTGTGCCTGGACAGCATCCGGGAAATCCACCTGCACGACCCCCACCGTGCCCTGGCACTGCTGGACACGGCGGAACAACGGCACGCACCGGGGATACAGCCTTACGAGATAGACATATTGCGCGCCCGCTGCCACAATGCGGCCGGCGAATACTACCTGATGGAAAAATACGCCAAACGAGCTCTTGCTAGCGACTCGGTGCAGGCTTCGCCCCGGCGAAAGCTGGCGATAACCATCGACCTGATTGAGGCATTGAACGCACGACTGCAATACGAGGAAGCCATCCGCCTGTGCCAACAGGCCAACGAACTGGCCCGACAACTGGACGACCGGAAGATACAAGGGCAAATCCTCTACATCATGGGGGGAATCTATGCCAAGATGCAACTCTTCGACCCGGCATTGAAAGCCTATCAAGAGGGGATAAAGTACCTGGAAAGCGAAAAAGGGGTACTGGCCATGGCCCATCTCTCCACGGCATACGGTCAACTGATGACCCTGCTGATGGGCAATGACCGGACGGACGAAGCCATAGAGACCGGGCACAAGCGCGAGACCCTGGTCAAAAAAATGAGCGGAATGTCCGGCCCGCCCAGCGGCTACATTGACCAGCAATATGGCTACATCTACTCCAAGATGGCCTACCTGCTGCAATGCAACGGACAGGAGGAAGAAGCGGCCGAGTATTACCGGCGCTTCCTGAATACAGACTTCTCCACACAACCCTACGGCCGGAACGAAATCATTCCCTACCTGCTGGCCGCCCATCGGTATGCGGAAGCGCTGCAACTGAATGAAACGGCCTTTGCCCATTACGCGCAGACGCTGGGCAACGACACGGTCAATTACAACTACCTTATCCTGCTGGACCGCCAGGCACAGGCCCTCCAAGGACTGCGCCAATACCAGGCTGCCTATACGTGGCAACGCCGGTTCACAACCCTGCAGGACAGCATCCACCTCCGCGAACGGAAGGAACAAGCCCAGGAACTGGCCACAGCTTTCCGCCTGGACGAACAGGAAAGGCAACTGGAACAAACCCGTGCGAACATGCAACGGCACTCAATCCTGCTGGGCGCATCAGCCCTGACGTCTGTCTTGCTACTGGCCCTGCTGGTCATCATCAGACTGAACCTGCGCCAGTCCAAACGACGCAACAAACTACTGACCAATCAGCTGGACGAACTGCAGACACAACGGGACGAATTGTACAAGATCGTCGCCCGCACTCCTGCCACCACCGGGGAATCCGCAGCCAAGAACCCAGGCATCGCCCCGGACGAGGAAGCAACAACCGCTACCGCCAGGGAGGAGGCCACGGAATACACCCACTTCCTGCGCATGGAACAGCAACTGACCGAGAACCAACTGTTCCTCCAACCCGACTTCGGCCGCGACGACCTGCTGAGCATCACCCACATCAACAAGAACGACCTGCCCCGGCTCCTGCGTACATACGCCCACGCAGAGAACGTCAACGACTACCTGAACCGGCTGCGCGTGCGGTATGCCCTGAAACTGATGAAGGAGAAGCCCCACTTCTCCATCATGGCCATCGGCGAAGAGGCCGGCTTCCGAAGCCGTGCCACCTTCTACCGGGCGTTCCTCAAGGAGTGTGGGATGACGCCGGCACAATACATGCAGGCGTATCAATAGCCATACCGGCATTTTCCACAAACACCTGGCATACAGCAGGAAAGGACAATACAAAACATTTCCAAGGACAATTTGAGCCAACAGCCTTCCATCACCCGCGAGGCTATTCCGTGCCATTCACTACTTTTGTACACACAAAAATCACCTGAACGGGACAAAACCTTATAGAAAGATGGAAGGAGAAATGACACATGTAGCCGACCCGACAGCGGGCAACCCCATAGACCACGCAATAGCCGGCTGGGACCAAGAATGGGCAGAACTGAGCAGCAACCCCTGCGACACAGGTCTGCTGGCCATCGTTTTCTTCGGCTTGCTGGCTATCTGCCTGCTGAACCGCGGATGCCGGAAATTCATCTTCCGCCACCTGAAAACCATAGCCTGCATGGTGTTCCTGACAGGCATCGTGCTCTACGCCATCGGCTTCAACGAACTGGGCAGCCGGAACAATCTGCTCGTCCTCCTGTTACGCGCCTCGGTCTCTTCCCTGGAGATGTTCGTATCCGAATCGGACATGCTGGAAGTGAAGCATTCCCTGCACGACTCGCCTCTCTACATGACCGTCTTTGCCATCACCCATTTCTCCGCCGTGTTTGTCAGTGCCATCTTCATTCTACGGCTGTTCGGACTGAAATTGCTGGCCATGGCCACCTTGTGGCTGAAACGATGCTTCCCCCAAGGGAACTTATACCTGTTCTGGGATATCAATCCCCACACCATGACGTTAGCCGAAAGCATCCGCAAAGAGCGCAACGACCTCTTCGTGTTCGTCAAATCACCCGAAGAACACCATGCACACTCCTCGCGCTTCACGTTCAGCCACTTTTTCCAGACCAGCCACAGCGACATCGAGCCCTATGTGGACCGCATCGAGGATTTGAAGGGCATCATCCTGACAAGCAAGCAGAAAATGGACATGAACCTGACGGATGCCGGCGGATGGGACGCTTTCTACCGCAAACTGGGCTGCAAGCAACTGGGCAAGGTCATCCCCCGATACAAAAAGGTGGAATTCTTCTTCCTTTCGGACGACAGGCAAGCCAACATCAAGGCTATCGGCGCACTGAAAAGACAGGCTGTCCTGAACCGCAACCGTCCCCAAGACGGCCGGTGCCCATCCCACCCCCAAGACCTGCATATCTATGTCCACGTCCAGCGGGATCACTTCACCCAAGGCATCCTGAGCAATCCCGGACTGGAATACCGGATTCATCCCGTCGACTCGTCCCTGCTGGCCGCCCTGCAACTGAAGGAAAACGGGCGCAACCACCCCATACACTTCGTGGACATCGATACGGCAACGGGAACGGTCGCCTCGCCCTTTACGGCCCTGCTCATCGGCTTCGGGCCTACCGGACGGGATATCCTGCGTTTCCTCTACGAATTCAGCCTCTTTGTGAAAGGGACTACGGAAGGGGCCGACGGTATGCCACTGGTCCAGGAACAGGCACGCCGCTTCATCATCCTCGACCCACAGATAGAATCCCATAAGACGGAGTTCCTGAACAGCGCCCCGGCCCTGCGGGACAAGGACTTCATAGAATGGATGGAAGGAACGGTCAGCGGCAATCAAACATTCTGGAACCGACTGCACACGATTATCAATGACTTGAACTACATAGTGGTGGCGCCGGACCAGGCCCCGGACAAAGCCGCGGACATTGCCCTCCAACTGTTCGAGTTCGCCCACCGCTACCGCAAGAACCTGGACAAGTTCCGTATATATGTCCGTCTGGAGGAAGAGGGCTCCCGGCAAGCTTTCTTCCAGGCCAAGGATGTCATCCAGGCATTCGGAACGGAACGCGCGATATTCTCCCACAGGAATCTTGCCACCGTTTCCGAGGAAAACGATGCCAAGGACTTCTTCTATCAATACAGCCTCATCGCCCAGGAAATAGACACTTGGGCTACAGACGAAGAGAAAAAGCAGCGAACGGAACAAATCCGTCAACAAACCGCCGAAGCCCTGTGGAGAAGCCGACGGGAACGCATCACACACCCACACGACCCTGAAAGCGAGACGAACATCGCCTATCAAGAAGAGCAAGACCGCTCGAACGTGTGCCACATCCCCACCAAACTGGCCTTGGCCGGCGGAGTGACCCCCGACAACCGGCTGAATCCTGCCCGGCTGAACTATCTGGTGAAACTGACCACACGCAACGAACGCAACGAATACCCCAATGCCCGGGAAGGCATTGACAAACAATTGCTGGACAACCTGAGCCTGACCGAACATCTCCGCTGGAACGCTAAGATGGAACTACTGGGATTCGTACCGGGGCCTGCCAAAGATTTCCGGAAAAAGACCCATCCCTGCATTGTGGACTGCAATGAACTGATACGCAACGAAAAGACACGCAGTACCTTCATCTATGACACCGGCGTGGTGGAACTCAGCTTCCGGAAAGCCCGGCAACAAGCCTCGTCAACCCGATATGAACAACCCCTTTAATGACATCTACCTATGACTTCTCCAACTCCCTACAAGTATTTTGCCTTCATCAGCTACAACTCGCATGACACGGCCTGGGGCAAACGGCTCCAACGCAAACTGGAAAGCTACCGCATGCCTACCACCGTATGTAACGAACACGGATGGAAGCGCACCCCCATCAAACCCGTGTTCTTTGCCCCGACAGATATCCAGCCCGGCGGTTTGACTGCCGAGTTGCAGGAACGGCTGAAGGCCTCGCAAAACCTCATCGTCATCTGCTCGCCCCACTCGGCCAGGTCGAAATGGGTGGGCCAGGAGATAACGTTCTTCCACAGCCTGGGACGCACGGAGCACATCCACTTTTTCATTGTGGATGGCATCCCGCACAGCGGCCACGAAGAAACAGAATGCTTCAATCCCGTGGTGAACCAGCTGGGACTGCCGGAAATTCTGGGTGCCAACGTCCACGAGAAAATTTACCGATGGGGATGGCTGAACAGGGAACGGGCTTTCGTACAGCTTATCACCAAACTGCTGGGGATGGAATTCGACGCCATCTGGCAACGACACAAACGGAGGATGGTCCAGCGGATTACGGCCTGGTGTCTGGGTACCTTGCTCGTGCTGGCCGCCTTGGTCGGTGTTTGGGCCATGAATCAGCCCATCGACATCACCGTAGGACTGCATGAGGCCTCTACGCACAATCCCCAGCTCCCCCCCCTTGAAAAAAGCCATCCTGACACTGAAACTGGACGGTGAGACTAAGACCGATACGCTGGACAACATCGCCGACAAGGGACTCATCCTGCACGTGCCCTCCCATTACATAGGACAAGAAATCCCCATCACCTTCACCTGCAAGGATTTCCTGCCCATCGACACCGTGATGGTCCTCTCCGGGGAAATGACGTTGGACATCCGCCGGGATTCCCGCGTGTACGGCCAAGTACACTTCCGCCTGTGGAATCCCGACAAGGAACAGGCCGTATCCAACTGCCGCGTCACGGTCAACGGACGGGAAACCCGCTCGGACGAGAACGGGTACATAGACCTGTTCCTGCCCCTGGAAGAGCAGCGGACAGCCTACCCGGTAACCAGCGACATCCCGCTACTGGAAGACTCGGTTTATATGCCGTCAGGCGAGGATGACGTGATACTGACGGAATAAGACGCACAGACAACAACCTGAAAAAGCCCGAACCATGCGAACTGACAAGTAGTAGTTGACGAGGAGACAAGTCAACTGATACTCCATGGGCCCGTATATTGTTTTTTGTCCGGAGGAATGGAAGAAATTCAATTGCAAATAGTATCTTTGCACCATCAATGAAGGAACCAACTATATTTCAACAGAATATGGCAACAACTTACAAACGCATCCTCCTCAAGCTCAGCGGCGAGAGCCTGAAAGGAGACCAACCGGGCATCTTCGACGAACAACGGCTGGTGCAATACGCCGAACAGATCAAGGAAATACGCGACATGGGCGTACAAGTGGGCATCGTCATTGGCGGAGGCAACATCTTCCGCGGACTGAAGGGGGCCATGAAGGGCTTCGACCGCGTCAAGGGTGACCAGATGGGTATGCTGGCCACCGTCATCAACAGCCTGGCCCTCAGCTCGGCTCTCACCGCCCAAGGTGTCAAGGCCCGTGTGCTG
This sequence comes from Candidatus Bacteroides intestinavium, assembly GCA_019118325.1. Classification (GTDB taxonomy): domain Bacteria; phylum Bacteroidota; class Bacteroidia; order Bacteroidales; family Bacteroidaceae; genus Bacteroides; species Bacteroides intestinavium. The sequence continues at coordinate 15,029 of DWZE01000043.1, forward strand.
ACCGCCGTGCGCATGGAGCCTATCGGCGAATTCTACAACAAATGGCGCGCCATCGAATGCCTGGAGGCGGGCGAGGTGGTCATCATGTCCGCCGGAACGGGCAATCCCTTCTTCACCACCGATACAGGCTCCAGCCTGCGCGGCATCGAGATTGAGGCCGACGTCATGCTTAAAGGCACCCGCGTGGACGGCGTCTACACCGCCGACCCGGAGAAAGACCCCACGGCCACGAAATTCACCGACATCACCTA
>DWZE01000044.1 GCA_019118325.1 Candidatus Bacteroides intestinavium
CAAGATTAACAAGGCAGTTATAAACTAAAAGATAATAAGCCTCCCAGGCGAGCCGCAAGGCAGCATACTTGGGGGGCGTTCTTCATTTATAGCGGCATATTCTCCCAAACACGATGGCGAAAAAGAAAAAGCGGAAACATGGTATAAAGCCAGACTTGCCGATAATCATTGATTACGGCGGCGACTTGGTGTCCGTCTATGACCCGGTATCCGTCATGCCATACAGCGAACCGCCCATTACGGAAAGGACACGCTACAAGAAACTGAACGCGGAACAAAAGGCGGCTTTCAAGTCAATGTTTGTGTCTGCCGTTACCTCCTATTGGAATGCGAACCGGCTGATACCTTTCGGGGAGGATATGGCAGACATCCGGAAATGGATGTTGGAAGCCTTCGCCGAAGAATACGGCATCTTGATGAAGGAAGACAGCGAGTTGAAAAACTATCTGATGACCCTTGTCATTTCCACCCTCAACAAGCTGCTCAAAGCGGAAAAGAAGATACAAGAAAAGGAAAATCCGTAACCCGGTCGTGAATTGAACCGAGCTACGGATTTTCTCTTTTCGCCTATGGCGTACCTATTTGTTCTGCAACAGGTGTTGCAGTTCGGGGTCGGACTGGATGCGCTGCAACTCGTCGGCGACAATCTGCCGCACCTCCGCACGGATGCGGTTGTAGTTCTCCTGAATCATCTCCTTCATGCGGTCGTTGCCATCGGCATCGGTGAAGTCCGTGATGACGGGGATAGGCTTGTAAGCCTGCTCCTCGCGTTTCACCTTCTCGGCATCCACCACTATCTCGCAATGAAAAATCTTCTGCTCGATGCGCTCGTTGAAGTTGTCCGCCACCGCACCGACGAACATGCCCTGCGTTAGCGTGGAAATCTTGCTCGCCGGGATAAGGCTCTCCATCTGCGTGTTGATGGAGGTGGACTTGTCCTCGCGGTTGATGGTGATGCTCTGCCGCTTCTGCAAGATTTTGCCGAAACGCTCCGAAAGGGTCTTGGCGGTTTCGCCCACCACCTGACCGGAGAAGATGTTGCCCACCGTGTTCATCACTACAGCGGCTTCCTTGTCGCCGTAGTCGCGCTTCAACTGTGAGAAGTCCTGAAAGCCGAGGCAGACCGCCACCTTGTTGCTTCGGGCAGTGGCAATAAGGTTGTCCAGCCCCTTGAAGTAAATGGTAGGCAGCTCGTCTATGATTACCGCCGACTTCAGCTTGCCCTTCTTGTTGATGAGCTTCACGATGCGTGAATTGTACAAGCCCAATGCCGCACCGTAGATGTTCTGACGGTCGGGGTTGTTGCCGACACAGAGTATCTTCGGCTCGTCGGGATTGTTGATGTCGAGGGTAAACTCGCTGTCGGACATGACCCAATAGAGCTGCGGGGAAATCATACGGGATAGCGGTATCTTCGCCGACGCAATCTGTCCGGCAAGCTGTTCCATCGCGCCGCCCTGCCATGCGTCCATGAACGGGGAAAGGTAGTTCTCCAGTTCGGGATAGCTGGTGAGAATAGGAAAAACATCCTCGTAACGGCGGTTCAAGAGTTCAATGGCATGGGGAAAGGTGCAATACTTGCCGTCCTTGTAGATGCGCAAAAACCATATCACAGCGGCAAACAGGATAATCGGTGACTCCACAAAGAAGTCGCCCTGTTTTTGCACCCAAGTTTTGTTCAAATTGAGCATTATCGTGTAGGCACTCTCGTAGGCATCGGTAATGTCTTCCATGAAATCGGGGTGAATGGGATTACAGCGGTGCGAGCGGCGCGGGTCGTCAAAGTTTATCACGTAGAATTTCGGCTTGACCTTGTAACAATCGCCATGATTCAGCAGATGGTTATAGGCGATAGTCGAAAGGTCGCTGAACTTAAAATCATAGATATACATTGAATAACCTTTCTCAATCTGTTGCTTGATAAAGCTGTTTACCACGGCATACGACTTGCCGCTGCCCGGCGTGCCCAGCACGATGGACGCACGGAACGGGTTTACCACGTTGATGTACCCGTCGTTCCACTTCTTCCTGTAATAGAAGCGTGTGGGCAGGTTCACCGAATACTCGTTCTCGATGAGCCGCGTTTCCTGCTGGAAACTCTCGTTCTCCACGTTGAACACGTCTTCCATGAGGTTGGTGCGCAGAAGGCGGCTCATCCATGTGCCGGACATCAGCAGGCAGACATAGCCCGCCGCAACGGTGGCGGTGTACAATGCCGCGTTTGCTTCTACGGGCAACGGCAGGGACAATATCCACCAGTTCAGAAAGAACAGCACCAGCCCTGCGGCAAGCACCGTCCAAATCCTTGCCCACGTGATTTTTTCCTCCTTGACACCTTTTGTGCCCAGACACGAGAGTGCCAGCAGCGCCAACGCAAAGAGTTTCGTATAAAGAATGGAGCGGAACAATCCTGCGGTGCGGTCGAAGTTCAACAGTACCCTGTCCACCACGCCAATGTCGATGCCCCACAGCCTTACGGCTTCGTAACAATACCAATAGAGGTGAATGACCACCAGTAAAATGCTTACGGCACGCAGAAAATCCATGATTTTCGCCTTCAGGTATGTGTAATAGGTGTTGATATTTCCGTCCGGGTCCAGAAAGTCTGTGACCGCAACGCCGTCCAGTGCCTCCAGGATGGGCACGCCCTTGATGGGGGCATAGTATTCCTCCTGGATCTCGCTGC
>DWZE01000045.1 GCA_019118325.1 Candidatus Bacteroides intestinavium
GAAATATGACCTGTTTGATAGGTTGGTTAAGATTGCCGCCATTTACACATCGGACATCAAATGGAGAGACTACTACTTACCGGACGATGAAATCGTTTAAGGTTTGTTAGTACATTTATCACCACACGGAGTAAAATTAATCGTAACTTTGCATAGTGCAATTTCGACAGGAGACCGCACACATTAATATAGGAGGTAATCAGCATCAAACGGGATTATCTTTTGCGGAGCTAAGAAGTCAAGTAGTCAAGCCAATGCCTCTGTGTATGCGGCTCTTCGACTTGCTATAGGCTTAACTTCTAACGGACCCAAACGGAGTGATAACTCCTTAACTTCTTAACTCCTAGAATGTAAACTAAATATCAACATCTATAAAGAGCGACGCAATGGAAATAACATCCGCCGAATTTGTAATCAGCAACACCGACTACCGGAAGTGTCCCGACACGAACTTTCCCGAATATGCTTTCATCGGACGATCCAACGTGGGCAAGTCCAGCCTCATCAATATGCTGACCGGCCACAAGAGACTGGCCATGACCTCGGCACGACCGGGCAAAACCCTGCTCATCAACCACTTCCTCATCAACAAAAGCTGGTACTTGGTGGACCTTCCGGGCTATGGCTACGCCAAACGCGACCGGAAATCACAGGAACAAATCAAGCAGATTATCGAAAGCTATATCCTCCGACGGGAACAAATGACTTGCCTCTTCCTGCTCGTCGACAGCCGTCTGGAACCCCAACGCATCGACCAGACCTTCATCGAATGGCTGGGCGAAAACGGAGTTCCCTTCGCCATCGTTTTTACCAAGGCCGACAAGCTGGGTTCGGGCAAGCTGAAACTCAATATACAGGCTTACCTCGAAAAGCTGCAGGAGCAGTGGGAGGAACTTCCGCCCTATTTCATCACCTCTTCCGAAGACCGGACAGGACGGAACGAACTTTTGAATTATATCGCAAAAATCAACAAAGAACTTTAAATAACAACCGCAATGAAAAAATCAGTTTTCGGACAAATGCTGGTGGCAGCCCTCTTGCTGGCCACTGCTTCCAACCTCCAGGCCCAGTCCCTGAAGGATCTGTTGAACAAAGAGAATATTGAAAAAGCTGTCAATGCCGTCACGGGCAAGAACACGGCCAGCATGACCGGCACGTGGATGTTCACCGGCTCGGCCCTGGCTTTCGAGTCGGACAACCTGCTTCAAAAAGCCGGAGGTTCCCTCGCCGCCAATGCCGTGGAGAAGAAATTGGACGGCTTTTTGGGCAAGGTAGGTATCGAACCGGGAGAAATGAGTTTCACTTTCAACTCCGACAGCACTTTCCAGACCCAAATCAAAGGAAAGACCCTGAAAGGCACCTACCAATATGACTCCTCCACGCAGAAGGTCAATCTGAAGTTTTCCAAGCTATTGAAGCTGAACACGACGGTGAACTGCACCTCCGAACAAATGGAACTGCTCTTCCCCTCGGACCGCCTGCTGGATCTGGTCACTTTCCTGGCCAGCAAAAGCAACAACGCCACCCTGCAGTCCATCAGCTCACTGGCCGAAAGTTACGACGGAATGATGTTGGGTTTCACCTTGCAGAAACAGCCCTGACAAGACCCATGATGGCCCCTTACAGACAAAAGGCAAGTTCCCGCATACATTTTTACGCACCAACTTCGCATGAATGTGAAAGGAAATTCATACCTTTGCAAAGTATTTAACATTTAGGTAACATTCTATTACACAATGAGCGAAAAAGCACCCTTTATGGTATTCTCGGGCACTAACTCGAGATACTTGGCAGAGAAAATCTGCGCCAGTCTCAACTGCCCGTTGGGAAACATGAACATCACCCACTTTGCCGACGGTGAGTTCGCCGTGTCTTACGAAGAATCCATTCGCGGAGCACACGTCTTCCTGGTACAGTCCACTTTCCCCAATTCGGACAACCTGATGGAACTTCTGCTGATGGTGGACGCCGCCAAGCGCGCATCAGCCAAGAGCATCGTTGCCGTCATCCCCTACTTCGGCTGGGCCCGTCAAGACCGCAAGGATAAGCCCCGTGTTTCCATCGGTGCCAAACTCGTGGCCGACCTGCTCTCCGTGGCCGGCATCGACAGACTGATCACGATGGACCTGCACGCCGACCAGATTCAGGGATTCTTCAACATCCCGGTGGACCACCTCTATGCCTCTACCGTATTCCTGCCCTACATTGAGTCCCTGCACCTGGACAACCTGATCATCGCCACTCCCGACGTAGGCGGCTCCAAACGCGCCAGCACGTTCTCCAAATACTTGGGCGTACCCTTGGTATTGTGCAACAAGACCCGCGAGAAAGCCAATGTCGTAGCCACCATGCAAATCATCGGTGACGTGAAGGACAAAAACGTCGTACTCGTGGATGACATCGTGGATACAGCCGGCACCATCACGAAGGCTGCCAACATCATGATGGAGGCCGGAGCCAAGTCCGTACGGGCCATCGCCAGCCACTGCGTGATGTCCGATCCTGCATCCTTCCGCATACAGGAATCCGCACTGACCGAAATGGTATTCACGGACAGTATCCCCTACTCCAAGAAGTGCGACAAAGTAAAGCAACTGAGCATCGCTGACATGTTTGCGGAAACCATCCGCCGTGTGATGAACAACGAGTCCATCAGTTCGCAATACATCATCTGATGCTCCCCAAAGAGGAAGTCAGCAGAGATGATTGATGAATGCCCGCATTCTCTCCAATGATGCTTTTGCAAGTATCCTTGCTTCAACCGACATAGAAGCAAGGATAAATGGCAAAGTATCCAATAATCGTTTTTAACCACCCTATCACAAGAAAGGCGCGGACTTCACGGAATGACCCGTGAAACCCGCGCCTAATTTATGGAATCATACAAACATCCTTAATTGCGGAATACCAGCCCGTCGCCCTTGGCATCGGCATCCACGATGATGGGCTTGTTGCGGTCCACTGCCTGTGCCAGAAGTTTTTTCGACAGATCGTTCAGCATATAGTGCTGGATGGCACGCTTGACCGGACGGGCACCGAACTCAGGATCATACCCAGCCTTCGCCAAGAAGTTGACAGCGGCATCGGTCAACTGCAACTCCACACCATTCTCGGCCAACATCTTCTGCACGTTGCTGATTTGCAGGTTGACAATCTGCTTGATTTCCTTCTCCGTCAGCGGCAGGAACATGATGGTCTCGTCGATACGGTTCAGGAATTCCGGACGGATGGTCTTCTTCAGCATGTTCATCACCTCGCGCTTGGTCTCTTCGATGATTTCAGCTTTGTTCGAACCGTTCAGTTTCTCCATCTGACTCTGGATGTACGAACTGCCCATGTTGGAGGTCATGATGATGATGGTGTTCTTGAAGTTCACCGTACGTCCCTTGTTATCCGTCAGGCGTCCGTCGTCCAATACCTGCAAGAGGATGTTGAACACATCCGGGTGTGCCTTCTCAATCTCATCGAACAGGACTACCGAATAAGGTTTGCGGCGCACGGCCTCGGTCAACTGACCACCCTCGTCGTAGCCCACGTATCCGGGAGGCGCTCCAATCAGACGCGACACGGTGTGCTTCTCCTGATACTCGCTCATGTCGATACGCGTCATCATCGACTCGTCATCGAAGAGGAACTCCGCCAATGCCTTGGCCAGTTCCGTCTTGCCGACACCCGTCGTACCCAGGAAGAGGAAAGAACCGATAGGCCGCTTGGGATCTTGCAAGCCGGCACGGCTGCGACGCACGGCATCGGCCACGGCCTCGATGGCTTCTTCCTGGCCGATGACCCGCTTGTGCAGCTCGTCTTCCAGGTGAAGGAGTTTTTCACGCTCGCTTTGCAGCATCTTGCTGACCGGTATGCCCGTCCAACGGGATACTACATCGGCAATGTCCTCCGCATCCACCTCTTCCTTAATCATGGCTTTATCGCCCTGCATCTGGTGAAGCCTCTGCTGGGTCTCCTCGATCTCCTTGTTCAGGGCCTGCAGTTTGCCATAACGGATTTCGGCCACCTTGCCGTAGTCGCCCTCGCGTTCGGCCTTGTCGGCCTCGAACTTCAAGTTCTCGATCTCGACCTTATTCTGCTGAATCTTGTTCACCAACGCCTTCTCGCTCTGCCACTTGGCTTTATATGAACTTTCCTGCTCCTTCAGTTCGGAAAGTTCCTTGCCAATCTGCTCCAGTTTGGCAGTATCGTTCTCCCGCTTGATGGCTTCGCGTTCTATCTCCAGTTGCTTGATCTTACGCGTAATCTCATCCAGTTCTTCGGGCACGGAATCCACTTCCATACGGAGTTTGGCAGCCGCCTCGTCCATCAGGTCGATGGCCTTGTCCGGCAGGAAACGGTCGGTAATGTAACGATTGCTCAACTCCACGGCCGCGATGATGGCATCGTCTTTGATACGCACATGGTGATGGTTCTCGTAACGTTCCTTCAAGCCACGCAGGATGGAGATGGTGCTCAGCGTATCCGGTTCATTGACCATGACCACCTGGAAACGACGTTCCAGCGCCTTATCCTTCTCAAAGTACTTCTGATATTCATCCAGCGTAGTGGCACCTATGCTTCTCAGTTCGCCACGTGCCAAGGCAGGTTTCAGGATGTTGGCGGCATCCATGGCCCCCTCGCCCTTGCCGGCCCCCACCAAAGTGTGGATTTCATCAATGAAGAGAATGATGTTGCCATCAGACTTCTTCACCTCGTTGATGACGGCCTTCAGACGTTCTTCGAATTCACCCTTATACTTGGCACCGGCCACCAATGCTCCCATATCCAAGGAATAGACCTGTTTGTTCTTCAGGTTTTCGGGCACGTCTCCGCGAAGGATTCGATGTGCCAGTCCTTCGACAATGGCAGTCTTACCCGTGCCCGGCTCACCAATCAGAATAGGATTGTTCTTCGTACGCCGGCTCAGAATCTGGAGCACCCGGCGGATTTCTTCGTCACGTCCGATGACCGGATCCAACTTGCCGTTGCGGGCTGCTTCGTTCAGGTTGATGGCATACTTCTCCAAAGCCTGATAGGTGTCTTCGCTCGACTGGGAAGTCACCTTGTCGCCCTTGCGCAGTTCCTCAATGGCCTTGCGCAGTTCGCTTTCCGTCACACCAGCATCTTTCAGGATGGAGGATGCCGTGCTCTTCACATTCAGAATAGCCAGCAGGACAGGCTCGATAGAAACGAATTCATCACCCATCTGCTTGGAGTAATCCATCGCTTTCTGAAAGACTTCGTTCGACTCGCGGCTCAGGTAAGGCTCGGCGCCGGACACCTTGGGGAGCGAATCAATTTGCCTGTCGAGCACCAGCGCCACTTGTTGTTCGTTGATGCCCAACTTCTGGAAGATGAAGCGGGTGATGTTCTCGCCCACCTTCATCACTCCTGCCAGCAAGTGTACGGGTTCGATAGCCTGTTGCCCCTTGGCCTGTACCAGGTTCACGGCCTCTTGCACCGCCTCTTGCGCTTTGATGGTAAAGTTGTTAAAGTTCATATCTCGTTCTCCTTTCTATTTATTTTTTAATCGAATTCGCTTCATGCTGCGCAAAAGACTTGCCACCAAGCATAAACTGACAAAAATTCAGCAAAATACGGATTCATACAGACATTCTGTCAGTTTCATCAACCAAGCATTCCTGTGCGGCGCGCGGTGCTCACTCCAGATGGCATCCTGATTTATTTGAAATGCACCTATACATCCCGTGCAAAAAATAAAAGGCGCGAAATCTGATATTCCGCGCCTCTTTGCCTTTTTGTCAAAACTCACTCGTGAAATGGAACTTGATATGTTTGAAATCGTTTTGTGCCATCTGCAGCACGTATCCGCTGTCGGCCAAGAATACATCGCGTCCCTCGCGGTCTTTGGCCATATACTGGTATTTCCGTTTCTTGAAGGCCTCCAGTTCGGCAGGATCGTCACTCTCTATCCAGCATGCCTTGTAGAGACTAAGGGGTTCCCAACGGCAGGAAGCGTTGTACTCGTTTAGCAGACGATACTGAATGACCTCGAACTGCAGTTGCCCCACGGTGCCGATAATCTTGCGTCCATTGAACTGGTTGACAAATAATTGGGCCACACCTTCGTCCATCAGCTGGTCGATGCCCTTGGCCAATTGTTTCTGTTTCATGGGGTCTGCGTTCTCAATGTATTTGAACATCTCCGGCGAGAAGCTGGGCAAGCCTCGGAAGTGCAGGTGCTCGCCCTCGGTCAGTGTATCGCCAATCTTGAACGTGCCGTTATCGGGCAAGCCAATGATATCACCCGCCCAAGCCTCGTCAATGGTGGTTTTACGCTGAGCCATGAACTGCGTGGGGCTGGAGAAACGCATCGTCTTGTCGTGACGCACGTGGTAATAAGGGGCATTGCGAACGAACTTGCCCGAACATATCTTACAGAAGGCCACGCACGAACGGTGATTGGGGTCGATATTGGCCGTAATCTTGAAAATGAAACCTGTAAACTTGGGTTCTTCCGGCATCACCATACGTTCCTCGGCTTTGACGGGACGGGGACTGGGGGCAATCTCGACAAAAGTGTTCAGCAATTCCTCCACACCAAAATTGTTCAGCGCCGAACCGAAAAACACGGGAGCCAGATGCCCGGCCAGATAATCCTCCACACTGAAATCGGGATAAACACCTTCTATCAACTCCAGTTCTCCACGCAGGCGGTCAGCCAAATCGTGCCCGATGCGGTTGTCCAGTTCCTCGGTGTGTATGTCCACCTCCACTTTTTCGGTCACAACCTGCTTAGAGGGTTGGAAGAGATTGAGATTATGCTCATAGATATTATATACGCCCTTGAAGCGAATGCCACTCTCAATGGGCCACGTCAGGGGACGGACTTTGATGTGCAGTTCTTCCTCCAATTCGTCCAGCAGGTCAAAGGGGTCCTTGGCCTCCCGGTCCATTTTGTTGACAAAGATGATAACAGGCGTATTCCGCATACGACACACCTCCATCAACTTGCGCGTCTGTGTCTCCACGCCCTTGGCGCCGTCTACGACGATGATGACGCTGTCCACAGCCGTCAATGTGCGGTAAGTGTCTTCGGCAAAATCCTGGTGGCCAGGCGTGTCGAGGATGTTTATTTTGTATCCGTGGTAGTCGAACTCCATCACCGAGGTGGTCACCGAGATACCGCGCTGTTTCTCGATGTCCATCCAGTCGGACGTGGCAGTCTTCTTGATTTTATTACTCTTCACCGCACCGGCCACCTGTATCTGACCTCCGAACAACAGGAGTTTCTCGGTCAATGATGTCTTACCGGCGTCAGGATGGGCGATGATGGCAAAAGTCCTTCTTCTTTCTATTTCTTGATTGGCCATAGCTCTTTAAAGTTCAATATTCAATTTCTGCAGGCAATTCTCCAGGCTCGTTTCCCAGTGAGGAATGTCTATGCCGAACGTCTGCTTAATCTTGGTCTTGTCCAGCACAGAGTAGTGCGGACGCGGCGCCTTGGCAGGATATTCGTCCGTATGCAAGGGAGATACCTTGCAGGTCGTGATGCCGGCCAAGCGATGGATGGCTACCGTAAAGTCGTACCACGAGCAGACACCCTCGTTGCTGAAGTGATAGATGCCCGGCACAAGGCCCTGTTCGATAGCTGCATAGATAGCCTTCGCCAAATCGCCCGCATAGGTCGGCGTGCCGATTTGGTCGAATACGACTCCCAGCGTCTCGCGCTCACGCCCCAAACGAAGCATCGTCTTGACAAAATTGTTTCCATACTCGGAATAGAGCCAGGCCGTACGGATAATCATCGCCCGGCTGCAACGACGCATCACTTCCTGCTCGCCGGCCAGCTTCGTAGAGCCATACACTGAATTGGGACATGGTTCAACGTCCTCCGTATAAGGAATGTGTGCCGTCCCGTCGAAAACGTAATCCGTGGAAATATGTATCAAGGAAGCTCCGCAAGCCTCGGCGGCATCAGCCAGATAGGCAGGTGCCAGGTGATTCAGCTTGTCGCACAAGTCAGAGTTGTCCTCAGCCTTGTCCACCGCCGTATAGGCCGCGCAGTTGACAATAAGGTCAATGTGATGGTTCTTCACATAGGCGCGCACGCCCTGTTCGTCACAAATGTCCAATTCCTGCACATCTGTGAAGAAATAAGAATGCTGTGAATGTCCCGCAGAAAGGTCACGCATTTCGTTACCAAGCTGTCCGTTGGCACCGGTTATCAAAATGTTCATAGTCTTCGTATTTTATGTATCATTCTAATCGTCCAAATCCAATTCTCCTTTCCTATCCCGGGCATAATAATTAGCCAGCATAGACAGGAAACTGCTGATTGCCTTGAGAGCCGTCTCGGTGGCCGGAGTAATCTCCTTCTTCTGCAGACGGAGAAGCAACACCCCGTAAAGAGCCTCGAAACACGTTTCCAACTCCGGCTCGTCCTTGTGGCCGTTCTTCTGACGCAACTCTACGATAAAGGGCAAGGCCTTGAAATATGCCGCGTTATAGAAAGGGTAACGCGTGGAGGCCAACAAACGTGCATGCAGTTCCGTCAGTTCCTGCAGGACATTGCAGTTGATCTGCAGATGACCGCGCTCCTTCACACCCTCGGCGCGCATCATCTCCACCAGATTACCATACCATTCTTCCAATGCAGGCCGGTCCTCCACCGGAAATTGCGCAATGACATTCGCCTTCAACTTATCCGGGTCACAATCATTGGCCCGTATCAAGTCTTCCACCTGCCACATATATAGGAGGTATTCGGCGATATTTTTTTCCTTCAATGCCTGAGCGATTTTCATAACTCCCCACTTTCAACTAATACAGAGACTCTCCCATCAGCGTAAATCCCAACCCCAGAAGGGAAACTATCACCACGATGCTGCCGATAATCCTGTTCAGCATCCAGATGCCCCGCAGATTGAACTGCTTGCGGACCTTATTCACGAAATACGTGATGCCAAACCACCAGGTCAACGCCCCGGCAATGATAGCCATATACCCCGTCACCGTCTCGGACACCAATGCCCCGTTTCCCACAAAGGAGAACCGCGCGAACAGTCCGACAAAAAGGAAAATGATGAGCGGATTGGACAGCGTCACCAGGAAAGCCGTCACGAGATTATGAAGATACGTCCCCTTGGTGCCCGACGGAGGGCGAAGCGACCGCACCGGATTGCTGCGGAAGGTATAAATGCCGAAAACCAGCAGCAGAATGCTGCCGAACAACTGGAGATAGAATATGTTCTTATTGACATAATCAAACACAAAACTCATACCATAGCCCGTCAACAAGGCATAACAGATATCGCTCAACGAGGCTCCTACCCCTGTGACAAATCCGTACCAACGCCCTTTATTCAGCGTGCGCTGAATGCACAGCACACCCACCGGGCCCAAGGGTGCGGACACAATGACTCCGATGATGAAGCCCTTCCATAGGATATCGAGTATAGTCTCAATCTGAATCATGGGTGCAAATATCGCATTTTTCCGCGAGGTGAGGAAACTGTACCGGAAATATTTCATAGCTTTGCAGGCTAATTCGGACGAACAGCCGGACAGCATATCTTAATAAACACATCAAAAATATGGAAATACAGAAATATAAAGACGAATTTATCAGCCTGTTACGCTCCACCGGACGCGACGGTGTGGAGGATGTCATCACCGGACTTGAAGAAATGGGGTTCTTCACCGCGCCGGCCTCGGCCAACCACCACCTCAACACCGAAGGCGGACTGTTGCTGCACTCACTCAATACCTGCAAGGCAGCCCTGATGGTCTATGAAGGCATGAAGGCCCTTGAGCCGGGCCTGGAGAAAGAAGTGCACAAGGATAGTGTCATACTGGCCAGCCTCCTGCACGACGTCTGCAAAAGCGACATCTACTTCCGCTCGGTAAAGAAAAAGAAGAATGCCCTGGGACAATGGGAAGATTGCGAGGGATACAAGGTGTCCTACAAGAACTTCCCTATGGGGCATGGCGAGAAATCGGTCATACTGCTCCTCTGCAACGGACTCGAAATGGCCGACGACGAGATGCTGGCCATCCGCTGGCACATGGGGGCGTGGGGCATCAACATGAACAGCTTTGAGGACCAACGCAGCTACGATACCTCGCGCAAACTCTACCCCTTGGTGGCCATCATCCAAGCTGCAGACAGCCTGGCAGCCAGCATCATGGAACGTAGTGCCGAAGAATTGGACGAAATCTGATTTGCCTATGTCGTTAAGATTCATGAGTTTTGCCAGCGGTAGCAGCGGCAATTGTTACTATCTGGGTACTGAACAATACGGCATATTGGTGGACGCCGGCATAGCCACACGCACCATCCGAAAACACCTGCGAGATGCAGGAATAAACATGGAGGACATACGAGCCGTCTTCATCACACACGATCATGCCGACCACATCAAGGGGGTGGTAAGCCTGGGCGAAAGGCTCCATATCCCCGTCTATGCCACAGCCTTGGCCCATCAAGGCATCGGACGGAGTTATTGCGTCAAGGAACGCTTGTACACCTCGGCACGGGTACTTGAAAAGGAAGTGCCTGTACACATCGAAGACTTCAGCGTAGAAGCTTTCGAGGTTCCACACGACGGCACGGACAATGTCGGGTATTGCATCGAGGCCTGCGGATGTACCATCGTCTTTATGACCGACCTGGGCCATGTACCCCCACACGTGGAATCCTATGTGGCCCGCGCCAACTACCTGATACTCGAAGCCAACTATGATCCGGAAATGCTACAGGCAGGCCCCTACCCTCCCTATCTGAAAGAACGCATTGCCGGGCCGCGAGGACACTTGTCCAACAACGAGGCAGCAGACTTCCTGGCCACGCACTACCATCCCGGACTGCGTCACATCTGGCTATGCCACCTGAGCCGGGAAAACAATCACCCGGAGCTGGCTGAGAAAACCGTTGAAATCCGGCTGAAAGCCGCCGGCATCGAGGTCGGAAAGGATGTAGAGCTTACCCCCTTGAAGCGGACTACCCCCTCCACACTCTATGAGTTGGAGTAACCCGACCGCAGAAACGGCACAAACAGAAGAGATTTCTCAAAAAAGCCATAGAAAACCGTCCTGACATTTGGATATTCACAAAGAATGACGTACCTTTGCGCCCGGTTTTACGAAATCTACGCACTCTTAGCTCAGTTGGTAGAGCAACTGACTCTTAATCAGTGGGTCCAGGGTTCGAATCCCTGAGGGTGTACAGCCATAGAGTAAATGGTGGTTAATAAAGGTAAGAGAAACCCCGTCACGCTTCCCGGTGGGAATGTCGCGACGGGGTTTCTTGATAGGGGCCGGATGGGTTGTTCAATCCAGCTTGAGGACGGCCAGGAAAGCCTTCTGCGGCACCTCGACGGTCCCGATTTGCTTCATGCGCTTCTTTCCTCGCTTCTGCTTCTCCAGGAGTTTGCGTTTACGGCTGACGTCGCCACCGTAACACTTGGCCGTAACGTCCTTGCGCACGGCCTTGATGGTTTCGCGCGCGATAATCTTCGCCCCGATGGCTGCCTGGATGGCAATCTCGAACTGCTGGCGGGGAATAAGTTCCTTCAACTTCTCGCACATCCGACGCCCCAGGTCGTAGGCATTGTCCACATGGGTCAGCGTTGAAAGGGCATCCACCGGCTCACCATTGAGCAGAATATCCAGTTTGATGAGTTTCGAAGGACGGAACCCATTGGGGTGGTAATCGAACGAAGCATATCCCTTGGAGATGGACTTCAGTTTGTCGTAGAAGTCGATGACAATCTCGCCGAGCGGCATGTCATAGTAAATCTCGACACGATTGCCCGATATATATTCCTGCTTCACCAGTTCGCCCCGCTTGCCCAGACAGAGAGTCATGATAGGACCGATATAGGTGGTCTGCGTGATGACCGACGCGCGGATATAAGGTTCCTCAATGTGGTCAATGAGCGTGGCTTCGGGCATACTGCCGGGATTATGCACCTCGGTACAGCCCCCCTGCTTGTCATATACCTTATAGGATACGTTGGGGACTGTGGTAATGACGTTCATGTCAAATTCACGATCCAGGCGTTCCTGCACAATCTCCATATGCAGCAAGCCCAGGAAGCCGCAACGGAACCCGAAGCCCAGTGCCAGCGAAGATTCAGGCTGGAAGGTCAGTGAGGCGTCATTCAGCTGCAACTTCTCCAAACTGGAGCGCAGGTCTTCGAAGTCCTCGGCCTCAATCGGATAGACACCGGCAAAGACCATCGGCTTCACTTCTTCAAAGCCGGCGATGGCTTCCTTGCAAGGGCGGGCTATGTGCGTGATGGTATCCCCCACCTTCACCTCGCGGGAGGTCTTGATGCCGGAGATGATGTAGCCCACGTCGCCCGTACGCAATTCGTCACGTGGGACAAGGTCCATCTTCAGTACCCCCACCTCGTCGGCCTCATATTCCTTACCGGTATTGAAGAACTTCACCTTGTCTCCCTTGCGGATGACACCGTTCTCTATCTTGAAATAGGCGATGATGCCCCGGAAGGAGTTGAATACCGAATCGAAAATCAAGGCTTGGAGCGGTGCCTCCTCGTCGCCTTCGGGGTGCGGGATGCGCTCCACGACCGCCTGAAGGATTTCCGGGACACCCATACCGGTCTTGCCCGAAGCACGGATGATTTCCTCGCGCTTGCAGCCCAGCAGTTCGATAATCTCGTCTTCCACTTCGTCGGGATTGGCGCTGGCCATGTCACATTTGTTGATGACGGGGATAATCTCCAGGTCGTGCTCAATGGCCATGTAGAGGTTGGAGATGGTCTGTGCCTGCACGCCCTGCGAGGCATCCACGATGAGCAGCGCACCTTCGCAGGCGGCAATGGAGCGGGACACCTCGTAAGAGAAGTCCACGTGGCCCGGCGTGTCTATGAGGTTGAGGATATACTTCTGTCCGCCATAGTTGTACTCCATCTGTATGGCATGGCTCTTGATGGTGATTCCACGCTCACGCTCCAGATCCATGTCGTCCAGCATCTGTCCTTCAGTCACTTGAATGGTGTTGGTATATTCCAGCAGACGGTCTGCCAGGGTGGACTTGCCATGGTCGATGTGGGCAATGATGCAAAAGTTGCGTATATTCTTCATCTGTCGTCGTTGTTACTATATATAGAAAAGGTGTGCAAAGGTACGTAATTTCCCCGATACGGGAAAATGTCCCATCGCATTTCCTCAATTCCGCAAGGCCCGCATGGCATTCAGCACAGCCAGCACCGTCACGCCGACATCGGCAAAGACCGCCATCCACATCGTGCCCAGCCCCACCGTAGCCAACCCGAGAATGGCAACCTTGATGCCAATGGCGAACCAGACATTCTGACGGGCGATACGAAGGGTACGGCGGGCGATACGGACGGCCATGGCAATCTTGGAAGGCTGGTCGTCCATCAGCACCACGTCTGCCGCCTCGATAGCCGCATCACTTCCCAGCCCGCCCATGGCAATGCCTACATCCGCACGCTTCAAGACCGGAGCATCGTTGATGCCGTCGCCCACGAAAGCCAGGGCGGTGCCTGCGGGTTTCGTGGCCAACAGTTGCTCCAGATGGGCCACTTTGTCGGCCGGCAAAAGTTCGGCGAAGCAGGTGTCAATCCCAAGCTTTCCCGCCACCTCCAAGGCGACTTCCCGACGGTCGCCCGTCAGCATGACGGTGCGCTGCACCCCCAGACGCTTCAGGGAGGCCACGGCCGGGGCGCTGTCCTCTTTTACACGGTCGTTGATAACGACGTGGCCTGCATACCGGCCGTCCACCGCCACATGAATGATCGTACCGACGCACGGGCAGTTGCGCCACTGCACGCCGATGTCCTCCATCATCTTCGCATTGCCCACGCAGACCGTTCGTCCCTCCACCCGGGCACGGATGCCACGTCCGGCGATTTCTTCCACCTCTTCTATCCGGCATCCGTCCGTCGCTTCGTTGGGGAAAGCTGCCCGCAGGGCCTCGCCGATGGGGTGCGTGGAGAAGTGCTCCACGTGTGCGGCCAGGTGCAACAGCTCGTGCTCATTGAAATCTTCGGGGTGGACGGCCTCCACGACAAATTCGCCCCGCGTCAGCGTGCCGGTCTTGTCGAACACCACCGTGCCCACCCGGGCCAGTGCGTCCATGTAGCTACTGCCCTTCACGAGGATACCCCGGCGGGATGCGCCCCCCAGACCGCCGAAGAACGTCAGCGGCACACTGATGACCAAGGCGCACGGACAGGACACGACCAGGAAAATCAACGCCCGATGGAGCCACACGGAAAACGCCTCTACAAAGCCCACCGGGGACAGGAGGGGAGGCACGACGGCCAGCAGCACGGCAGCCATGACCACAATGGGCGTATAGACCCGGGCAAACTTCGTGATGAACGCCTCGCTGCGCGACTTATGCTCGTCGGCGCTCTCAACCAGGCGGATGATTTTCGAGACGGTGCTCTCGCCGAAACTCTTCGTTGTCCGCACGCGCACCACCCCGGTGAGGTTGATGCACCCGGACATCACCTCGTCCTCCACCGCCGCCTCGCGCGGCATGCTTTCGCCGGTGAGGGCCAGGGTGTTCAGCGAAGTAGCGCCCTCGACAATCGTCCCGTCCAGCGGCACTTTCTCGCCGGGCTTGATGACTATCACCTCGCCCACCCGGACCTCCTGCGGGGGCACGGCCACCGTCCGGCCTTCACGCTCCACATAGGCCACGTCCGGCCGGATGTCCATCAGATGGGAGATGCTGTCACGGCTCCTCCCCTCCGCATAGGCCTCGAACAATTCGCCGACCTGGAAGAACAACATGACGAACACCGCTTCCGGAAACTCCGTCTCCGCACCCGGCAGGAAGCCTATGCACAGCGCGCCGAGGGTGGCCAGCGACATCAGGAAATGCTCGTTGAACATGTCTCCATGCCCAATGCCCCGGGCCGCCTCCAGCAGTGTCTCGCGGCCGACAAGCAGGTAAGGAACCAGGTAAACCAGCAGCAACTGCCAGGTCTCCCAACTGTAGGAATGTTCCAAGACTATGGCCGCGACGAGCAGCAGCGTAGTCACTGCAATCAATGCGATTTTGCCCTTCAGGCCTCCGGCTCCGTGGGCATGATGGTGGTGGTGGTGTGTATCTGTCATAACTTCCTCATTTTATTCACGGCACAAAGGTGCGAAAAGAATCGTGCAACCGGGTGGCAAACATCCGTCAGGGGCAGACGATGCCCGTCGCTTGCGGCAGACGAGCCTCGCCGCACACGACATGCGACAAACAAGTATCGTTATCGACAACTTTACACCCCCGGACATTGACAGATGCGCCTTTTTTTATAATTTTGCAACGCAGATATAACCACCATCAACAAGGATATGGAACCAACAGATATAACCATCCACCTGGCGCACAAGGGAGTGAAACCCACCGCCAACCGCATTCTGGTGCTGCAAGCGCTCCGGGCATCGGGCAAGCCCATGTGCCTGTCCGACCTGGAGGAAGCCTTGTGGACCTTGGACAAATCCAGCATCTTCCGGGTACTGACCTTGTTCCTGGAGCATGACATCGTGCATGCCTTCGAAGACGGACGCGGCATCCTGAACTATGAGCTATGCACCAACGAAGGGGCCTGCAACCTCTCCGATGCGCACATACACTTCTACTGCCAGTCGTGCCAACAGTCATTCTGCATGGAGGACATCCCGCTGCCGGACCTGCACCTGCCCGAAGGGTTCAGCCCCCACTCCATCTCGTTCGTCATCAAGGGTGAATGCCCGCAATGCAGGAAGAAACATATCCAAGGGAGTTAGAGGGAGTTGTAAGGAGTCAGAGGGAGTTAGAGGCCGATAGTTGGTCCGGCGATAACGCCAAAGGTATTGGCCTTTAACTCCCCGAGCGAAGCGATAACTCCTTTTAACTCCTGCGGGCAAAGCCCGCTAATCATATAAACTAAACATTAACATCTACTTATATTATATGTATACAGTCATCAAACGCATGGAGATCTCCGCCGCCCACAGCCTGCAGCTCTCCTACCCCAGCAAGTGCGAGAACCTGCACGGCCACAACTGGGTCATCATCGTCCACTGCCGCTCGCGCGAGTTGAATGCCGACGGCATGGTGACCGACTTCACTCACATCAAGGAGCAGGTTCAAAACCGCTTGGACCACCGTAACCTGAACGAAGTGCTTCCCTTCAATCCCACGGCGGAAAACATTGCCCGCTGGGTGTGCGAACATGTGGAGAACTGCTACCGCGTGGAAGTGCAAGAATCCGAAGGAAACCTGGCCGTCTATGAGAAAGATTAACGAGATATTCTACAGTCTGCAAGGCGAAGGCTTCCATACGGGGACTCCCGCCACGTTCATCCGCTTCTCCGGCTGCAACCTGAAGTGCCATTTCTGCGACACCCGGCACGAGGAGGGCACCCTGATGACGGACGAAGACATCCTGCAGGAAGTCCGGAAATACCCGGCCCCGATGGTCATCCTGACCGGAGGCGAACCCTCTTTGTGGATAGACGAGGCATTCATCCGCCGCCTGCACGACCTGCACAAGTACGTCTGCATCGAAACCAACGGCACACGCCCCCTGCCCCCGGGCATTGACTGGGTGACGTGTTCGCCCAAAGCGGGAGGAACCGTCGTGCTGGACCACATGGACGAAGTGAAGGTGGTATACGAAGGCCAGGACCCGACTCCTTACGAATCACTTCCGGCCCGTCATTTCTTCCTGCAACCCTGCTCCGGACTGAACACGGCGGAAACCGTGCGATGCGTACTGAACCATCCCCGCTGGCGCCTCAGCCTCCAGACCCATAAGTTGATAGACATCAGATAACAACCAGCCCATATCACACAATGAACAAGAAACATTTACTGGCAGCAGCCATCGCCTCAATGACACTGTTCGTATCCTGCACGAACCATTCGTCCCAATTGCCCGAAGACCCCAAGGACAAAGAAGAATACAAAGACCAGAACGGCAACACGTGGGTCTACAACGCCGCAATGATGTATTGGATGATGCGGGCCGCGCCGGGCGGAGGAGGCTCGTACTTCTACTACCCCAACACCGGACGCTTCACCAATGCGGCAGGAGCCACCGTGACTCCCCCGCCCTCCGTATCGTCCGGCATCAAGGCGGCCACGTCTTCCCAGTCCTCCAAACCGGCTTTCGGCTCTACCGGCAAAAGCCATTCATCGGCCTCATAAGCAAGGATGTCATGAAGAGAAAGACAATACCCGCCCGCGAACATTATGCGGACAAGATTGAGGAACTGGGATTCTTCTACCACCCCGACTATTGGGGAGAAGGACGTTATTACGAGTTTACCCAGGAAGAAACAGACCGGCTGGAAACCGCCACACGGGAACTCTATTCCATGGCGTGCGACGCGGCAGAGCATATCATCTCGAACAACCTGTATGCCGAGATGAGAATCCCCGAAGCCGTCCGGGCCTACATCAACCACTCCTGGCTGGACGATGAACTGTCCGTCTATGGCCGCTTCGACCTTTACTTTGACGGCCGGGACATCAAACTTTATGAGTTCAATGCAGATACCCCTACCTCCCTGCTGGAATCTTCCATCATCCAATGGAACTGGAAAGAAGAATGTTTCCCCGAACAAGACCAGTTCAACTCCATCCATGAAGCTTTGGTGCAATCCTGGAAGGATATTGACGAACAAAATGGCATAGACCGGCTTTTCGTGGCATGCAGTCGGGAAAACGAAGAAGATTTGTGGAACCTGCGCTATATGGCCTACACCGCCATGGAGGCCGGACTGGACGTGGCCGAGGTGGACATGGACCAGTTGTACTACAACAACGGACTCCTGTTGGCCCAAAGCGGTGAAGTCGTGCGCGACTGCTTCAAACTCTATCCGTGGGAATGGATGTTCAATGAGTCGCCCGAGGCTTGCGGTGCCCGTCTGCATTGGTACGAACCCATGTGGAAAGCCTTGATGAGCAACAAGATGATTCTCTACACCATGTATCTGCTGTTCCCGGACAGCCCCTATCTGCTCCCCACATGGAACTTTTTGCCCACTTCCGTCACCCGCTATTGCCGGAAACCCATCCTGGGCCGGGAAGGAAGCAACGTGAAACTGCAATTGTCCCCGCAAGCATCGGAAGAGACCGGCGGCGATTATGGCGAGGAAGGATTCATATTCCAGGAATTGAAGCCACTCCCCTCTTTCGAGGGACATCACCCTGTCATAGGCAGCTGGGTAATTGGTGGCGAACCGGCCGGCATCGGCATCCGCGAAACCAACGGACTGATAACGGGAAATACGTCCATGTTCGTTCCGCACATCATTGTCTGATTTCTGTGAATTGCTCAGTATCTTACTTTTTTTGTACCTTTGCGCCGTTTTTTAATAGGATATATTATGGACTCATTGAAGATTAACAAGGTGCAGATTCGTAATCTGCAAATAGAAGATTACGACCAGCTGGCCCAATCCTTCACCCGCGTCTATACGGACGGGAGCGATGTGTTCTGGACCCACAAGCAGATTGAGAAGCTGATAAAGATTTTCCCGGAGGGACAAATCGTGACCGTGGTAGACGAGAAAATCGTGGGGTGCGCCCTCTCCATCATCGTGGACTATGACAAGGTGAAGAATGACCATACCTATGCCCAGGTGACGGGTAAGGAAACCTTCAACACGCACAATCCCAAGGGTAACATCCTCTATGGCATCGAAGTGTTTGTACACCCCGAATACCGTGGCCTGCGCTTGGCACGCCGCATGTACGAGTACCGCAAGGAGTTGTGCGAGAAGCTGAACCTGAAGGCCATCATGTTCGGAGGCCGGATCCCCAACTACCACAAGTATGCCGACCAGATGCGTCCGAAGGAGTACATCGACAAGGTGCGCCAGAAGGAGATATACGACCCCGTGCTGACCTTCCAGCTTTCCAATGACTTCCACGTGCGCAAGGTGATGCGCAACTACCTGCCCAACGACGAGGAGTCGCGCCATTATGCCTGCCTCCTCCAGTGGGACAACATCTACTACCAGCCGCCCACGCAGGAGTACATCAATCCCAAGACCTCGGTGCGCGTCGGCCTGGTGCAGTGGCAAATGCGTTCGTACAAGACGCTGGACGACCTGTTCGAGCAAGTGGAGTTCTTCGTGGATGCCGTGTCCGACTACAAGAGTGATTTCGTGCTCTTCCCCGAATACTTCAACGCGCCTCTCATGGCGAAGTTCAATGACGAGGGCGAGTCGCAAGCCATCCGTGGACTGGCCGCCTTCACCGACGAGATTCGCGAACGCTTCATCAAGCTGGCCATCAGCTACAACATCAACATCATCACGGGCAGCATGCCGCTCATCAAGGAGGACGGACGCCTGTACAACGTGGGCTTCCTCTGCCGGCGCGACGGGTCCTACGAGATGTATGAGAAGATACACGTGACGCCGGACGAGATCAAAAGCTGGGGCCTGACGGGCGGCAAGATGATCCGGACCTTCGACACGGACTGCGCCAAGATAGGTGTCCTGATCTGCTATGATGTGGAGTTCCCCGAACTTTCGCGCATCATGGCCGACCAGGGGATGCAAATCCTCTTCGTGCCCTTCCTGACCGACACGCAAAACGCCTATAGCCGCGTCAAGGTGTGTGCCCATGCCCGTGCCATCGAGAACGAGTGCTTCGTGGTCATTGCCGGAAGCGTGGGCAACCTGCCCCGTGTGCACAACATGGACATCCAGTATGCGCAGAGCGGCGTATTCACCCCGTGCGACTTTGCCTTCCCCACGGACGGCATGCGCGCCGAGGCCACGCCCAACACGGAGATGATCCTCGTGTCCGACGTGGACCTCGACCTCCTCAGCGAGCTGCACACCTACGGCAGTGTCCGCAACCTGAAGGATCGCCGCGGAGACCTGTACGAGGTGAAGCTCAAAAGCAGAGGCTGAGTGTCCGATAGCGGACACCCGCATTGTCCGTTTCCGAACACATTCCCCGTCCGGAAGCCCGTCTGAGGCATTGGCACGCTCTTTGTCCTCTGGCGGGCAATGAATGTAAAGATTGGGAATATGAGAAAGATTTTATGCTTGGCGCTGTGCCTGGGGATGCCTTTCCTGGCGTGGGCGCAACAGGACACGTTGACGTATGAACGGGATATCACCCTGACCGAGGCCATTGCCCTGGCACGGGCACAGTCGGTAGATGCTGCCGTGGCCCTCAATGAGTTGAAGACTGCCTATTGGGAATACCGCACTTTCCGGGCCAACCTCTTGCCGGAGGTCAACTTCACGGGCACCCTGCCCAACTACAGCAAGTCGTACAGTTCTTATCAGAATTCGGACGGGTCCTACTCGTTTGTCCGCAACAACAACCTGGGGCTGCAGGGCGAGTTGTCCATCGATCAGAGCATCTGGCTGACGGGCGGCACGCTCTCGCTCCGCTCGTCGCTGGACTACATCCGCCAGCTGGGCAGCGGGGGATACCACCAGTTCATGTCCGTCCCCGTCAGCCTGGAACTGACGCAACCCATATTCGGCGTGAACACCATCAAGTGGGACCGCCGCATCGAACCCGTGCGCTACGCCGAGGCCAAGGCGTCGTTCATCTCGGCCACCGAGGAGGTGACCATGACCACCATCACGTATTTCTTCAACCTCCTCCTGGCCAAGGAGAACCTGGCCACGGCACGGCAGAACAAGGAGAACGCCGACCGCCTCTACGAAGTGGCCAAGGCGAAGCGCAAGATGGGCCAGATTTCCGAGAACGACCTCCTGCAGCTGAAGCTGAACGCCCTGCAGGGACAGGCGGACGTGACCGAGGCGGAGAGCAACCTCAACGCGCAGATGTTCCAGTTGCGTTCGTTCCTGGGCGTGTCCGAGCAGGAGAACCTCAATCCCGTGCTGCCCGAGTCGGTGCCCGCCGTAGACATTGTATATAAGGATGTGTTGGAGAAGGCCCTCGAGCGCAACTCCTTCGCGCAGAACATCCGCCGCCGGCAGCTGGAGGCCGACTACGCGGTGGCCACGGCACGCGGCAACCTGCGCAGCATCAACCTCTTCGCCAGCATCGGCTACACGGGCCAGAACCGGGACTTCAGGTCGTCCTACCACAACTTGCTGGACAACCAGGTGGTGCAGGTGGGATTCTCCATCCCCCTGCTGGACTGGGGCAAACGCCGCGGGCAGGTGAAGGTGGCCAAGAGCAACCGCGACCTGGAGCTGTCGCGCATCAGGCAGGAGCAGATGAACTTCAACCAGAATATCTTCCTCCTGGTGGCCAACTTCAACAACCAGGCCCAACAGCTGGGCATCGCCGAGGAGGCCGACCAGATTGCCCAGCGCCGCTACGACACCAGCGTGGAGACCTTCATGATAGGCAAAATCAGCACCCTGGACCTGAACGACGCACGCGACTCGAAGGACGAGGCCCGCCAGCAACACATCTCCGAACTCTACTACTATTGGTACTACTTCTACCAGATCCGCAGCCTCACCCTCTGGGACTTTGAGCGCAACGAGGCGCTGGAGGCCGACTTCGAAGCCGTCGTGCGGCAGTGACCCCCGCCCGGACCCCCGTTCTTCTACTTCGGGACTAGAAGGCTTCTACTTCGGAACTAGGAGGCTTCTACTTCGGGACTAGAAGAATGCCACTTCGGGAGGGGCATTCCGCTACTTCGGAACTAGCGCCCCGCTACTTCGGGACTAGCGGGCCGCTACTTCGGGACTAGCGGACGGCCACTACGGGACCCGCCCGGAAGGCCTGCGGGACGGGGACGGGGCGGGCCGGGAATTTTTCCCCCTTCCGCAGGCGAATGACGCGAACTTTCACTAAATTTGTACCCTGTAACCAACGTATGACAAACCGTTATGATACTGATAATAGACGATGATACCGCCGTGCGCTCCTCGCTGGGCTTCATGCTGAAGCGGGCGGGCTATGAGGCGCGGGCCGTGGCGGGTCCGCGCGAGGCGCTGGACGTGGTGCGTGCCGAGACGCCCCAACTGATGTTGATGGACATGAACTTCACCCTCTCCACCACGGGCGAGGAGGGACTGACCCTGCTCCGCCAGGTGAAGATATTCTGTCCCGGCGTGCCGGTCATCCTCATGACCGCCTGGGGCAGCATCCAGCTGGCCGTGCAGGGGATGCGCGCCGGCGCCTTCGACTTCATCACCAAGCCGTGGAGCAACGCCGTCCTGCTGCAACGCATCGAGACCGCCCTCCAGCTCAACGCCACCGCTCCGACGGCCGCTGGGGCCGAGGGCTTCACGCTGGAGCGCAGCCACATCATCGGGCAGTCCAAGGGGCTGACCGAGGTGCTGGACACCGTGGCGCGCATCGCCCGCACCAACGCCTCCGTGCTCGTCACGGGCGAGAGCGGCACGGGCAAGGAACTCATTGCCGAGGCCATCCACCGCAACAGCCGCCGCGCCGCGCAGCCCTTCGTGAAGGTCAACCTGGGAGGCATCTCGCAGAGCCTGTTCGAGAGCGAGATGTTCGGCCACAAGAAGGGCGCCTTCACCGACGCCGTGGCCGACCGCACGGGACGCTTCGAGCTGGCGGACCACGGCACCATCTTTCTGGACGAAATCGGCGACCTGGACCTCTCGTGCCAGGTCAAGCTGCTCCGCGTGCTCCAGGACCAGACGTTTGAGGTGCTGGGCGACAGCCGTCCGCGCAAGGTGGACGTGCGCGTCGTCTCCGCCACCAATGCCGACCTGCGCAAGATGGTGACCGCACATACCTTCCGCGAGGACCTGTTTTACCGCATCAACCTCATCACCATCCACCTGCCCGCCTTGCGCGAGCGCCGGGACGACATCCCCCTGCTGGCCCGCCACTTTGCCGACCGCCAGGCCGAGGCCAACGGACTGCCCCGCACGGACTTCTCGGCCGACGCTCTCCAGTTCCTCTCCCGCCTGCCCTATCCCGGCAACATCCGCGAGCTGAAGAACCTGGTGGAGCGCACCATCCTGGTCAGCGGCAAGCCCGTGCTGGACGCCGCGGACTTCGAAGCCCAATGCCCCCCGCACGACGACCCTCCCGGCCGGGAGCGAGGCGGCACCTACACGGGCATGACGCTGGACGAGATAGAGCGCCAGACCATACTCCAGGCATTGGACTTCCACAAGGGGAACCTCAGCCAAGTGGCGGCAGCCTTGGGCATCAGCCGTGCGGCCCTCTACCGCCGTCTGGAGAAGTACGGCATTTCCACCAATGAATAAATCCGACCCGTCGCCATGCGCATCAAGTTCTTCTTCTCCCTCCTCGTCGTCCTGCTCGTGGTGCTGGGGGTGTACCTTGGCATCGCCTTCCGCGAGGTGCAACGCGCCTATTGGTTCGTGGCCGAGGGGGGCATCGTCCTCATCCTTGTCTACCTGTCCGTGTTCTACCACAAGCTCGTGAAGCCCCTGAATACCATCGGCAACGGCATGGAGCTGCTGCGCGAACAGGACTTCAGCAGCCGCCTCAGCCCCGTGGGCCAGTACGAGGCCGACCGTATAGTGAACATCTTCAACCGCATGATGGAGCAGCTGAAGAATGAGCGGCTCCGCATGCGCGAGCAGAACTACTTCCTCGACCTCCTCATCCAAGCTTCGCCCATGGGGGTCATCATCCTGACGCTGAACGAAGAGGTCTCGCAGATGAACCCCATGGCGGTGAAGATGCTGGGCGTCCCGCTGGACGCCGCCCGCGGACGGAAGATGGGCCAGGTGGACGCCGCGCTGGCCGCCGAACTGGCCGGGATGCCCTACGAGGAGACACGGGTGGTGCGGCTGAACGATGCCAATGTCTACAAGTGTACCTATTCTTATTTCATCGATTGCGGATTCAAGCATCCCTTCTATCTCATCGAACGCATGACGGACGAGCTGATGCGGGCCGAGAAGAAAGCCTACGAGAAGGTCATCCGCATGATTGCACACGAGGTGAACAACACCACGGCCGGCATCACCTCCACGCTCGATACCGTGGGGCAGGCCCTTGCGGCCGAGGACGGTATGGACGACATCTGCGAGGTGATGCGTGTCTGTGTGGAGCGTTGCTACTCGATGAGTCGCTTCATCACCCGTTTCGCCGACGTGGTGAAGATTCCCGAACCTACGCTTGTGCCTTTGTCCTTGAACGAGATGGCTGCCAGGTGTAAGTGCTTCATGGAGGGCATGTGTGCCGATGCGGGGATAGCCCTCCGCCTGGAGTGTGACGGGCAGGTGGGGGAGGTGAAGATGGATGCCTCGCTGTTCGAACAAGTGTTGGTGAACATCATCAAGAACGCAGCAGAGAGCATCACCTTGTCCGGCAGCGGTGCCGGAGGAGAAATCGTGGTGCGCACCTCCGCCCCGGCTTCCGTGGAGGTGGTGGACAACGGGCCGGGCATCAGCCGCGAGGTGGAGTCCAAGCTGTTCACCCCTTTCTTCTCTACGAAGCCCAACGGTCAGGGCATCGGCCTCGTCTTCATCCGCGAGGTGCTCAGCAAGCATGGCTGCACTTTCTCGTTGCGGACGTACGAAGACGGGCTGACGCGCTTCCGTATCTTGTTTCCCTGAGGTTTACAGGGCCAGTTCGTAGATGGCCCGCGTGTCCTGCCGGGTCAGTTTCACGTAGTTGCCCACCAGTTCGCCCTTGTTGCGGTGCAGGCCTTCCACCAGCCGGTCGATGTCGGGCCGGTCGATGCCCAGTTCGTGGAAGGTAGTAGGCAGGCCCAGGTAGCGGAAGAAGTGTTTCAGGCGGCTGACGGCGGTCATGGCCATGTCCTCTATCGGTTCGACGGCCGGGGCCTGGAAGACGCGTTCGGCCAGTTGGGCCACCTTCTCCGGATGGTGTTCGGCCATGAAGGTCATCCAGGCCGGGACAATCACTGCCAGTCCGGCGCCGTGGGTCACGTTGTACAGGGCACTGACCTCATGCTCCAGGTAGTGCGAGGCCCAGTCTTCCTCGCAGCCCACTCCGCAGGTTCCGTTGTGTGCAATCATGCCACACCACATCAGGTTGGCACGCGCCCCGTAGTTGTGGGGATCTTGTTTCACCCGATAGGCTTCCTTGATGATGGCCGTCAGTGTGGCCTCGCACAGGCGGTCGCCGATTTCCACGTCCGTCGTGTTGGTGAAGTAGCGTTCAAAGATGTGTATCATCATGTCGCAGATGCCGCAGGCTGTCTGGAAGGGCGGCAGGGTGAAGGTCAGTTCCGGGTTCAGGATGGAGAAGACCGGGCGCAACACGCCGGGCACCCGCAGGCTGAGTTTCTGCAAGGTCTCCGTGTGGGTGATGACCGAGTTGCCGGAGCCTTCGCTGCCCGATGCGGGGATGGTCAGCACCACGCCCACTTTCAGGGCTTGTTTCACTTCGGCCTTGCCGATGAAGAAATCCCAGAAGTCACCATCGTAAAGCACGCCGGCTGCTATGGCTTTGGCCGTGTCTATGACGGAACCTCCCCCGACGGCCAGCAGCATGTCCGCTTTTTCGCGCCGGCAGAGGTCGATGCCTTCATACACGTAGGTATCCGTGGGGTTGGGCAGCACGCCGCCCATTTCGCAGAAGGAGAGTCCGGCTTCCTTTAAGGAATCTTTCACCCGGTCCAGCAAGCCGCTGCGCACCACGGAGCCTCCCCCGTACACAATCAGGACTTTGCTGGCTCCCTGTTTCCGGGCCAGTGTGCCGGTCTGCGTTTCGGTACCCCTGCCGAACACAAATTCGGTAGGGCTGTAGAATACGAAATTGTTCATAGTTCA
Source organism: Candidatus Bacteroides intestinavium (assembly GCA_019118325.1). Taxonomy (GTDB): domain Bacteria; phylum Bacteroidota; class Bacteroidia; order Bacteroidales; family Bacteroidaceae; genus Bacteroides; species Bacteroides intestinavium. The sequence continues at coordinate 25,645 of DWZE01000045.1, forward strand.
GTAGATGATAATTTAGCAGTGATTAATGTTCGGCGATTAGTGGCGAGCGATTAGTCAAGCATTCAGCGGAAGCCTGCCAATCACTCGTCACCAGCCCCCCATCACTAAAACAAATTCCTATTAATAGATGTGCCTGTCCAGTTCGTGCCGTTCCTTGGGAGTGGCGATGTAGCGGGCATACCGGTAGAAGAAGCGCCGGAAGCAGCCCCATTTCAGCAGGCCCTTCTCGAAAATCAGCATGCCTGCCAAGGCACATGTGATGCCCAGCAACACATCGATGATGTAGTGATGTCCGGAATAGATGGCCGTCCACCAGATGCCCACCATGATGAAGGCGAAGACAATCTTCAGCCACTTGGCACAACGTCCGATACAGGCATAGGCCAGAGCCACCACCATGTAGGCGGCATGCAGGGAGGGTATGGCTGCGAACACGTTGGCATTGCGGCCATAGATGGAGTGGAAAATCTGGCAGCCCAGGAGCTCGTCGAAGCGGCCTAAGCCGGCCACATTGCCCGGGGTGTCCAGGATGGGGTCGAAGCCATAGTTCATGGCATACCAGGGCGGAGCGGCGGGATGGATGTAATAGCCGGCGAAGCCTATCAGGTTGACGAACAGGAAAGCGATGGAGAAGCGCAGGTAAAGCTGCCGTTTTCCTTTCAGGTAGAGCCAGATGCCGAATGCGATGGGAACAGGGACCCAGCACAGATAGAATATACCGGCCATGAAGTCGGCTATCGTGCAGTGATGGGCGGCAAAGAACTCACACGGAATGAGTGTCTGGCCTCCGACGGTGATGCCGAAGAGGGATTTCTCGGCGTCGTACAGGCCTTGCACGTCAATAGGATTTACCTCGAAGTTCGGATAGACGCGCATCCAGTCGTAGCAGATGGCAAACAGGATGAACGGCAGCAGGGCAACGGCCAGCTTGCGGGCAGCCGGTCCTATATAGAATAGAAACAGGAACAGTCCCGCTATCAGGAAGTGGTCCGTCCGTAGGCCGATGAATATTTCCACCAGACACAGGTAGGCAAGCATGGGTAGGGTGGCCCACAAGGCTTCTTTGAACGTAGGGAATGGTTTGCTCATGTGTGGCGTATTATTTCTGGTTCAGCAATCTGTAACAATGTTTGATGCGTACGAAGGCCGTCCAGTTGGCCAGGATGGCGATGAGGACCTGGGGGGCTATCAGCAGATACAAGGGGTCGAAAGACGTGCAACCGGCAAAGATGCCGCAGCAGATGGCACCGACCGCCGTCAGGACCACACGCTCGGGGCGCTGCATCAGTCCGACCTTGCATTCCAGGCCCAGGCCTTCAGCCCTTGCCCTGACATAACTCACCATGAGCGAGCCGATGAGAGCCAGGAAGGTGATGACGCTTCCCCACAAATAGCCTTGCAAGATGAGGTAGAAGAAGATGCCGAACAAGGTGAACAGCTCGCTGTAGCGATCCAGTACCGAGTCGTACAGGGCACCGAACGTGGAAGACATATTGCCCACGCGGGCCACCCGGCCGTCCATCATGTCAAACAGTCCGGCGAACAGGATGATGCCGCCCGCCCAGCCCACATATGCCGGATGGCCCGGCGCCTGGATGGCACCATAGAGGAGAACACCTGCGGCGACGATGTTCAGTACGAGGCCTGTGGTCGTGATGAAATTGGGCGTGATGCCGATGCGTATCATGCCGTGCACGAGCGGATTGATGATTTTGTAGATCAATTTCTGTAGATAGTCTCTGTAGTTCATAAGTGTCTGTTTTTGTTTTCAAGATAATGTTGCCAGAAGTGCTTGAGGTCGTGATTGCGATACACGAATACCCGCTGCATCTGGTAGTTCCATAAGAATCCCACCAGCAGGGCCACAACGATTTTGGCCGGGATGAAGACATTGTCCACGTAATGTCCCAGCCATTCGGTCAGCCGGGGCAATCCGGTCAGCCATTCGGTCAGTGCGAACGTGCCCCACGTATTGAGCAGGATGCTGCCTGTCCACACGGCCAGGTATTTCACTGCTACATACCGTTTCTTGCACCCGTCCGTCCGGAATACCCACTTGTAGTTGACGGCACAGTTGACAATACCTCCGATGACCGAGCCCAGGAAAGTGGCATACAGGTAGAAGAATCCCAAAGCCTTGGCCAGGAATATGGTCATCAGAAAATCGACCAGACTGGCAACCTGCGCCGAAATTTGGGCTTTCAGGAAAATCCATACCGCTCCTTGGCTTTTCTTTTTCATTGCATCCACCATCGCACTCCGATTAAGACTGCAAATCCATAGATGCCGGCCAGAATGTCGTCCATCATCACGCCGATGCCTCCCGGCAGTTGCTCCATTTTCCGGATGCCCAAAGGCTTCCATATATCCAGCAGGCGGAACAGGGCAAAGGCTCCCGCCGCATAGCCCCAGTGTCCGGCCGGTGCCGCCAGCAGGGCCAGCCAGGTGCCTACCATCTCGTCCACCACCACGCGTGACGGGTCATCCCCCCAGTAGGGAGTCAGGCGGTTGGTAGCCCAGACACCTGCCACGGTAAACAATAATATTAGTAAGACAAGGGAAGGCAGATAAAGGGTAGGGGCCACTTGGGATACTCCGTACCAGATGAGCACGGCTACCAGTGCGCCGGCTGTTCCTGGCGCCACGGGTGAGAAGCCGGAGCCAAATCCGGTAGCAATCAGCGTGGGAAAGAAAGGAGGGGCTTTCATTGGCGACAAACAGTAAGAAATGGCAAGACGGCAAAAACTGGATGCTCTTTGCCGACTTGCCATTAGGTAGGGATGATTGTATGATTTTGTAATTAATCCAAATAGCTGGGTGCTTCTTCACCAATCATTCCGCGGAGAGTCTGCTTCACCATTCTCCACTGCGTGAACAGGTCGTGAACGGGCTGGTGTTCGAAGTCGTGCATCGGACTCTTGCAGAAGAACGACAACCACGTCTGGATGCCGCACATGTTGGCGCGCTGTGCCAGGTCGCTGAACAATACCAGGTCGAGGGCAATAGGTGCGGCCAGGATGGAGTCGCGGCAGAGGAAGTTCACCTTGATCTGCATCGGATAGTTCATCCAGCCGAAGATGTCGATGTTGTCCCATGCTTCCTTGTTGTCCTTACGCGGCGGGTAGTAGTTGATGCGCACTTTGTGATATACGTTGCCGTAGAGTTCGGGGAATTTTTCGGGTTCGAAGATGTTGTCGATCACAGACAATTTGCTGACCTCTTTCGTCTTGAAGTTCTCGGGCTGGTCCAGCACTTCGCCGTCGCGGTTGCCCAGGATGTTGGTCGAGAACCAGCCGCTGACGCCCAGCATACGCGTTTTGAACATCGGGGCCAGGACGGTCTTCATCAGCGTCTGTCCGCTCTTGAAGTCTTTGCCGGCGATAGGCACGTTCATCTTCTGCGAGAATTCCCACATGGCGGGCGTGTCCACGCAGAGGTTGGGGGCACCCATGATGAAGGGGGCGCCTTCGGCGATGGCTGCATAGGCGTAGCACATGCTCGGCGAGATGACTTCCGTGTTGTTTTCCTTCATGGCCTTTTCCAGGGCAGCCAGCGACTTGTGTTCCTCACACAGGGGAACATAAATCTCCGTGCTTGCAGCCCAGAGGACTACGACGCGGTCGCAGTGGTTGGCAGCCTTGAAGTTGCGGATATCTTCCCGCAGTTGCTCCACCATGTCCCAGCGGGTAGCTGCATTTTTAATATGTGTGCCGTTCAGTCGTTTGGCAAAGTTGTGGTCGAAGGCAGCAGTCATGGGCTTGATGGCTTGCAACTCATCTTTCACCAGATTCAGGTCCTTTTCCTTCAGCACCTCTGCATACATGGCTGCATCGTAGGCATTGTCCGGGAAAATATCCCATCCGCCGAAGATGATGTCTTTCAAGTCGGCCAGAGGAACGATATCTTTGATGCGTTTCTCTTCGCCATTTTGCATGCGCATGGTGGCCATTTGCGTAATGGAACCTATTGGTTGGGCCAAGCCTTTGCGGGCAGCCAGCACACCCGTTATCATGGTGGTTGCAACAGCACCACCCACGCCGACTACCAACACACCCAGATGTCCGGTGGCCGGTTTAATGTTTTCTCTCATTGCCATTATTTTATAGATTAAGAATTTAAAAAGTGCCCAAAATTAGGGTATTTTTTCCAAAGGCATTTCCCTTTTTCTTTGAAAAAGCGCTTTGTTAACAAGATTTAAATCAAGAGAGGCCTGATAGGGCTTATTTTTGGTCTGAATTTCCTATGGCTGGCTGTCTTATGAAAAGCGGCGAAGCATTTTCACACATGCTCCGCCGCTTTCATCATTTGATTTCGATTTCTTCCTTCATGTCTATCTCTTCGCCATGAGTGTCGTAGAAGACATATTGCAGAAACGCGAGTTTCTGGTTGGGAATAATCTTGATGCCTAATCCGTATTTCATCTGCCATTTGCGCTTCAGGGACATGATGCCCTGGTTGACGTAGGCGGCGATATACGGGTGGATGTGTAGTGAGAATTTCTTTATCTTCAACTTGTTTACCAGGTAGTCGATTTTGCTCTCCAGCGTATCGGTGAAAAGGATGGAAGGTTTGATGGTTCCCTTTCCAAAGCAGGTGGGACAGGTTTCCTCCGTATTGACGTCCATGGCCGGGCGTACGCGTTGGCGGGTGATCTGCATCAGCCCGAATTTGCTCAACGGCAGGATGTTGTGTCTTGCCCTGTCTTTCTGCATGTTCTGGCACATACGTTCGTACAGCTTCTGGCGGTTTTCGGCCAGGTTCATGTCGATGAAGTCCACGACGATGATGCCTCCCATGTCCCTCAGTCTCAACTGGCGTGCCAGTTCGTCGGCGGCTCCCAGGTTTACCTCCAGTGCGTTGGCCTCCTGCCCGTTGGCATTCTTGGTGCGGTTTCCGCTGTTCACGTCCACGACGTGAAGCGCCTCAGTATGCTCAATAATCAGGTAGGCACCACTTTTATAGGAAACGGTCCGTCCGAACGAGGACTTGATTTGCTTGGTGATGCCGAAATTGTCAAAGATGGGAAGCTTGCCTTTATACAGCTTTACGATATCGGCCCGTTCGGGGGCGATGAGGGTGACGTAGTCCTTGATTTCGTGGAATACGGCCTCGTTGTTCACGTGTATGCTCTCGAACGAGGGGTTGAACAAGTCGCGCAGCAAGCCTACGGCACGGCTCGTCTCTTCGTAAATCAGCGTGGGGAATTTCGTGGCTTTCTGGATTTTCACCACGGCGTCTTCCCAGTGTTTGACCAGTACTTTAAGCTCTCCGTCGAGTTCGGCCACGCGCTTGCCTTCGGCCACCGTGCGGACGATGACGCCGAAGTTCTTGGGCTTGATGCTCATGAGCAACTGCTTCAGGCGTGCCCGTTCTTCGCTCGACTTAATTTTTTGCGATACGGAAACCTTGTCGTTGAAAGGGATGAGTACCAGGTATCTTCCGGCAAAGGATAGTTCGGAAGTCAGGCGCGGCCCTTTGGTCGAGATGGGTTCCTTGACGATTTGCACCACCACTTCCTGTCCCACCTTCAGGGTGTTGGACACGGTGCCGTCCTTTTCCAGGTCCGGCAGGATGGCGGCTTTGCTGATGGGGTTTAGTTTTTTCTTGTCGCTTAAAGTCTGCTTTACGTATTTTTCCAGCGAGTTGAATTGGGGACCTAAGTCCTGGTAGTGAAGAAAAGCGTCTTTCTCATAACCCACGTCCACGAAGCAGGCATTCAGGCCCGGCATCAGCTTGCGGATGCGGCCCAGGTACATGTTGCCCACGGAGAAGGAGATGTTCCTTCCCTCGCTTTGGAGTTCCACCAGGCTCTTGTCTTCCAGCAAGGCGATGGTGACTTCTTTGGGCTGTACGTCTACAACGAGTTCGTTTGTCACAATAATTCTACGCTTTAAATGAATCTTTCAGGCTATACCCCCGGGGGGGGGCAGCCCCTGTTGCTTCTTAAACAAAGAACAAACCCGCGGGATGTGTTTCTCCACAAGTTTGTTCTTTATTTGGTCTGTCAGACTAAGATTTACTTTTTGCTTTTGTGTCTGTTCTTTCTCAGTCTTTTCTTACGCTTGTGCGTTGACATTTTATGTCTTTTTTTCTTCTTACCGCTTGGCATAGTTCTTAAAATTTTATGGGTTAATACTAATGTTTATTATTTTTTCACTGACAGGGTGAAAGTCTTGGCAGGTTTGAAGGCCGGGATGTTATGTTCCGGAATGATGATAGTGGTGTTTTTGGAAATGTTCCGGGCCGTCTTTTGGGCTCTTTTCTTCACGATGAAACTACCAAATCCGCGGAGGTACACATTTTCGTCTTTTGCCAAAGATGTCTTGACTGCTTCCATGAACGCTTCAACGGTTGCCAGTACTGTGACCTTGTCAATTCCGGTGTTCTTTGTAATCTCGTTTACAATATCAGCTTTAGTCATTTTCTTATAAAAAAAAGATTGTTACTAATGGGTTCCTAATTTTTTGGACTGCAAATATATAGCTTTTCCACGGCTCTGAAAAATATATTTCAGACTATTTTTGCAAAAAGTATTCAGATTAGGTTTTATTAGCCTGATTATGAGGCTTTCGACAGGTCAAAGGAGACCAGATAAAAACCGGCTTCGCGTGAAAAGGCGATGGCGTACAGCTGGTTGGCGTCCGACGGGCAGGCAGCCGGGGCAAAGACCTGGCAGTCGGTGTGGTAAAGCATCTGTTCCTGCCCCTCCCAGTCGAAGACGGCTATCCGGTTGAACTGGTTGGCATCTTTCCCGCCTATCAGGACTGCATACAGGCATTCGTTGTCGGCGCACAGGGACGAAAATCCGTAGACGGTTTCCGGAGTGGGCTGTATGGCTCCTCCCTCAAACCGGATATGGGGCGGATAGAAGTAGCGGGTGGACAAAGGTTGGATGGCCGAATCGTCCAGTTGAAAGGTTTCCAGGATTCCTCCGTGCAGGGTGGCAGAGGCAAGTTTTGTCCGGTCGGGCGACAGGGAGGTGGAGGCGGAGAGGACGAATATGGGAAACGTCTGGTCGTCTGCGAGGGGGAACGTGTCGTAGCGTGCGCAGATGTGGTCGTCCCGATACAGTTGAAAACGTGTCTTTCCTTCCGTCATCGGTCCTGTCTGTCCTTCCGTGAGGTAGGTGTGGCCGTTCAGGTGCCACGCTTTGCGCACCGCCCCTTTGTAGGCAGGAAAGGACTGGGCGTGTACGAACGCAAAGGTCTTTGCATTCGGGTCATAGCGGTAGGACAACACTTGGCGAAGGCCTTCGTCGTAGATGTCAAAGGTCTGCCGCTCCTGGTCGAAAGACAGGGAATAGCCTTGCTGTATTTCTCCGGGACCTTGTCCAAAGGGGATACCGCGGGCGACGAAGCGGCCGCTGTGCCTGTCGTACACCTGCATCCAGTGGCCCTCTGCCAAAGCCAGCAGGTAGATGTTGTCGTCATCCGCGTACAGACCGTAGGGATATTGTATGAGCAGGCTGTCTGCAGGGATAAGGATTTGGCCGTGCAGATGCTTCTCCTGCGGGAAATCCGGTGCCTGGTAGGTATTTCCGTCCGGTTTGCAGGCGGAGAAGAATAACAGGCTTATGCAGAAAATAAGGAATCCTTTCATATTGGTTTTCAGATTTTTAGAAATAATGCAGATTAGAATATCCGGATGGATGGGAACGCAAATTACACAAATTCCGCCTATTTTTAGGCGCGGATAGGGCGACTAAAAAAATCAATAGCCTGATTAGCGTTCCAAACAGGCACTTTGGCGCGCTCAAGAGGGACTTTAGCCGCCGTCAATGCGGTGTATAGGCACCCGTACCTACTTTTCCAGCAACTCCTTCAGGAAGGCATCCAGTTCCTCATCCAGTCCCTTCAGCAGTTCCTCATTTAACAATAAGGTATCGTCGTCCATCAGCAGCAGGTCGGCGATGGTTTCCTTGTCCTCATCCACCAGGACAAAGGAGTAGGGCTTCATCAGGGTTAGCCGGTCGAAGTCGCCCGCCGTCTTCATCGTGTTCAGCACGGTGGAGAGGACGCGCTCTGCATCGGACTGGAAGTTGTTGCCGTCGTAGTTGGTCCATTCTCCGATGGTGGTGGAGGCCAGTTGTGCGTCGTCGTCATCGAAGATGATGAGTTCGCCCGACGTGGGATTGGCTTGCAGGTGTATGTCCGACACTATGTTTTCTTCGCATCCGCGATACTTGCCGACGGCCTGACCGATAGCTTTTTCTATCTGTGATAAAGAGGATTGGCTGAGTTTCATAATTGGTCTTAGCTTGTTAATTGGCCTCAAAGTTACGGATTATTTCGGAAATACGTGAAGATTTGTCCCGGTTATTGGGACAAACGATGCGATGAGTCGATTTTTCAGATGCAGATGCCGAGGATGACAGGGATTCAATCTCTCACTTAGCCGATCTTCATCGGAAGCCAAAGAGATAAATCTGCGTCATCCGAGTCATCTGCGTGCCGTGAAAAATCCCAACGATGTTTCCCTTCTTTGTTTGACTAAAGATATTTACAAAAATATTTTTTGTAAATATAGTTCACTATATATGATTGAAGACAGGCATCATAAGCATCGGAATAAGCCTAACCGGATGAGCGATACGGAAATCATGGTCATCCTGATTCTATTTCACTCGGGAGGTTTCAGATGTTTCAAGCATTATTACAAAGAATATGTCTGCAAGCATCTGACGCACTTCTTTCCCAAGCGGGTATCCTATTACCGGATTACGACCCATTACAAAACGGTTGTTCTCATTCAGGCTGAACATGTTTTTTTTGAGGACAAAGGTCGGAACTTCCTGAATATCGAAAAACACGGCTGATTTCGGATGGGTACGATTTAAGAAGTTAAAAAAAACAGGAAAGAGGGCGCGTCAAATATTTTTCAATTTGCCACACCCTCTTTTCTTTGATTATCACATGAACTTGGTTAGAAGATTTTATTTCTGGTGCTCCAGCTGCAGCGTCTTAGTGGGCTGGTCGCAGACCTCCGTCGGGCCGAAGTACTGGATGGGGCCGGGATAGAGGTAGGCCGTCTCCTTGGCCCACTGCTCGCGTTGTGCGGCAAAGGCCTGGAAAGGCGCGCCGTCCAGACGAACGAGTGCTTTCTGGATAACGGGCTTCATCTCACCGTGGCGACGCTCCATGTTCATCATCATCGTGATAGGCACACCGCCGGCAATCCACTCCTCAGCGGGAGCCGTCAGGTTACGGATGGAGGACATGTATCCCGTCTTGCCGTTGGCTATCAGGGCGGCGGCGGCAAAGCCGAGGGAGTAGCAGTAGTCAGCGTCGAAGTTGGACGGAGCGGCGCAGCGGCCTTCGTAACCGAAGAAGTGGTGCTGTGCGGCAAATTTACCCACGTACTTGCCTTCCTTCTTCCACTGGGCCAGCTTGTTACCGACCATCTCGGACAACAGTTTCTCCGTTTCGATGAGAGATACCTGCACATTGCCGTGCGGGTCGCGGTCGAGGGAGAGCTGACGTGCCACGCCTTCGGGCAGGCTGGCGTAGATGGCGGCGTTCTCGGGCGTGAGGCGGCTGATGATATACTGACGCTGTTCGGCCTTGTCCACCTGGGCGAACTCCTCGGCGTTGGCAGCAAGGAAGTCGTTCAGTTCGGCAATCAGGCGCTTCATCGCAGGGATGAATTCAATCAGGCCTTCGGGGATGAGCACGGTGCCGAAGTTGTTGCCTGCTGCGGCGCGGTCGGCCACTACCTGTGCGATGTAGGTGACAATGTCATCCAGTGACTGGTCCTTGGCTTCCACCTCCTCGGAGACAATGCAGACATTAGGCTGCGTCTGGAGGGCACATTCCAAGGCGATGTGCGAAGCCGAGCGGCCCATCAGCTTGATGAAGTGCCAATACTTGCGGGCAGAGTTACAGTCACGCTCGATGTTGCCGATGACTTCGGAGTAGGTCTTCACGGCGGTGTCGAATCCGAAGGAGGTCTCAATCATCTCGTTCTTCAGGTCGCCGTCGATGGTCTTGGGGCAGCCGATGACCTGCACGCCGTACTGCTTGGCGGCATAATACTCTGCCAGGACGCAGGCATTTGTGTTGGAGTCGTCGCCGCCGATGATAACCAGTGCCTTGATGCCCAGTTCCTTCAGGATTTCATAACCCTTCTCGAACTGGTCTTCCTTCTCCAGCTTGGTGCGGCCGGATCCGATGATGTCGAAGCCGCCGGTGTTGCGATACTCGTCGATGATGTCGGCCGTCAGCTCGATGTACTTGTGGTCAACGAGGCCACCGGGGCCCATCAGGAAGCCGTAGAGCTTGCTCTCGGGATGGATGCGCTTCACGCCGTCGAAGAGGCCGGAGATGACGTTGTGTCCGCCGGGAGCTTGTCCGCCGGAGAGGATGACGCCCACGTTCATGGCCGGGCACTGGGCGGCCTGGTCTGCATTCTCGAACTTGATAAGAGGCATCCCGTAGGTGTTGGGGAACAACCGTTTGATTTCTTCCTGGTCGGCCACGGACTGGGTGGCTGCGCCTTCCTGCACTTTCACGTGCCCGCGGAGGGCTTTGGGAAGCTTGGGCTGATAGGCAGCCCGCGCGATTTGCAATGCACTTTTAGTCATTTCTCTTTATATATTAAAGGTTGATACATCTGCTGGAAATACGGTTGCAAAGGTCGCATTTTTCCGCAAAAATTGCAAGCAGGAAGCCGATTTTATTAAAATCCGGCTAAAATCATCCGGTAACATGCCGGCATAGCGGGTATGCCCCGAGCCTCAAATCTCAATTATCTCAATTATCTCAAATCTCAATTAACCCAAACAAACGTCACGTCCTCCAATCAGATATAGTTTATTATATATATATTATATATTAT
>DWZE01000046.1 GCA_019118325.1 Candidatus Bacteroides intestinavium
AAAACAGAACTGTATTCCGCTGACCGATGGCGTAGATTGTGGCAACTGTGCCCGCCATTGCCCGTCGGGAGCCATACTGATGATTCCCTCGGACAGCAGTGACCCGGACTCTGTCAAGATTCCGGTCATCAATACCGAACGGTGTATCGGTTGCGGCGCGTGTGAAAACCTGTGCCCTGCCCGACCGTTCAGTGCCATCTATGTGGAAGGACATACGATGCACAGCGAGCTATAAGAACATCCGGGGACAGCTCTAATCCGTCAGGAGAAGCACTTTCCCCACCGGGGACAGCACCAATCCGCTAGGAGAAGCACTTTCCCCGCCGGGGACAGCACCAATCCGCCAGGAGAAGCACTTTCCCCGCCGGGGACAGCATCAATCCGTCAGGAGAAGCGCTGTCGACTCAGTCATCAGTCCCAATCCGGCAGGATTAAGATTATCGTTGAATCAATAAACAAGAAATAAAATGAAACAGAAGAAAAATATCTCTCGCCGCGACTTCTTCAAGCTGAGCGCGGCAAGCGTGGCTGTCACCGGACTTTCGGCATGCGCCAACAGCGAAAAGAAAGCTGCCGCTGTAGCCGAACCCACGGGCGAAATGACGTACCGCACGAATCCTTCGACGGGCGACCGCGTGTCACTGCTCGGCTTCGGAATGATGCGTCTGCCCTCTGTGGGAGGCCGCAGTGCCCGTGAAGGGAATGAGGAGATAGACCAGGAAATGGTGAACGAACTGGTGGATTATACCATCGCCCACGGCGTGAATTATTTCGACACGTCGCCCGCCTATTGCCGTGGCAAGTCGGAACACGCTACCGGCATCGCCCTAAGCCGTCACCCGCGCGACTCGTATTTCGTTGCCACCAAGCTGTCGAACTTCGCGCCCTCCAGCTGGAGCCGGGAGGCATCCATCGCCATGTATCGCAACTCGATGAAGGAACTGCAGGTGGACTATCTGGACTACCTGCTGCTGCACGGCATCGGCATGGGTGACAGTATGGAAGAGTTCGAGAACCGTTACATGAAAAACGGCATCCTCGACTTCCTGCTGGAAGAGCGCAAGGCAGGGCGCATCCGCAATCTTGGTTTTTCCTATCACGGCGATGTGCGGGTGTTCGACTACCTGCTCTCGCGGCACGATGAATACAAATGGGACTTCGTACAGATTCAATTGAATTATCTGGACTGGGAATACGCCAAGCAAATCAACCCGAGGAACACCGATGCCGAGTATCTGTACAACGAGTTGGTGAAGCGGAACATTCCTGCCGTCGTTATGGAACCGCTGTTGGGCGGCCGTCTTTCCAATGTGCCCAGCACCATCTTTGCCCGCCTCAAGCAGCGCGAGCCTGAGAGGAGCGTGGCTTCGTGGGCGTTCCGTTTCGCCGGAAGCCTACCCGGCGTCCACACCGTGCTGAGCGGCATGACACGCATGGAGCACTTGCAGGACAACCTGCGCACGTACTCTCCCTTGAAGCCGCTGACGGAAGACGATTTCGCGTTCCTGCAAGAAACCGCCACGCTGATGATGGGCTTCGACACCATTCCCTGCAACGATTGCAAATACTGTATGCCTTGCCCGTATGGGCTTGACATACCTGCCATCCTGCTCCATTACAACAAGTGCCTGAACGAGGGAAACATCCCGGAAAGCACACAGGACGCGAACTACCGGAGTGCCCGTCGCGCCTTCCTTGTCGGTTACGACCGCAGTGTCCCGAAGTTGCGGCAGGCAAGCCATTGCATCGGTTGCAACCAATGCAGCCCCCACTGTCCGCAACGCATCAACATCCCCGCCGAACTGCGCCGGATAGATGCTTACGTGGAACGTTTGAAACAGAAAATAGACTAATACAAAGAATGTGATAGATATGGACAAATTCACTTATCAATACCCCGTCCGCCAACACTTCGGCAAAGGGTGCGCCGAGAGCGCAATCAAAGAAGAAATGAAACAAGTGGGCAAGAACGTGCTGCTGGCTTACGGCGGCGGCTCGCTGAAACGCACAGGGCTGTATGAAACGCTGATGGACTGGCTGCACGAGTGCGGCAAGAACGTGGTAGACTTCGGCGGCATCCTGCCCAATCCCACTTACGACAAGGTGCAGGAAGGAGCGCAACTGGTGCGCAAATACGGCATCGACTTCATCCTGGCCGTGGGCGGCGGGTCGGTCATCGACTGCTGCAAAATAGTATCGGCACAGGCACGGCTGGGCGAGGACATCTGGGACATGCAGTACACGCGGCATCAGTTCCCCACGGAGTTCGTGCCGATGGGAGCCGTAGTCACCGCATCGGGCACGGGAGCCGAGCAGAACAACGGGGCGGTCATCACCCACACCGCGAAGAAACTGAAGCAGCCGCTCGTCGGTGCTTACCACTCTTTCGCCATACTCGACAGCGACCTGACAAAGACTTTGCCGATGAAGCAGGTCGTCAGCGGAGCCTTCGACACGCTGAGCCATTGCATGGAGACCTATATGGGCCGCCCGCAAGGAGACAATCTCGCCGACGAAATCAACGAGGCTGTAATGCGCAATGTCATCAAGAACCTGCGTGCCCTCATTGCCAATCCCGACGATGACTTTGCCCGCGGCGAACTGATGTGGGACTCCGCCCTCGCCGAAAACAGCCTGCTGAAACTGGGTAAGCAAACTGATTTCCAATGTCACATGCTGGAACATGCCGTAGGAGCCTACACCGACTGTAACCACGGGCAGGGACTGGCCGTCATCCACCCCACCCTCTACCGCCACCTGCTGAGTGAAGGCAAAGAGAAGCTGGCACGCATGGCAGAACGGGTATGGAACGTGAAAGGCAATACAACGGAACAGACCGCCGCCCTCGGCATTGATGCCCTTGAATCCTTTATCCGGGAAATCGGCTTGCCTACCCGTTGGAGCGAGATGGGCATCACGGACGAGACAGTCCTGCGTGCCGCTGCCGACACCTGCCTGCTGATGCCCGGCTGCTGCAAGCAGTTCACAAGGGACGAGCTGTTTGAGGTGCTGAAGGAAAAATTGTAACGAATGGCTCAGTCCGACCTGCCGACGGATTCATTGTCTTGCCATCCAATACAAGAATGACAGACTATGGTTGGGTGATGAATCCGTTGGCAATTAGCAACGTATCAATTTCTTTTGGCGAGATGTTTTCTCGTTCGGACTTAATAAGTAAGTCATAAGAATTAATTTATACTACGCCACATGTGCAAAATTGATATAAAGTTCAGTCCCGAGCGCAGCCAAAGCTCTGTTGGTAGCATACAACAGGGATTCTGTGTACATATAGTCCGCAGGCC
>DWZE01000047.1 GCA_019118325.1 Candidatus Bacteroides intestinavium
TAGATGTTCGTATTTAGTTTATATAATAGGAGTTAAGAAGTTAAGGAGTTATCACTCCGCTTCGCTCCGTTAGGAGTTAAGCCGATAGTAAGTCAATGAGCCGTATACACAGAAGGTATTGGCTTAACTCCTTAACTCCTTAACTCCTCAAAAGATAGTATTATCATTTAATTCCCGCGACTAACTTATGCACAACCGTCCCACACCCACCTTCAGCATCATCACAGTCACCTATAACGCCGGTGCCGTGCTGGAAGACACCATTCAAAGCGTCATCGCCCAGACCTACCACCACGTGGAGTACATCATCGTTGACGGTGCCTCGAAGGATAATACCCTGGCCATTGTCGCCCGCTACCGCAACCGCATCGCCCGTGTGGTCAGCGAGCCGGACCGCGGCTTGTACGATGCCATGAACAAGGGCATCGCCCTGGCTACGGGTGACTATCTCTGTTTTCTCAACGCCGGCGACAGTTTCCACGAAGACGACACTTTGCAGCAGATAGTCCATTCCCTGGCTCCGCAGGACACCCTGCCCGGCGTCATCTATGGCGACACGGACCTGGTGGACGCCGAAGGCCACTTTGTCCGCAAGCGCCGCCTCTCGCCGCCCGAGGTCCTGACGTGGAAGAGTTTCCGCCAGGGCATGCTGGTCTGCCATCAGGCCTTCTTTGCCCGGCGCGACCTGGTGGAGCCTTATGACCTGCGCTACCGCTTCTCTGCCGACTTCGACTGGTGCATCCGTGTCATGAAGAAGGCACGCACGCTGCACAACACCCACTTGGTCGTCATCGACTACCTGGACGAAGGTCTGACCACTGCCAACCGCCGTGCCTCGCTGCTGGAGCGCTTCCGCATCATGGCACGCCACTATGGGTGGCTCAGCACCGTGGCCCATCATGCGTGGTTCGTGTTGCGGCTGGTGCTGAAGAAGTGAGCATGCCGTGCCTCACGGCACCAGCATCGCCCGCAGTTCCTTTACCCCTTCGGACGCCCCTTTCTGTATCACCCGCACCGCACGGTCGCTGTGCACGTCTACCGGCTTCGGGTCTATCAGGTAGACCTCGGCCCCGGCGGGCACATAGTAGAGCAGGCCGGCGGCGGGATAGACGTTCATCGACGTGCCGATGATGACAAAGATGTCCGCTTTCTCCACATACTTGATAGCCGTTTCAATCTCGGGCACGGCCTCGCCGAACCACACGATGAAGGGGCGCAATTGGCTGCCGTCGCCTGCCAGGTCGCCCAGGTGTACTTCATATTCCTCCGGCTTCAGTTCTTTAATATAATGTGGGTTATAGGGGTCGCGGCTGGAGCACACCTTGGTCAGCTCGCCGTGCAGGTGGATGACGTGCGTGCTGCCCGCGCGTTCGTGCAGGTTGTCCACGTTTTGCGTCACGACGGTCACGCGGAAGTCTTTCTCCAGGGCAGCCACGCCCAGGTGTCCTTCGTTGGGTTGTACCTCCAGCAGTTGCTTGCGCCGCTCGTTATAAAAGTTGATGACCAGTTCGGGGTTGCGTGCATAGCCCTCGGGCGTGGCCACTTGCTCTACGGGATACTGTTCCCACAAACCACCGGCATCGCGGAAAGTGCTGATGCCGCTCTCGGCGCTCATGCCGGCGCCGGACAATACGACCAGGTTCTTTTTCATAAGTGTTTAGTTCTATGGTGGAGTAAGGATGAATGGATGGATTCCTTGGGGCAAAGGTAGCGAATGTTTGGCGTAGATGCAAGGATGCGGGCGGCTTTGTTTGCCTTCCTCGCCCGTGGATATCTCCGCCCGTGCCTGCGGATATCCCTGCCCGCGGGCGCAGATATCTCTGTCCGCGGACGCGGATATCCCCGCATTTCCCCACTTACGCCTCCGTCCGCTTCAGGTCTCTTTTTCCTCTCTTTCTCCTCTCTTATTCCTCTCTTTTTCCTCTCTTGAGAGGCTTATGTGGGATAAATGCCCATTGGGTCTGGTTTCGGCTTGCCTGTAAACTGCCGGAAAGCCTGAAAAACGCCTGAAATTGTCCTCTTCTACTCCCACCAGAAACTAAAAAGCAGGGGCCTTCTGAAGTCAATAGGCTTCTCTTATGCACGATTTCTTTTCGGTAACTCAAAAAATGGGTTCCCAACGTAAGAATCGGCATTTTCAATTATTTCTACAGGCAATCATCCCATGTATGGCGGCAACGACCAAGGCAAAGTCAGGTCCGATGATTCCTTCGTGGAATGATGAAGTGGCGTATGCGCTTGTTTTTCCGATGATTTTGCCGCTTCTAAGAAATTTTAAATCCCCCGGAAGGCATTCATTCGGAGAAAAGACGTATTTTTGCGCCTTGCTAAACGACAATCGGCTGAAAACGAAAGAACTTTGGCCGGTCATTAAAACGAAAACATGGATAAATTCAGTTACGCTATCGGCTTGGGAATAGGCCAGAATTTGTGGGGCATGGGTGCGCGCGGCCTCGTTGTGGAGGATTTTGCGCAAGCAGTAAAGGACGTATTGGATGGTAATCAGACCGCCATCACGCATGCGGAGGCCCGCGAGATTGTAAACAAGTATTTTGAGGAATTGGAACAGAAGGTCAATGCCGAGAACATAGAAAAGGGTAGGCATTTCCTGGAGGAGAACAAAAAGCGCCCCGAAGTGGTGACCCTTCCCAGCGGCTTGCAATATGAGGTGCTGAAGGAGGGAGACCCCACTGCCGTCCGCGCCAAACTGACCGACCGGGTGCAGTGCCATTATGAGGGCTTTTTGCTGGACGGTACGCTGTTCGACAGTTCTATCCGTCGTGGGGAGCCCGCCACATTCGGTGTCAACCAGGTAATTCCCGGTTGGGTGGAAGCCTTGCAGCTGATGCCCGAGGGAGCCAAGTGGAAGCTTTACATCCCCAGCGAATTGGCCTACGGTGCCCAAGGAGCCGGCGAGATGATTCCGCCCCACAGTACACTCGTCTTTGAGGTAGAACTCCTGAAAGTTTGTTAAACAGTGAGCCGTGTTTGCTGATTGGCGATTGGTAACGCGTTAATCGCCCCATACTAATCACTCATCGCTAAACACTCATCACTATTCGCTTGTCATTAAACATTAATATTAAATAAAGCAAAATGAAAAAGTTATCTTTGTTTGTGGCCGTGGCTCTTGCCGTCGGCTTCAGTTCCTGCTCGGGTCAAAGCTCGAAAGGAAATTTGGAAAACAGCGTAGACTCCTTGTCCTACGCTATCGGTATGGCCCGTACACAAGGTCTTGATCAGTTCCTGATGCAACAGGGCATTGACTCCGCACACGTGGTGGATTTCGTGAAGGGTTTCAATGAAGGTGCCACCAAGTTGGACTCCAAGGATGCTGCCTACATCATCGGCCTGCAAGTAGGGCAGATGGTTAGCAAGCAATGGGTGGAAGGCTTCAACCGTCAGATTTTCGGCAACGACAGCACGCAGACTTTGAGCCGTGAGCAGATGCTGGCTGGGTTCGTAGCCGGTACGCTGGGACGTGAGGATGTGATGACGCGGATGCAAGCCCAGACCTATATGAGTACTGAGATGGATGCCATCCGCGAGAAGACGTTGGCTGTGGAATTTGCAGACAATAAGGCAGCCGGCGAGAAATTCCTGGCTGAAAACAAGACCAAGGAAGGCGTGCAGACCACTCCGAGCGGATTGCAGTATAAAATCATCACCAAGGGCAACGGTCCTGTGCCTGCCGATACGAACCGCGTGCAGGTGAACTACAGGGGCACGCTCATCGACGGTACTGAATTTGACAGCTCTTACAAGCGTAAGGACAAGAATGGTAAGAGCAAACCCGCCGTTTTCTCTCCCAAACAAGTCATCAAGGGATGGGGTGAGGCTTTGACGATGATGCCTGTCGGATCTAAATGGGAACTTTATATTCCTTACGAACTGGCTTATGGTTCGCGTAACACCGGAAAGATCAAACCCTTCTCTGCACTCATCTTCGAGGTGGAAGTAGTGGGCATTGCAAAGTAAGCAGAAACATTTCCATCCATACCGCGGGCAAGACAAATGCTGCAAAAGCATCGGTCTTGCCCGTTTTTTATGTTTTTTCTGCAATTTTTCCCCGCTTTGAATGGATAAATTAGAATAAATCCCTATATTTGCTTACTTTTTGATAAGAGTGTTACCTTTATACTTCATGTTATGGAAAAAATAGATAGTCTTGACCGGCAGATTCTGGAGATTATCTCGCAGAATGCCCGCATCCCGTTTAAGGACGTGGCGGCAGAATGTGGCGTGTCGCGCGCAGCCATCCATCAGCGTGTGCAGCGCCTGATAGACTTGGGTGTCATCATCGGCTCCGGGTATCATGTCAATCCAAAATCCTTGGGTTACCGCACTTGTACCTATGTGGGTATCAAGTTGGAGAAAGGTTCCATGTACAAGGCCGTTGTAGCTGAATTGGAGAAAATTCCCGAGATTGTGGAGTGTCATTTCACCACCGGTCCCTATACCATGCTGACCAAGGTTTATGCCCGTGACAATGAGCACTTGATGGAGTTGCTGAACAGTAAGATGCAGGAGATTCCCGGCGTCATCTCCACGGAGACCCTCATCTCGCTGGAGCAGAGCATCAAGAAGGAAATCCCCATTTGTCCGGAATAAGCCTATATGGAGAAATTGCTGACCGAATATCACGTGGCAGGGCTTGCATTGGGCATTTGCACGTTTCTCATCATCGGCTTGTTCCATCCCGTTGTGGTCAAGGCGGAATATTATTGGGGTACACGCTGCTGGTGGGTCTTTCTGTTGTTGGGCCTCGGCGGCGTGATTGCATCTATGTGCGTATCAGATTTCTTCATATCCTCATTGTTGGGTGTCTTCGCTTTCTCCTCGTTCTGGACTATCAAAGAAGTGTTCGACCAAGAGAAACGTGTTCGCAAGGGCTGGTTTCCCAAGAATCCCCGTCGCAAGTACAGGTTCTGAACAGTTTCTGAAAGAAAAACTGAACGAAAAACCACCCTACAACTTGCATATCTCGGATAAAAGCACTACTTTTGCCCCCGCTATCCACATGAAGGGTGCATCGGACTTGTAGCTCAGTTGGTTAGAGCAACAGACTCATAATCTGGAGGTCCCAGGTTCAAGCCCTGGCTGGTCCACTACAAGAAGATGGAAGTTGCTTATTTACAGCGACTTCCATTTTTGTTAAGACACTTCACTCCCTTCCTGACTACCCCTAACTTTTATGCTCATTTAACGGGCTTGCCTTAATAATTGTAAACCCTCACCTTTTTTATTTCCGTCCCTAATCCCCCGAAAGCCTTATCTATGAAGAAAAGAATGAAGCCGAATTGCAGCATTACAAGAAAGTAGTGCGCACGGCTTCAAATAGAATAATGAAAAATATGCCCGGTAGAACTTAATTTCAGATGATGGTTAAGACAATCTATTGGAAGGCTGGAAAGTCAGGAGTATCCATAGCAGCTTTTGTCTCTATGGTTGAAACTGTATGGAACAGCGAAGAGCCAAGTCAAGGTGATGAATCTTGATAACGGCTCTTCTTTTTTATTCTCCTATTTTTATCAATTCTATTCTCAATGTTAGTCAGGCCATTTCCAGTTCATGTATAATTTGCAGATTCAAGGCATTCTCTATCTTGCATAATGTTTCAAGTGATAAATTCTCCCTGCCACGAAGTACCTTGGAAACGTATTGCTGGCTGCACCCCATACGCTCAGCAAGCATTTTCTGAGTCAGTCCAAGTTCCTCCATCCTGTCCAGCATCTTCATGGCTATCATCTGGGAATATCTCAACCATTCTTTATTTGCTTGACGTTCCTCAGCCTCTTTTCTCCAATTTGATGGTGTGAGCGAAGAGAACCTTTCCAATTTTTTTGATGTCGAATCCATAATTGCCTCCTTATTCCAATTCACTCATATAATCTATAAAACTTTCGTTGTCAATGATATTTTCATTTATCAGGAAGTTACGCACATCCTCCATTTTCTGTAATTCAATTAGAGTATGTTGTCGCTCCTGCATGGTGGTCGTCAGTTTGATAGCTCCTCCTGTTATAATATAAGAACCTCCTCAGCCATAAGACATCGTTCCACCGGTCGAATAATACCGACAGGATATTGTCTGATACTCCATCGTATCTTACAGCCCACAATCTGCCATTTTCCATTATTTTATCAAATGTCATTCTTTATCTTGTTTTTCTCTACAAAGAGAGAAACAACTTATCAGTTGTACAATTTTTATCTGTTAAAAATGTCCGCGTACTATTTGCGACCTTCTACCATCCCCTGAAAGCCTTATATATGAAAATAATAAATTAGTGAGAAAGAACAAATTAGAGAACAGTAAACATAGTATTAACAACAAAAATCAAAAGAAGATGGGAAAAATAGTAGAAGGAATTAAGGTAGGTTCATCCGACAAATCGTTGGTAAAGTATGGCTTAGAGGAAATCTCAGACGCGCTCTTCAGGCCGACTTACAAACATAAATTCGATGTGTTCAAATTTTTGTCATGTACTCAATTTTTGATTTACAACAATTGATTCCCTACGCATATCACTATGTTGCGAGTGGGGGAATGGCTACGCGACTTTCAAGGTTTAAATGAAAGAGCCGTGGTTGTTGAGGTCGCATATTACTGAAAAGCTTTCCTATTGAGCATCACCGATAGAGTCTTGGCCCTAAAATAATCTTCGGACATATAGAGCATCCCTTCATAGGCTCCATATCTGCCATACGAATTTTTCAATACATAATAGAAACTTCCCTTATCATTGCGGGCCGTGCCAATGATGTGCATCATGTGGTCGTCCGTCGTAACGTATTGCTCAAAACCTTGTTGGCGCATCTCCTGACTCACGGGGTGTTGTGGCCACTCCGCCAACCCAGCCTTGGCACTATAAGTTTCCTCGCTCACATCGCCATCCCACGCCACGGTATATCCGTTGGCTAAAGCTTGGCGCACCACCTCCTCCAACTCGTTCAAGGGGAGGTTATAGTAGGGGGCATGTTCCCAATTGTCAGGCACTTCTAAAATGAAAGAGGTATGGAAAGGATGATGCGTGAAACTGGTCAACTCTACATAGTCTTCCGGATCCAACTTCAATGAATCAGCGAATGAGCGGGGTGTATATTCTTTCCCCTTGTACAAGAAGGTCTGCGGTACCGCGCCCATCTCTCGATCAAGCAAGGCAACAACTTCTGTCCGATAACGGGGCAGGTCGCGGCTGTCCACTGCCTTATTGGCCAACTGCTTCAACTCCTTAAGCAGGCGGCCATGATCATAACGTTTGATGCCTTGCCCCACACCCCGATAGGCTTCAAGGGGCATCAAACCGTCTTCACGCCATACCCGCAAGAACGTATGACCCAAGCTTCCACCGCGGATTTTTTCGCCTCCCTGAGAATAATAGTAAGCCTCGAACTGATCCAAGTACTTCTGCCGTACCACATACATAGGCGAAAGGCGTAAGGTGTCCTCCGACCGAGTGTTCATCCACTCCGACTCCATTAGAGAAGCCGAAGCAAAAGCCCAACAAGTGGAGGTACGTCCTTGACTCAATGGGAGGGTATGTGCATAGATGGTATCTATCGAGAAAATGTGCGCTTCCATCATATCCTGTCCTTTCGGAGTGCAAGCCATCAAACTAAGACCCAACTCGATTGCTACAATTGCTTTCTTCATCTGGATGTATCTCATTTTCGAAAATCGGGTGCAAAGTTACAAAATTCGCTTGAAAAAACGACTCCACAGGTTAAACTTATCAATCATCGCAGATTAGGGCTTTCAGCCAAGGCTATCCTCGGCAGGCTTTTATCCTCAAAGTTGACAAGGTACAGCAGACGATATCGCATTCACTATGCCATGGCCGATGTAAAGCTGGGTACACGGCAGGTCCGTCTGTTCTTTTGCAGGCGCAGTAGATATAGTCAAAAGTAATAATACTTCGTTAAAGTAATAGCTAATCCGTTGATAACAAATAAGTTAATTGATGAAGTTTAGCAGAATAAAATAGGTCAAGTAGCTGATTTTCATTACCTTTTATGGTCTCCTACCACACATTAAAGCAATGAACAGAACAGCACTTGACCAATATGAGGGACTCGTAACCGATGCTTTGAAAAGTTGTTCAGCAAAGTTACGCAAGAGTTTTAAAACGGCGCCGAAACTTGAATAAGTAAGCTTCTACGGCCATATCACCTTACTTCTATGACGATTGCGGCATAGCTATATTTGCGGAAACGTTAGAGGGTGGAATGCGGATATTCAAAAAAAGTAATTGGTATTTCTCCGAAACCCTTATCTTTGCAGAAATAATTTGCTTGGATATGAAAATCATCAATCTTTCCGAACAGGATACCATCCTCAATCAATATGTCGCCGAGTTGCGCGACGTCCATATTCAGGCGGATCGTATGCGTTTCCGCCGTAACATCGAGCGCATCGGCGAGCTGATGGCCTATGAGATGAGCCGTACACTCAGTTATTCTGTCAAGCCGGTGCAGACGCCTTTGGGTATGGCCGAAGTGCGCACGCCGGATGATGACCTGGTCATTGCTACCGTTTTCCGGGCGGGGTTGCCTCTGCACCAGGGATTTCTTAATGTGTTCGACCGCGCCGGCAACGCTTTCGTTTCCGCCTACCGCTCTTACAAGGACAAGGCGCATCATGAGGTGGATGTCCACATTGAGTACATCGCCACTCCGGACCTCTCGCAAAAGACCGTCCTGTTGGTAGACCCTATGCTGGCTACGGGCGAGAGCCTGGAACTGGCCTGGCGTGCCTTCCTTACCAAAGGTTCGCCGAGACGCCTGCTTATTGCCTGCGTGATAGCCTCTCGGCAAGGCGTAGACCATTTGTGCCGGCTCTTTCCCACGGATGACGTTACCTTGTGGTGTGCGGCCATCGACCCCGGATTGAATGAACATCTTTACATCGTTCCCGGCCTGGGCGATGCGGGTGACCTGGCTTACGGAGAGAAGTTGTAGAGGCTTCTGGCGTATATCAGGCCCTGTGTGGTATCGTCCTTTCTTCCGATTACGTTCCTTCTGCGATTGAATAGGTGTTAAAGGAGGGGGCAGGGGAGGTATCCGGCTGGGGCGGTGACAAAAAACGGGTGATTTTGGTTTGGATTTGTGCAGAAAAGGGTATCTTTGCCGCCATTACATAACCAACAGTCAACGATATGCCTACAACCTACGCTCCTTTCGCCCGCCCGCTCTACGTGATGCTGAAGCCTGCAGGCGCTCTTTGTAACCTGGCTTGCGATTATTGTTATTATTTGGAAAAGAGCAAGCTGTATCAAGACAATCCCAGACACGTGATGAGTGATGCGTTGTTGGAGAAATTCATTCAGGAATACATCGGTGCGCAGACCATGCCGCAGGTGCTCTTCACTTGGCATGGCGGGGAGACGCTGATGCGCCCCTTGGCTTTCTACCAGAAGGCTCTGGAACTGCAACGGAAATACGCCCGCGGACGGACCATCGAGAACTGCATACAGACCAACGGTACGATGTTGACGGACGAGTGGTGCCGTTTCTTCAAGGAAAACAACTGGCTGGTGGGCATCAGCATTGACGGGCCGCAGGAGTTCCACGACGAATACCGCAAGAACAAGCAGGGTCGCCCCTCGTTCGTAAAGGTGATGCATGGCATCGAGTTGCTGAACAAGCATGGGGTGGAGTGGAACGCCATGGCGGTGGTGAACGACTTCAACGCCGACTATCCGCTGGAGTTCTATCGTTTCTTCAAGAGCATAGGGTGTCGCTATATCCAGTTTGCTCCGATTGTGGAGCGTATCCTTCCACATGCCGACGGGCGACACCTGGCAGCCGTGGATGAGGACAACGGCATGCAGTTGGCGGACTTCTCCGTGACGCCCGGGCAGTGGGGGACGTTTCTTTGCACCCTGTTCGACGAGTGGGTGAAGCAAGACGTGGGACAGGTGTTCATTCAGTTGTTCGACTCGACGTTGGCCAACTGGGTGGGCGAACAGCCAGGCGTCTGCTCCATGGCCAAGACCTGCGGACATGCCGGCGTGATGGAGTTCAACGGCGATGTCTACTCTTGCGACCACTTCGTCTTTCCCCAATACAAGCTGGGCAACATCTATACACAGACATTGGTGGAGATGATGTACAGCGAGCGGCAGCTGAAGTTCGGACAGGACAAGCAGGACAGCCTGCCCCGGCAGTGCCGCGAGTGTCCTTGGCTCTTCGCCTGCAACGGAGAGTGCCCCAAGAACCGTTTCGTCCGCACGGCAGATGGCGAACCGGGGCTGAACTATCTCTGTGCCGGATATCGCCGTTACTTTGAGCATGTGGCCCCCTACATGGACTATATGAAACGGGAGTATCTGGCCGGACGTGCACCCGCCAATGTGATGGATGCCGTCCGTCGGGGAGAAATCGGCCGGGACTGAAGAAGGCGGGAGTGTCCTTACTTCTGTTCGTTCCTGTACTTCTGGGGAGATATGCCGTTGTTCCGTTTGAAGAATTTGCTCAGCACGGCCTGGTCGGAGAAGTGCAGTTCGTCCGCAATGGCTTGAAGGGTGAGGTTCGTTTCCAACAGCAGCTTGCAGATTTCCTGATTCAGGTTGTTGCTGATGACCTGGTAGACACTGTCTCCGATGGTTCCCCTCACAATGCGGCGCAGGTATTGGGGGGTGATGTTCAGTTGGGCGGCATAGAAGTTGACCGAATGCTCGTCACGTATGTGCTCCTGCAGGAGCAGCAGGAATTTACTCAAGATCTGTGCATGTTTGCCCGAATTGAGAGACATGCTGACATTGGCCTCGTTCACCAGGATGTCCGCCATTTCCAGGACGAAAATAAGTACCTTGCTCTGCAGGATTTCTTGAGAGAAGCGGCTGGGGCTGTTGGCAATGGCCTGGCGGATATGTTCCATGCCGCGAATGACCGTGCTGAAATGAACCAAAGGGATGCGGATCACCGGATTCTGCAGGATGCGCAGGAGGTAGGTGGGTGGGAAGGGGCGTTTCTCCCGCAGCGCCTGCCTCAGGAATTCTTCCGAGAATTGCAACAGGAAAGCCCTGGCATTGGACGAGGTGCGCTGTAGCTGGACCGACTGGTTGAGCGAGTCCAGAAAATCTCCTCGTTGCAGGACATAGGTCTTTCTGTCAACTGTAAGCTCCAGAGTACCCTCGATGACAAATATCTTCACATGGGCATATCCTGTCGGGATTTCCTTTTCCCAATTAGAGGAAATTCCGATCTCGCGGAAAATGATGCCGGTTCTTGCTTGCTTTGGCAAGGTGTACAGGTCTGCCTGTAGCTCAAAATTCATCTGGTTCATAGTCGTATAGTTTAGAAATTTTAGTAGAACAAATATAGGCCTTCGGCTGATAAAATGCAGATAGAATAGATGGAATGGCCGTATGAATCGACAAACGGGTGAATTTTCTACCGTGACTGTGCTCGGGGAATTGCTGTTTGGGGATGGAATTAACGCTCTGTATGACTGTATGTTACTTTTCAAATAGACAAGCGGAATTTCTTTTTGGACAAAGTTTCCGTCGGGTTTTCCTTATCATCCGAAAGAGTGTTGGAAGTGACATGTCGCTTCCGGCCCGGAAGGTGCATCTTTGCAGCGACATGAATGATTCCTGTCATCATTGGTGTTATTGCAAATGGCAACTGATGATTTAAGAAACCTTTTAGCATATTGCAGATTCAAAATTTTGGATGAAAGAAAAAGCGGGTCGTGAGATTCGCTTTTTTTTAATGAATATCCTTTCTTAAAATGAGACACATGATAGGCCATGGGCGGAGATATCTGCGGGCAAAGGCGGAGATATCTGCGGGCAAGGACGGAGATATCTCCGGACAAGGACGGGGATATCCCCCCGCAATGCCGTGTGACTGGCCGGCAGGATAAAGCGTACATTGACCTTAATTCCGCCAACGGGTATCGCTTAGGCAGGGTGAAAGCTATTATTCATGTTCTTTTGTATGTTTTAGGGAAATCTGTAGTTTGGCGGTTTCGCAATGTGGATGGTTTGTTGCTGAATCGACAAAATGCCTTCCGCGAGTTTCTTTATGGTCTAATAATGGGTCGGAATGGACAGTCTTTGCGCGCTTCCTATGTGTCAACTTTGCAAGAAACTTTAAAGAACGTAAAAAGAACGTTCCTGATTTATCCAACTTTATTGTTAAACTTAGAAAAGCGAAAGTATCATGAGAAAGATGATGAAGCCTATCGGTATGTTGCTTCTCTGCATGGCATTGGGCATCGGGACAGTCCGGGCCTTGCCGTCAGGCGGAGTGGCTGGCATTCAAGGCACGCAGCAAGCCGGCACGTGCACCGGCGTAGTGAAAGATGTCACGGGAGAGACGATTATCGGTGCATCTGTAGTAGTGAAAGGTACGTCCAATGGTGTCATTACGGACATCGACGGCAACTTCCAGTTGCGCAACGTGAAGCCGGGAGACATTATCCAAATTACTTATGTGGGTTTCATTCCCCAGGAAGTCGAATGGGAAGGCAAACCTCTTAATGTTATCCTCAAGGAAGACACGGAATTGCTGGACGAAGTGGTGGTGGTAGGTTATGCCACGGTGAAGAAGGCCAACCTGACAGGTGCCGTATCCGCCGTGGACGAGGAAGTGCTGGAGGGCCGACCCATCGTCAACCTGGGGCAGGGCCTGCAAGGCACCATCCCTAACCTGAACATCACCACGAGCGGACAGCCCGGTGCCGGAACTACCTTCAATGTCCGTGGCGAGACCTCACTGAACGGCGGTAACCCGCTGGTATTGGTGGATGGTGTGGAGATGGACCCCGACCTTATCAACCCGAACGACGTGGCCAGCGTATCTGTCTTGAAAGACGCCGCTTCCGCCTCCATCTACGGTTCGCGTGCCGCCTTCGGTGTCGTATTGATTACTACCAAGGGAGGCCGGAAGAACCAGCCGACGCGCGTGTCGCTCGACGCATCCATCTCGTGGAACAGTCCGACGACGCGTCCCAGCTACATGAACTCCATCGAGTACATGAACTGGATGAACAATGCCTCCATGAATACCAATGACCGGATGTATTTCAGCGAGGGAGACATGGAGCACATCATCGCTTACTACAACGACCCGGTGAACAATGAACCGGTGTTCTATGACCCCACCGATACGGAGAGCATGTGGTACAGCATGATGTCGCAGGGCAAATATGGCTATTGCGGCAACACGGACTGGATGGCGGAGATGTACAAGAAGAGCTATCCGCTGCAGAAGTACAACGTCAACATCAGCGGCGGCGGTGACAAGACTACCTACTACACCTCCGTGGGTTACATGGACCAAGGCTCGCTGTTGCGCTACGGCAATGAGCAATATCGTAAGTTCAACGTGGTGAACAACATCAGCTACGACGTCAACAAGTGGCTGAGTTTCTCGATGAAGACCACTTACATCCGCACGGAGCTGGACGGCCTGGCCCAGGACAACACCCACGGCGAAGCGTGGATTGGTAACGATTCGTCGCCCCTGATGCCCGTGAAGCATCCCGATGGCAACTGGTCCGGACAGGGCAACTACACCAACTTTGCCGCCGTGCTGGAAGAGGGAGGTACGCGCACGACTACGAAGAATGACTTCTGGAACACGCTGGCCATGGAAATCAAGCCGCTGGACGGGCTGAGCATCAAGATGGACTACACGTTCAACTACTATGCCGAGCACCACAAGGACCACGCCACCTCGTACAACGAATACGGCGAAGGCGGACGTTTCCTGCAGGTGTTCCAATATTCTGACCCTAACTATGTGCAGGAGTACCAGAACAATGACACGTACAATGCCTTCAACCTTGTGGGCAACTACGAGAAGACCTGGGGCAAGCACTACTTCAAGGCCATGCTGGGTTATAACCAGGAGACCAAGCACACCCGCTACTTCTACGCTTACCGCGAGGAACTGATTTACAACGATCTGCCCTCCATGAGCTATGCCACGGGCGACAGAAGCGTCAGCAACTCGGATGACAGTTGGGCTACCCGCAGCGGATTCGCCCGCATCAACTACACGTTCAATGACCGCTACCTGCTGGAGTTGAACGGACGTTACGACCTTTCGTCCAAGTTCCCGAAGAACGACCGTGCCGTGTTCAATCCTTCTTTCTCCGCAGGCTGGAGACTGAGCGAGGAAGAATGGTTCAAGGAATCCACCCGCAACTTCTTCGACGACTTGAAGCTCAGGGCCTCTTATGGTAGCCAGGCCAACCAGTCCATTGACAATGGCTGGTACTCTTACCTCTCTACGTATAGCACGGGCAACACAAGTTACCTCTTCGGCGGAGAGCAGGCGCGCTACGTGCGGCCGGGCGGACTGGTGAGCAACACCGTGACATGGGAGAGGGTGACGCAGTGGGACCTCGGTCTGGACTTCACCATCCTGAACAATCGCCTGACAGGTACCTTCGACTATTACCAGCGTAAGACTACCGGCATGTTGGGAACGGGTAAACTGTTGCCCAGCATCCTGGGCGCCAGCGAGCCGGAGGAGAATGCCTCCGACCTGAAGACGTACGGTTGGGAACTGGCCCTGACGTGGAACGACCGCCTGGAGAACGGGCTGCACTACTCCGTAGGCTTCAACATCTCGGATGCGCAGGCCGTCATCACCAAGTATGACAACCCCACCAAGTCGTTGGCCAGCACTTACTACGTAGGTATGAAGATCGGCGAAATCTGGGGTTATGAATCAAGCCTGTTCCAGTCCGAAGAAGAAATTGCCAATGCACCGGACCAGTCGCAGGTGGACGGTGGCCTGAGCAAGATTCCGGGTGACATCCGCTTCTGGGATATCAACGGCGACGGCGAGGTGAACAACGGCTCCAACACCGTGGACGATCCGGGCGACCGGCGCGTCATCGGCAATACCACTGCCCGCTACCGCTACGGCTTCAACATCACGGCCGACTGGAAGGGCTTTGACCTCGGCATCTTCTTCCAGGGTGTGGGCAAGCGCGATATGTATCTGCCCAGCAACTACTACTACCAGTATGGCAGTGAATGGCAGGTGCCGCAAGGTTATGCCAATGACTATTGGAGGGAGGACAACACCGATGCCTACTTCCCGGTGGCACGCTTCAACGGCTCCGGGCCGATCAGCGTGAAGCAGACCCGCTACCTGCTGGATGCCTCCTACCTGCGTCTGAAGTCCCTGACCTTCGGTTATACCCTGCCGGAAGCGCTGACGCAGAAGGCCTATATCCAGAAGGCACGCATCTACTTCTCGGCAGAGAACCTGTTCACCATCAAGCATACGCCCGAAGGCTTTGACCCGGAACTGGACAACCCGTACGAGTATCCGATGCAGCGCGCCCTTTCCCTGGGTGTCAGCCTGACATTCTAATAACCTATAAATACAGAACATCATGAAACTGAAATATTTATTATACAGTTCTATCATAGGGGTCACCACCTTGACCGGCTGTAACGATGCCTTCCTGGAACGGTCGCCCCAAAACATCAACGACCAGACTTACTGGTCCTCGGTCAGCGACCTGGAAACGTATGCCAATTACTTTTACAGCACGTTGCCGGGCGGCGTATCCAACTACGATGACACCTGGAGTGACAACCAGGTGCCCCGCAGCCTCGAGTCGTACATCTGGCAACAGTATGCCGTGCCCACCGAAGATGACAACTGGTCGAAAAGCGCCTGGTCTACCATTCGCAGTCTCAACTATTTCATGACCCACTATGAAGCGGTGACGGGCGATGAAAGTGAAATCAACCAGTATGTGGGCGAGATACGCTTTTTCCGCGCCCTGCAATACTTCAGCAAGGTGATGACCTACGGCGATGTGCCTTGGCTGGAGGAAGACCTGAACACGGACAGCGAGGAACTGTACGGTCCGCGCACGCCGCGCAATGAGGTCGTGCAGCACATCATCGAAGACCTGGACTTTGCCATCGAGTGGCTGCC
The DNA here is from genome assembly GCA_019118325.1 of Candidatus Bacteroides intestinavium. Taxonomy (GTDB): domain Bacteria; phylum Bacteroidota; class Bacteroidia; order Bacteroidales; family Bacteroidaceae; genus Bacteroides; species Bacteroides intestinavium. The sequence goes on from DWZE01000047.1 coordinate 15,922, forward strand.
TGAGGGGCGCGTCAGCTCCAGCGACAACCGCCTGACCGCCGATGTGGCCCGCCACATCAAAGCCCGTGTCTGCCTGTACGAAGGGACCTACTACAAGTATCACACGGACCTGGGCTACGAATATGAAGACCTCCTGCAGCAAGCCGTTGAGGCCAGTGACGAACTGATCAATTCCGGCAACTACAGCATCTACAGCACCGGCGACCCGGAGCACGACTATTATAATATGTATATCCTGGATGACAAGAGCAATCTGAGCGAGGCCATCCTCTACATAGACTATGAAGACCCGTTGCGCCTGCATAACTGGGGGCATGGCGCCTGGGAGGCCAATACCGGTTTCTCCAAGGATTTCATAGACAGCTATCTCTATGCGGACGGCCTTCCGAAGTCTTTGACCTCCTATCCGACCGATGATGCCACCATCGAAGAAGAGTTTGCCAACCGTGACCCGCGCCTGAAGCAGATGGTGCTCAACAATGAATTCTTTGAGGGGAACTCTGCTTTCGTGGGACATGAAGTGGCGAGTGACGACGCCTACGTCAATACCTACTGCACCACGGGCTATCAGACCATCAAAGGCTATGACCCGTCTACGGGGCATCTGGGGTATATGCTGGAGACGGCAGACGGCATTGCCTACCGCTACGCCGAGACGTTGCTCATCAATGCCGAGGCCAAGGCTGAACTGGGTGATATTGACCAGACTGACCTGGACAACACCATCAATGTATTGCGCGACCGTGTGGGCATGCCTCATCTGACGCTGGATGTGGGCTTTACCGATCCCGACTGGCCGGACTATGGCACTGATATCAGTCCGTTGTTGCAGGAGATTCGCCGCGAGCGCCGCATCGAACTGGCCGGTGAAGGCTTCCGGTGGAACGACCTCTGCCGTTGGAAGGCCGGTGAACTTCTGGAAAACCCGATGACCTACGTGGGTAAGAAGGTGACTACCGGCACGCGTGCCGATGAGGGTTACGCCATAGTCTACTCGTCTTACACCAATTCGGACCTGTCCATCGGTGCCAACAGCCGTCAATGGGATGACAAGATGTACCTGCTGCCCATCCCGACCAATGAGTTGCAGCTCAATCCCGAGCTGGAGCAGAATCCCGGTTGGTAACGGGGAGCGGCCGTACAAGGCTTACATATAAGAGATGAAAAAGAAAGGGCGTGCCATGTGTTCATTGTGGCACGCCCTTTCTGCGTCAGTACTTGAAGCTGCTCCCACCCAGGAACTCGCGCAACAGCGATGTGGGTGGAATCTCTTTGTCTTGCAGTGGCGTGAAGTATTGGATGAACTTCAGCAGCCGGTAGGCCTCGGCATACTCCGGACAGTTGCGTGGCACGCTGTTCAGGATAGGCTCGGCATGGTAGCGCAGGACGGCGAATTCGAACAGCAGGGCGGAATTGAACATCACGTCGGCATTCTCCTGATAGGGGAAAATCCATTTGTCTTCGCCGGCGCGTACGCTGGGCCAGCGTGAGATGGTTTCCCTTGCTGAACAGCCACGGTAGTTAAAGTCGCGGATGATGCGGCGCAACAGGCGGTTGTCCGTAGTAGGAATCCAGTTATGGTCGTCCAGCGAGATGGTGGTCAGCGCGGAGACATAGATTTTGAATTTGTTCTCATTGGGTATTTGGGGCGTCAGCTCGGGGTTGAGGGCATGGATGCCTTCCAGGATGAGCACGGTGTGGTGGTCGATGCGCAGTTTTTCACCCCGGAACTCCTGTTTGCCCGTGAGGAAGTTGTAGCGTGGCAGTTCCACCTCCTCGCCGTTCAGCAGGGCGCGCAGATGTTCGTTGAACAACTGAAGGTCGAGGGCGTAGAGCGATTCATAGTCGTAGTTCCCCTGGGCATCGAGCGGAGTCTTTTCGCGGTCTACGAAGTAGTCGTCCAGCGAGATGGGGTAGGGCCGCAGTCCGTTGGTCATCAGCTGGATGGAAAGGCGCTTGCTGAAGGTGGTCTTTCCGGAAGAGGATGGTCCGGCAATCAGTACCAGGCGGCTGTGTGCACTGTCTTCCTGGCAGCGGCGGTAGATTTCATCGGCAATCTGGGCGATTTTCTTTTCCTGCAGGGCCTCGGCCACTTTGATGAGGTCGGTGGCCAGTCCTTTCTGGCAGGCCAGGTTGAAGTCGCCCACGTTGCTCAGGCCCATGATGTGGTTCCAATGCAGGTGTTCCTTGAAGATGTCCAGCATCTTTTCCTGCTTTACCATTTCGTCCAGTATCAGCGGATTCTGTTTATTGGGGATGCGGAGCAAGAGGCCATCGTAATACTTCACGAGGTCAAAGAGATAAATGAAGCCAGTGCTGGGCAGGAGGTTGCCGTAGTAGTAATCTACCGTGTCTCCTAACGTATAATAAAAAGTGTAGAGCGAGCCGGAGGTTTCCAGCAGTTTCACCTTGTCGTTCATGCCCCGTTCGCTGAAGATGCGCACAGCCTCGGTGGTGTGGCATTCGGTGCGGCGGAAAGGAATGTCTTCGGCGATGATTTCCCGCATGCGTTGTTTGATGGCGGTGACGTCGGCCAGTTCGATGGGGCGGCCGATACGTAGGTTGCAGAAGTATCCTTTCGACACGGGGTGTTCCACGTACAGTTTGCCTTGAGGAAAAAGTTCGCGCACCGCCTTGTAGAGAATGAAGCACAGGGAACGGACGTAGGTGCGCATACCGGAAGGGGCACGCACATCGAGGAACTCCACGTCTTTGTTGTTGTAGACCCGGAAGTTGAGGCCTTCCGAGCGGTTATTGACCTTGGCGCTGACCACTTGATAAGGAAAATCAAGGTTTAAGTCCTGATAAATCTCCAAAAGTGTGCTTCCAATGGGAAACTCTTTGGAAATATTATTATTTTTGCAACAGATTTGTAACATGTGTTTCATGCCTTCCTCTCTTTATTGGGTTTCACTGCTTAAAGATAGGAGTAAAAACACTGGCCGCAAAGAAACCCCTTAAATAATTATAGATGGAATATTCTTTTTATGATTTGTTAAAGTTGCTCGGTTCGCTGGCTTTGTTCCTCTATGGTATGAAGATTATGAGCGAAGGGCTGCAGAAGTTTGCGGGTGATCGTCTGCGCAAGATTTTGACGGTGATGACGACCAACCGTGTGACTGGTGTCTTGACGGGTTCGTTGATAACGGCCCTGGTGCAATCTTCGTCGGCCACCACGGTGATGGTGGTGAGTTTTGTCAATGCAGGGCTGCTGACATTGGCCCAGTCCATCAGCGTCATCATGGGTGCCAATATCGGTACTACGGTGACGGCTTGGATTATTTCGGCATTGGGCTTCCAGGTGGATGTTTCGGCCTTTGCCTTGCCATTGTTGGCCTTTGGCATCTTGTTGATCTTCTCGCAGAAAAGTTCCCGTAAGTCAGTGGGCGAGTTTATCTTCGGCTTCTCTTTCCTTTTCATGGGGTTATCCATGCTGCAGGCCAATGCACCCGATTTGGAGAAGAATCCCGAAATGCTGGCTTTCGTGCAGAACTATACGGACATGGGTTTCGGTTCGGTGTTGCTGTTTGTGCTGATTGGCACTGTCCTGACGATGGTGGTGCAGGCATCCTCGGCCACGATGGCCATCACCCTCATCATGTGTGCCAACGGTTGGATTAGTTTTGAATTGGGTGCTGCCTTGGTGTTGGGCGAAAACATCGGTACGACCATTACGGCCAATCTGGCGGCTCTGACAGGCAATACGCAGGCACGACGGGCTGCCTTGGCTCATCTGGTGTTCAACGTGTTCGGTGTCATCTGGGTGTTGTGTGTGTTCCCGTTCTTTACAGGGGCGGTATCGTGGTTCGTGGAGAATGTAATGGGCGTAACGGAGATGTCGGTGGCCGTACCTTATATGTTGTCGGCCTTCCATACGGCGTTCAATGTCTGCAACGTATTGGTGCTGATTTGGTTCGTGAAGTTTATCGAGCGTACGGTCTGCGTCCTTATACCGCAGAAGGAGCAGGATGAGGAATATCGGTTGCGCTTCATTACGGGTGGCATGTTGTCTACGTCCGAGCTGTCCATCCTGCAGGCCAGTAAGGAAATCCATCTTTTTGCAGAGCGCATTCACCGCATGTTCGGCATGGTGCGTGATTTGCTGCACACGGAGAAGGGCGATGACTTCAACAAGTTGTTCAGCCGGATAGAGAAATATGAGAACATCAGCGACAGCATGGAATTGGAAATCGCCAATTACCTGAACAAAGTGTCGGAGGGAAGGTTGAGTTCGGAGAGCAAGTTGCAGATACGGGATATGTTGCGCGAGGTGACGGAGATAGAAAGTATTGGCGACAGTTGCTATAACCTGGCACGTACCGTCAACCGCAAGCGTCAGTCGGACGAAGATTTCACGGAGAAGCAATACGAACACATCCACACCATGATGAAACTGGTGGACGATGCTTTGGTGCAGATGATTGCCGTGGTGGAGCGGACGGAGCACGCGCAGGTGGACGTTAACCGTTCATTCAATCTGGAGAACGAAATCAACAATTACCGCAACCAGTTGAAGAACCAGAATATCGTGGATGTCAACAATAAGCTGTACAGTTATCAGATGGGCGTCTACTATATGGATATCATCGCCGAGTGTGAGAAGCTGGGTGACTATGTGGTGAATGTCGTAGAAGCCAGCAGCGAGGTGAAGGAGAAGAAGTCGGCCTGAATAGCAGCCCGGTTTTCAAATAACAGCGGTTGACTATCCGGGACTCTTCCCGCAGTCAACCGCTGTTTGTTCCTACCTTATTTATTCATTGGCTTCAAAGTCTTCCTTGCCAACGCCACAGAGCGGGCATACCCAGTCGTCGGGCAAATCATTGAAAGCAGTTCCGGGTGTAATGCCGTTTTCCGGGTCGCCGAGGGCGGGGTCATAGACATAGCCGCATACAGTGCAAACGTATTTTTCCATTTGTTCTTCTTATTTGTCTGGTTGATAATCTTTTTAATTGTTCTCTACAAGGTAACGCCGGGAACCTGTCTTTTGTTCAAACTGGGCTGAAGTTTTTTTGCTATTTGGGATTAGAATCTCATCTTTGCAGCCGCATAAATCAAATTATCAAACACAATGGAACGACTTATTCGGAAGACTCCCCGCATCGAGGTCGTAGATGGCTTGCGCGGATTTGCCGTTATGGCAATTATCTTGGTACACAACTTGGAACATTTCATATATCCGGTCTATCCGGCTGATTCGCCCGGTTGGCTACAGACGTTAGATCAAGGCGTTTTCAACGGTGTCTTTGCCCTTTTTGCGGGAAAGGCATACGCCATATTTGCCCTGTTGTTCGGCTTTACCTTCCATATTCAGACTCATAACCAGAAGGAGCAGGGAAAGGATTTCGGCTATCGCTTTCTGTGGCGTTTGCTCTTGTTGGCCGGTTTTGCCACGCTCAATGCGGCTTTTTTCCCGGCAGGCGATGTGCTGCTGCTGTTTGTCGTGGTCGGTCTGGTGCTGTTCCTCACACGCAACTGGAGCGACAAGGCGCTTTTGATAACGGCAATCCTGTTCTTGCTGCAACCCGTGGAATGGTACCATTATTTGGCCCATCTTTTCAATCCTGCCCATCAGTTGCCCGATCTCAAGGTCGGCGAGATGTATGCGGCGGTGGCCGCTTGTACCAAGGCCGGTGATTTCGGAGATTTCATTTGGACCAACATTACGTTGGGGCAGAAAGCCAGTTTGTTGTGGGCCGTGAACGCCGGCCGCTACCTGCAAACGGCCGGTTTGTTCCTGTTGGGTTTCTACCTGGGCAGGAAGGAACTTTTTGTCCCGTCGGAAGGACACTCTCGTTTCTGGGTCAAAGTGTTGGCCATCTCGGCTCTTGCCTTTGGACCCCTCTATTCGCTGAAAGAGCTGATCATGAAAGGCGATGCTTTTGTGCAGCAAACAGCCGGAACGGCCTTTGACATGTGGCAGAAGCTGGCTTTCACCGGTGTGCTGGTAGCTTCGTTCGTGTGGTTTTATCAAAGCGGACGGTTCAGCCGCGCGGTCAATGGCCTGCGTTACTATGGCAGGATGAGTCTGACGAACTACATCACGCAGTCCATCATCGGTTCTGTCATCTACTTTCCTTTCGGCCTCTCCTTGGCTCCTTATTGTGGCTATACGGTGAGCCTGCTTATAGGCTTCTGTACCTTCTTGTTGCAGGTGCAGTTCTGCAAGTGGTGGCTTTCCAAGCATAAGCAGGGACCGTTGGAGCACATTTGGCATCAGTGGACTTGGATGGGACGACGGAAATAAAAGAGGATTCCCTCCGGGGCAGAAAGACTGAGTGAAGTCTGCCTCCGGAGGGAATCTCCGATGCTATTTGAAGTGAAATGAATGCCGCGTCCTCTTCAACTATGCTTTTAAAGGATGCTATGCTTCAACCGGCATAGAAGCAATGATAAATGGCGAAGTATCCAATGATACTTGGCCATAGAAGCTTGCTATTCCTGATTTACTTGTATTCCTGTATTTTCAGCTCTCCCCGTAGCGCTCCCAACGCATTCAGGGCCAAAGCCTCCAGTTCATCTTCGCCGGGATAGACGTGGACGGGGGCCAGGAAGGAAACGCGCTCCGTCAGGCGGGAGATGACATAGTCGCTATGTGCGATGCCGCCTGTCAGCAGGATAGCGTCCACCTGTCCATAGAGCACGGTGGCAGCGGCTCCGATGCTCTTGGCTGTCTGGTAGATCATGGCGTTCAGTACCAGTTCGGCATGTCGGTCACCTTCCGCGATGCGGGAAACGATGGTGGGTACGTCCGTTGTTCCCAGGTGGGCGGCCAGTCCTGCGTGTCCGGAGATGCGCTTTTTCAGCTCTTCGCGAGTGAAGCGTCCCGAATAGCAGAGGTCTATCAGGGGGCCGGCGGGCAGGGTACCGGCGCGTTCGGGCGAGAAGGGACCTTCGCCATCCAGCGCATTGTTCACATCGATGCACCGTCCCCGGAGGTGGGTGCCGATGGAGATGCCTCCGCCCAGGTGGCAGATGATGAGGTTGAGGTCTTCGTAGCATGTGCCCTGCTCACGGGCGTAGCGACGCGCGATGGCACGTTGGTTGAGGGCGTGCCAGATAGTGATGCGCGGCATGAGGGGCGATCCGGTAATGCGGGATACCTCCTCCAGTTCGTCCGTTACGCCGGGGTCGGCTATAAAGGCGCGGCAACCGGGAATGCGGGCGGCCAGGTCGGCGGCAATGAGGCAGCCCAGATTACAGGCATGGGGACGTGAGGCATGACGGGCATCATGCAACATGAGGTCGTTGATTTCGTATACGCCGCCGGGAATGGGCTTGAACAGACCTCCGCGGCCAATGACAGCATCGAATTGCAGGGGAATGCCGTCGGCTTCCAGTTCGCGCAGTACGAGGTCCTTACGGAACTCAAACTGGTCAGTGGTCTGTGGAAAGGTGGAAAGCTCCTCCACCGAATGGCGCAGGGTGCGAGTCAGGCGGGGAGTCTCGTCTTCGAAGACGGCCAGTTTGGTGGAGGTAGAGCCGGGGTTGATGGCAAGGATGTTCATGAGTGATTAGTGGTTAGTGATGAGTGATTAGTGGTTGGTGATTAGTGATTAGTGTTTAGTGATGAGCGGTTAGTGATGAGCGGTTAGTTTTCCTTTTTGTACTAATCACTCATCACTAAATACTAAACGCTAGTCAGGCATGCCATGGCGATGCTGTAGTATTTCGACAGGCCGGAATCACTGCGCGAAGGCAGCACCACCGGGCAGACAGGTCCCTGGAGCAGTCCGGCCATATCGGCATGGCAGAAGAGGGAAACCGTCTTGTAGAAGGCATTGCCGCTCTCGATGTTGGGGAAGATGAGTACATCGGCTTCTCCTCCGATGGGTGAGACGATGCCTTTGATGTCACCGCTCGTTTTCTCACAGGCAGTCTTGACATCCAGCGGTCCGTCGATGATGACGTCACCGAATTCGCCTGCTTCGGCCAGTTCGACGATGTTCACGTAGTCCAGCGAGTGGGGGAATTTGGCACTGACTTTCTCCGTACAGTGGATGAGGGCAATACGCGGCTGCATGATGCCGAAGTGCCGGCAGCTGCGGATGGCGTATTGTATCATTTCGATGCGCTGTTGGAGGGTGGGGCGGGGGATGACCGCCGCATCGGAGAAGAACAGCAGTTTGTCATACGTCGGAATCTGCACCACGGCCAGGTGAGTCAGGATTTTCCCCTTTGGCAGGAGACCGTGTTCCTTGTCCAGAATGGCGTGCAGCAGGTTGTCGGTGTTGATGATACCCTTCATCAGGATGTCGGCTTTGCCTTCGCGCACGATTTGCACGGCGCGCCGGGCTGCGGTATCGGGGTCATCTTCCGGGATGACGTGCACCAGGTCAGGGTATTGCTTCAGTGTGGGGTAACGTTCCAGGATGGCAGGATTGCCAATCATCAGGAACTCGGCAATGCCCTCCTCCAGCGAGCGGGCAATGGCATATTCCGTATTGGGGTCATTGGCGCAGACCACGGCGATGCGTTTCCGCCGGTTCTGTGTCTGTAAGTGTCGGGTCAGTTGTTCGAAACTACGTATAGGTTCCATGGTGTCGGGTTTTTGGCAAATATCGGAAATTTTGTCGATATATCCAGCATATATACCGATGAAATTTGCTGGTTTTAATATCATTTTGACAATCTTCGAAAGCATTTGCTTACCTATATCCCCGCCCGTGCTTACCCATGCCTGCGCCCGTGCTTCGGGACATGGGTAAGCACGGGCGCAGGCATACCTCAAATCAAACATGAAATACGCACAAAAAA
>DWZE01000048.1 GCA_019118325.1 Candidatus Bacteroides intestinavium
AGACGCTCAGCATCGCCCAGCTGAAAGAAGCCGGCTTCCGGGGCGTGTTCGTAGCCAGTGGCGCGGGCCTGCCCAACTTCATGAACATCCCCGGCGAGAACTCCATCAACATCCTCTCGTCCAACGAATACCTGACGCGCGTCAACCTGATGGACGCCGCCAGCGAGGACAGCGACACTCCCGTGCCCTTCGGCAAGCGCGTGGTGGTCATCGGCGGCGGCAACACGGCCATGGACTCCGTGCGCACCGCCAAACGCCTGGGTGCCGAGCGTGCCATCATCGTCTATCGCCGCAGCGAGGCCGAAATGCCCGCCCGCATCGAGGAAGTGAAGCACGCCAAGGAAGAAGGCGTGGAGTTCCTCACCTTGCACAACCCCATTGAATACCTGGCCGACGAACAGGGCCGCGTGAAGCAAGTCGTCCTCCAGAAGATGGAACTGGGCGAACCCGACGCAAGCGGCCGCCGCAGCCCCGTGCCCATCCCCGGTGCCACGGAGACGCTGGACATCGACCTGGCCATCGTCAGCGTGGGCGTAAGCCCCAACCCCATCGTGCCCCACTCTGTCGAAGGACTGGAACTGGGCCGCAAGGGCACCATCGCCGTGAACGACGACATGCAGTCATCCATCCCCTTCATCTTCGCCGGCGGCGACATCGTGCGCGGCGGAGCGACGGTCATCCTGGCCATGGGCGACGGACGGCGTGCGGCCGCTGCAATGGACAAGCAGCTTCACGGCTGAGGCTGACTGATTAACAAGGGAGTGTGTCAAAATATAAAATGGCACGCAGATGACGCAGATGCGACAGATGACCACTGATTATACTTCGTTGATTTACAGTTAGACAAATCTGTGAAAATCTGTTTAATCAGTGTCATCTGCGTGCCATTTTATATTTTGATTGTCTTCCTGCTCTGCCCTGCCGATGCCAAAGCCCTGGCCTCACTGTGCTGGGGGTGCGCCATCATGTGTGCCGTAGGACCGTATCCAGACTACATGGGTGCCTTGTGCGCCTGGCGGCAAGTGCCGCGCGGAGGATACCTACAAGAAGGAGAAGATGGAGGGGATTACTGGTATCTGTTGTAGAGACGTGGCGCGCCACGCCTCTACTATTATCTGACAATTATTCTATTCAAATACTTGCGTCATGGGGCGGCCTATCCACACCTGCGGCTGCTGGAGGGCAAAGATGTAAGCCATCGTGGCGGCCACGTCATACTGCATCATGCTCTCCTGGAACTCGCCACCGGCCTTGACTCCCTTGCCGGCAATGATGAAGGGCGTCTCCATCTCCTGCATCGTGATGCCGCCGTGGCCCTGGCCGATGCCGCCGTGATCGGAAGTGATGATGAAGATGGTCTCATCCGTCATGCCAGCCTCGTCCACGGCCTGCACGATGCGGGCGATGTAGCCGTCCAGTTCCTTCAGCTTGTCGTAATACTCCGGCGTGTCGTGACCCACGGCATGGCCCACATGGTCCGGATTGTCAAAACAGATGGCCACCAGTGCGGGCTTCTTCTAAATGTTGTTTTTCACAATCACTCGCGAAGGCAGTTCCGGCGTGCGCGAGCCCCACTGGGTGTAGCCGTGCAGCTCCGGCCCGGCGCCCATGAACATGGAAGCCCAGTTGACGGCACTGGACGACGGCAACACGGTGCGCTTCTGCAACGTGTAGCAGCCTTTGGCCATCAGTCCCTTGACTGTAGGCATATCGGCTTTCTCCACACTGTATGCCCCCCAGCCGTCCAGGCCGATATAGACAACGTGTTTGGCTTTCGGCGCGGGAGCAGCCTCTTCCGGTGTCCCGGCGCATGATGAACACAAGGCGGCAAGTCCGCCCAACAAACATGCAATGATGCAATAAATCTTTCTCACTATACTAAATTTTGCGGTTTAATTTGTGTCTGCTTGCTATCTGCCGCCTATACCAGGCGGTTTGTAGACGGGTCGGGGAAGATGACCGTCGGCTTGAACGTCTTGGCCTCCTCAAAGTCCATCAGGGCGTAGGACATGATGATGACGATGTCGTCCGGCTGCACTTTCCTTGCGGCGGCGCCGTTCAGGCAGATGCACCCGCTGCCGCGTTCGCCCTTGATGATATAGGTCTCGAAGCGCTCGCCGTTGTTGTTGTCCACAATGGCCACCTTCTCGCCGGCAATCATGCCTGCCGCGTCCAGCAGGTCTTCGTCGATGGTGATGCTGCCCATGTAGTTGAGATTGGCCTCGGTGACACGGGCGCAATGGATTTTCGATTTCAGAACTTCAATAAACATCTTTAAGTAATGAAGAATAAAGAATGAAGAATGAAGAATTTACGGTGAACACTCAGAATCCTCCGAAACCTCAGCGACTCGGCAAGATTCCTCCCCTCCTTAATTCTTCATTCTTCATTAAAATTAGTATTTAATGTTGTCAATCAGGCGGACTTCCCCGCAGAATACGGTGATGCAGCCCACTGGATACGTCGTATCCTTCCAGTCGGCAATGCTTTGCAGCGTGTTGCCGTCCACCAGTTCAAAATACTCCAGCGTCAGGCCGGGAGCCTGGGCGATGCGGTTTTCCACAAACTGCCGGGTCTCCTGCACGGTGTGCGTCTTGGCGTAATCCACGCTGGCGAAAAGCGTCTGCGAAATCTGCAGGGCCTGGGTGCGCTGTTCGAGCGTCAGGCGCTTGTTGCGGCTGCTCAAGGCCAAGCCGTCGGCTTCGCGGACTATCGGGCAGCCCTTTATTTCGAGGGGGAAATGCATCTGCCGAACCATCTCGCGGACGATGGCCAGCTGCTGGAAGTCCTTTTCGCCAAAGTAGGCGCGGTCGGGCTTCACCATGTCAAAGAGCTTGCTCACCACCTGGCAGACACCGTTGAAATGGCCGGGACGGTACTTGCCCTCCATCACCGTGTCCAGCGGGGCATAACTGAATTGGCGCGTGTCCGGCTCGGGATAGACCTCCTCCACCGACGGGGCGAAGGCGATGGCGGCACCGTGCTGTTCGAGCAGGGCGCAATCGGCCTCCAGCGTACGCGGATACTTCAACAAATCATTTTTGTCATTGAACTGCGTGGGGTTGACAAACACGCTGACCACCGTCACGTCATTCTCTTTCACACTGCGGTCCACCAGCGAGGCGTGCCCTGCATGGAGGGCGCCCATCGTGGGGACCAGACCAACACTTTTACCTTCGGCCCGCAAGGCAGACAACTCGGCCTGCAAGGCTGCGACTGTATGTATTACTTTCATTGTGATTGAAAAAAGTTATTAACTCCTATCTCATTGCGGCACAGGGCATAGGCGCAGTAGTCTCCGCCCCCGGGCCATGATATCCCCGCCTCCGGGCCATGATATCTCCGCCCGTAAGCAGGCATATCCCGGAGGCAGCCGCCGCAAATCGGGTGCAAAATAAGTCAATATTTGCCACATAACGAAAAAATAGGCGGATTTTATGCAGAAAAATTCCCCCTTCCACACATGAACAGCCCGACACAGGCCACTGAAAAACAAGCCCTTAACAAAACATAAGGAATAATAGGAGCAGATAGGATGCACGACCAAGCGTTTTTTTTCGTATCTTTGCGCAATAATTGAGAACATTAGCGCTTATGACAAAGGTAAACAAGGTTTTATTCATCACGCAAGAAATCACTCCTTACGTCGCCGACTCCGAAATGGCCCTGATAGGCCGCAACCTGCCGTCGGCCATCCAAGACAAAGGACGGGAAATTAGAACCTTCATGCCCAAGTGGGGAGACATCAACGAACGCAGAAACCAATTGCACGAAGTCATACGGCTTTCGGGCATGAACCTCATCATTGACGACACCGACCATCCGCTCATCATCAAGGTGGCCTCCATACAGTCGTCACGTATGCAGGTGTACTTCATTGACAACGACGACTACTTCCAGAACCGCCTGCAAGCCCGCGACGAGCACGGCAACGAGTATGAGGACAACGACGAACGGGCCGTCTTCTACGCCCGCGGTGTGCTGGAAACAGTGAAAAAACTGCGCTGGCAGCCCGACATCATACATTGTCACGGGTGGATCAGCGCGCTGGCTCCCCTCTACATCAAGCGTGCCTACCGCGAGGAGCCCTCATTCCGGGACAGCAAGGTGGTCTACTCGCTCTACGACGACGACCTCAAGCAGAGCTTCGGCCCGGAATTCGTCAACCGCGTGCTGATGAAAGGCATTGCCAAGAAAGACCTGGCCGGCATCCCCGCAGATGTGGACTTTGTCGCCTTGAGCAAACTGGCCATCGACTACTCGGACGGCATCGTGCAGCAAAGCGAACACGTCAACGAAGAAGTGCTCGCATACGCCCGACAATGCGGAAAGCCCTTCCTGGAATACCAGGCCGACAACTTCGCCGAAGCCTGCAACGACTTCTATGACCTGGTGGGAGGCGAAGAAGAATAATCAACTGACAACTACGACTGAGATTCAATCATAACTATGAAATTGAAGTATATCGGAACCTTGCTCGTGGCACTGGCCATCGCATCCGGCTGCGACGACAATACAGGTTCATTGGGTATGGACATGCTGCCACCCTCGGACGGAATGGCATCCCATACCGTTTCTTTTGACGTACAGACAGAATCGGTGCGGGCAGAATCCGTGTTCGCCAAGACCAGCACCGGCTACATCGGCCGCTTCAGCGACCCCGATTTCGGCTACTACGAAAGCGGATTCCTGACGGCACTGACCTGCACCGAGGACTTTACCCTGCCCGAAGTGTACAAGGAGACCGATTGGGATACGGAAGGAAACCCCACACAGGCCACCGGCATCATGACGGGAGACAGCGTGGCGGGCGTCCGACTGGTAGTGTTCTACGACGAATGGTTTGGCGACTCACTGAACGCCTGCCGCATGAGTGCCTACGAATTGAACCGCACGCTGGACTACGACAACCGCTATACGGATGTTGACCCGAAAGACTACTACGACGAAAGCGGACTGCTGGGTCGCAAGGCATATTCGGCCTACGACACCACTGTGCCCGACTCCATACGCAACGGCACAGACTCCAGTGGCAACCCCACCTACTCCCCCAGCATCGTCTTTCAGTTGCCCGCCAAAGAGTTTGGCGAGGACCGCATCCTGAAGCCCTACCGGGACCCCAATACGCGCCACTACTTCGACAACGCGGAGAGCTTTATCGAGAACGTCTTCAAAGGCGTCTACCTGACCACCGATCAAGGCGACGGCACCATCCTCTACGTAAACCATGTGGCCCTGCAAATGCGCCTGCACCTCTACTATGTCAACGACAGCACGGGCGTGAAGCTGAAGAAGCAGGACGGCACGGACTCCACCTATTATAGTACAAACACGCTCTTCGCGTCCACCAAGGAAGTGACACAAGTGAACCACTTTCTCAACTCGGAAAAACTGTCCGAACGGATCAACGAAAAGGGCTGGACCTACCTGAAGTCACCCGCAGGCATCTTCACACAAGCCACGTTGCCCTATGACGAAATCTACACGCAACTGGCCAACGACACGCTGAACGGCGCCCGCCTGACCTTCACCAACTACAGGCAGGAGAACAAACAGGATTTCGCCATGAACGTGCCGGACGAAGTGCTGCTCATCCGCAAACAGGAATACGCCAGGTTCTTCGAGGACAATGAAATAACGGACAACATCACTTCCTTTGTGGCCACCCATAACGCCGCAGGCACCAATCAATATACGTTCAGCAACATCGCCAGACTGATTACCACTTGCATCAATGAGAAAAATCAGGCACGCGAAGCCGCCGGTAGCAGCTGGAACGAAGAACAATGGATGCGCGACAATCCGGACTGGAACAAGGTGTTGCTGATACCCGTCTACGTTTCCTACGACCGCAGTGGCCAGACAGCACGCATGATAGGCATCCAACACGACCTGCAACCGGGCTATGCCAAATTGCAGGGCGGTCCTGAAGGAGAAGCCTTGAAACTGGAAGTGACCTATACGCGCTTCGAGCCGCAGGAATAATCCGCCATCCAAAGAAATTCAATTCATCTCATCCCTACATATTATTTATTATTACACGTACACATTACTGTAAAAAAACTCCGCCGCGTGATGCGGCGGAGTTTTTCGTTATTATGATGTCAGAAGAAGACAACGTGGCTTATGCCTCGCCGGTCGTTGTTTTACGGGTCGTCCGACGTTTGGGAGCAGCAGCTTTCTCTTCCTTCTTCAACTTGGCCTGGGCCTTCTCCAATTCCTTGCGGAGTTCCTCAATCTCAATACCCTGATTCTTGATCGTGGTCAGCAACGGATTCAGTTCTTCGTTGTCCACATCTTCCGGATAAAGCGAGTTGACACGTTTGATGAAATCACCCAAGATGTTCATATAGTTGGTGAAGGCATCATAGGGAGACTCATAAATGCCACGGTTCAACCCCACACCACTGTTCTTGGTGGTCATGAAGCGGAAGTTGTTGCTGGCCTGCAGATAGTCCCAATCCTGCTTAATGCGACGGTCATTGCAGAGGTGTACACGCTCGGCCACGCTGTAGAGCTTGTTGAAAGCCTCACGCTGCATCACGTTGCCCAGCAGACAGCTCGTGTCGCGCTCCTCGTCCAGCCAAGACATCGGATCGGGCACGTCCAGCTGCGAAACGGACTTCAACTTGGCAATCACCTCGCTCGGCGTGGAGAAGGTAATGCCTTTCTCCTTCGCACAGACAGGCAGGGCCTTGATGAACTCCAGAATATTGGATGACAACGGCTGGGCAATGCCCAAGGCACTCAGTTCCATGAAGATGTTGATGACCTGCTCTTCCTGCGGCATGGAGTCTATCCAGCCGATGTAACGGTCGGCAAAGAGCGGATATTCGTTCCATTCGGAGTTGGAGAAACGCAGGCTAATGTCATCGGACAGCTTGTAGTCACGCAACAACAGCTTCAGGTTGGGATTCATGTTGCAATGGTACACATAGTGCGGACTCTTCCAACCCAACACGTGCTTGGCACCCTCCGTCAGCATGCCCTTGAAGCCCATGCCAGCCACCACGGCACCGATTTCGTCCGAATAGATCAGGCTGGAGTTGCGGAACACCTTGGGTGTCTTGCCAAACAGTTCTTTCATCTTGGCAGCCTGGCGGGTCACTTCCTCTATGAAGCATTCTTCATTGACCAGCGAAGAGAGGCCATGTGAGTAAGGCTCGGCCAAGAACTCGCAGCAGCCGGTATCGTTCAGTTGGTGCAGCAGGTCAATGACAGCCGGAGCGTGGATTTCCAGTTGCTCCAACGCTACGCCGGAAATGGACAAGGCTACCTTGAAGGCTCCCTCGGACTTCTTCACCATCTCAATGAGCGTGTTCAGCGCAGGGATGTAGGAACGTTCGGCCACGTCGTTCATGCCGGTCTCATTGGCATAATCGTCGTAATAGTAATGGTCGTTACCGATGTCGAAGAAACGGTAACGTTTCAGATGGATAATCTGGTGTATCTCGAAATAAAGACAAATCGTTCTCATTGCTCTAATATTGTTTTTGTTGATTGGTTACCTATAGTTTCTTAACACATTATCGTAAAGACCGCGCACCTTCAGTGCCACCTTCTCCCACGTGATGCCGTCCACCTCCTTCTTGCCTTCTTCCTGGAGATATTGGAACAGGGCGGGATTGGTGCAGAGTGAATGGATGTAGTCGGCCATGGCGTGGATGTCCCAGTAGTCCGTCTTGATGACATTGGTCAGAATCTCACCGCAACCGGACTGCTTGGAGATGATGGAAGGCGTGCCACACTGCATGGCCTCCAACGGTGCAATGCCGAACGGTTCGGACACTGATGGCATCACGAAAACGTCGCTGTCCTTATAAACCTCATACACCTGCTTGCCTTTCATGAAGCCGGGGAAGTGGAAACGGTCGGCTATGCCACGCTCGGCGGCCAGGTTGATCATGGCGTTCATCATATCGCCCGAACCGGCCATGACGAAACGGATGTTGCGCGTACGCTTCAATACCATGGCTGCTGCTTCGACAAAGTATTCGGGCCCCTTCTGCATCGTGATACGGCCCAGGAAGGTAACTACTTTCTCCTTGTCATGCACGGGACGCGGTATGTCCTGATACTCCTGCGGCAAGGGATACACAGCATTATGCACGGCAAATACCTTGCGCGGATCCTGATGGTATTCATTGATGACCGTACGGCGCGTCAGCTCGGACACGCACATGATGCAGTCGGCATAGTCCATGCCGTTCTTCTCGATGCCGTAGACGGTGGGGTTGACCTTGCCGCGAGAGCGGTCGAAGTCCGTGGCATGCACATGGATGCAGAGCGGCTTGCCGCTGACCATCTTGGCATGCACGCCGGCAGGATACGTCAGCCAGTCGTGTGCGTGGATGATGTCGAACTGCTGCTGGCGGGCCACCACACCTGCGATGATGGAGAAGTTGTTGATCTCATCATTCAGGTTGGACGGATAACCGCCCGCAAACTCCATGCAGCCGATGTCATTGACGTGCATGTATGAAAAATCGGCATAGATATGGTTGCGCAGGTCGTAGTACAACTCCGGCGTCATGCCGGGAGCCAAACGGTCCTTCAACCAATTATAATCCACATCGCGCCATACGATGGGCACCTGGTTCATACCGATGATATTCAGGAAGTTTTCTTCATCGCCGCAGGGTTTGGGCATACAGAACGTGGTCTCCACGTCTCCCTGCACGCTCAGGCCTTTCGTGATGCCGTAAGTGGCGACAGCCAGGCCGCCGTATATCTTGGGAGGAAATTCCCATCCGAACATTAAGACTTTCATGCTGTTCCTCCTCCTTATTATTCTGCGTTGTTGTTATACTTGGACAATAATCTCAGTGCGCGCAGGATTTCGGCCACGTTCATAGCGAAAGATACTGCGCCGCGCCCGGTGAAGGGCGGGTTGCCGTCGAACAGTTCGGGCAGGGTGCCGATGCAGTGGCAGGTCATCTCGTCTTCCATGCCGACCAGGGCACGCTCCACGAAGGACAAGCCGCTGGTCTTGTAGATGCGCAGGTAGGCCTCCACATAGAAGCCGAGCAGCCAGGGCCAGGCCGTACCCTGATGATAGGCGTAGTCGCGCTGCGTCTGCGGCCCCACGTAGTTGGGGTTGTAGCCGCCACTCTTGGGGCTCAGCGTGCGCAGGCCCTTGGGGGTCAGCAGTTCCTTGGTAACGATGTCCAGCACCTGCTTCTTCTGCACCTTGTCCAGCGGTGAATAATCGAGGGCCACGGCGAATATCATGTTGGGGCGCACGCTCCAGTCCATCATATAGCCGTCCACATAGTCGAAGAGGTAGCCATATTCGTTACGGAACACCTCGACGAAGGCCTTGGCCGTCTGTCCGGCCTGAGCCTCCAGGCTGTCGGCGTAGATGGTGTCACCGCCTTCGCGCGCCATGTCGGCGGCAAAGCGCAGGGCGTTATACCACAACGCATTGACCTCGACCACATATCCCGTACGCGGAATGACCGGACGCCCGTTGGCGGTGGAGTTCATCCACGTCACGGCATGGTCGGTCCCGTTGGTGTAGAGCAGGCCATTGTCATGCAGGAAGAGGTTGTCGTGCTTGCGGCTGAGGATAAACTTCATGATGTCCTGCAGGAGGCTGCCGTACATCTGGCGGCAGTGCTCGCGCGACGTCTCCTTGGCATACTGCTGGAGGGTCCATACGGCCCACAGGAGGATGTCCGGATGGTCCATCTCATAAATCTTGTAGGTCAGCGGCTCACCGGCCATGTACTGACGGAGGGCTTTGGCGGCGGTCTGCATCACATCTTCGAACTCATCTTGCTCGCCCACGGCCAGCGTGAGGCCCGGCAAGGAGATGAAGAGGTCGCGCGCACGGCACTTGAACCACGGATAACCGGCCAGGATGTAATGCTCATCCCCCTGCTTGTTGTGGAACTGGTGGGCAGAGTTGGTCAGGCAGTGCAGGAAGTTGTCGCGCGGCGTGCGGTCGGCCACCTCGTATTCGAAAGTCTCGATGAGGTTGTGCGTGGACACCTCGGAAACGCCTGCGGAGAAGACGATGCTCTCGCCCTTCTTGATGTCCATCTCGAAATAGCCCGGCACGTACAGGTCTTCGTTGAAATCGTAACCACGCTCTTGCTCCTTGGTGTAGACGATGCCACGGTACCAGTCCGGCTGGAAGTGGAACTCACATTTCTTGTTCAGCTGCATGTACAGTTCGGGATAGCCGGGATACATGCACGTCTTGATGCCGTTCTCCACCTGCTGGTAGTCGCGGTTGGCCTGGGCATTCTCGTGCGTATACTCGCGCACGCTGCGGAAAGCCAGGAAGGGACGAAGGCGGAGGGTCGTGGCAGAATGGGCATCCACCAAGGTGTAGCGGATCAGGATACGGTTTTCATGGTGAACGAAAATCTTCTCCTTGCGCAGAATAACGCCTCCCACGCGGTAGGTGGTGGCGGGGATGTGCTCGCAATCGAACTCGCGGATGTACTTGTGACCGTTAGGGCTGAAGTGGCCATTGCCATAATAATGCAGTCCCAGGTTGAATTCGGCGCCATGCTGAATCACCGTTTCGTCCAGCGAAGACAGCAACACGTGATTCTCATCGTCCAGATTAGGAACGGGAATCACCAGCAAGCCATGATACTTGCGGGTGTTGCAATCCACAATAGACGTACAATGATAAGCGCCCGACTTGTTTGTCCGGAGTATTTCTCGCGGCAAAGACTCTTGAAGGTTGGTCATCAGAGTCTTGTCAAATCGTAAATAACTCATGTTGTACTTTATTTAAAGGTTAATTGTCCAGGTTCATCTGTGCCACATATCTCGTAGCAACGTCCAAAAGTACGAAATAATGCGCATAAACAAAATAAAAAACACGTTTTTTTTCAGATTTCGAACAAATTATCGTAGTATTGCACCGCAATTCCGGGATATCACCCGCCGGCACGGCAGAGATATCCGCCAGTACGGGCAGAGATATCTGCGGACAGACGCGGGGATATCTCCCGGCACGCGCGGAGATATCCCCGGACAAGACACTCAAAAAACAGAAAATCGACAAGCAATGGAAGGATACATATCAGACAGTGTTTATGTAGCGAGCAAGAAACGGAACAGCCTCATCAACCGGCGCATCATCTGCCGTGTGCTGGGCGTCCTTTTGCTGGTGGAAGTGTGCATGCTGCTCACCTGCGTGGGCGTGGCCTGGGGTTATGGCGAACAGGACGGGCTGGCCTTTCTGCTCTCGGCGGGCATCACCGCCGTAGTGGCCGGATTGCTGCTGCTGGCCGGCCGAAAGGCCGAGCGGCGCATGAGCAAGCGCGACGGCTATTGCGTGGCCGCACTGACGTGGGCCTTGTTCAGCCTCTGCGGCATGCTGCCTTTCCTGCTGAGCCACAGCGTGCCCACGGTGGCCGACGCCTTCTTCGAGACCATGTCCGGCTTCACCACCACGGGAGCCACCATCATGGACGACATCGACACGCAGTCGCACGCCATCCTCTTCTGGCGCTCGCTGACGCACTGGATAGGCGGCCTGGGTATCGTGTTCTTCGCCATCGCCATCCTGCCCGCCTTCAGCGACGGGAGCAACCTGCAGTTGTTCTCGGCCGAGGCGGTGGGCGTGACGCATGACAAAATCCATCCCAAGGTGAGCACCATGGCCCGCTGGCTGTGGACCATCTACCTGATCCTGACCGTCAGCCAGACTGTCTTGCTCCGCCTGGGCGGCATGGGCTGGTTCGACTCCGTCTGCCAGACGTTTGCCACGGTATCCACCGGGGGGCTCTCCACCAAGCAGGCCAGCATCGCCTACTGGAACTCTCCATATATAGAATATGTGACAGCCATCTTCATGGTCCTGTCCGGCATCAACTTCTCGCTCTACTTCTCGTGCCTGAAGGGCAAGTTCGGCAAGATCTGGCGCGACGAGGAGACCCGCTGGTTCCTGGGCTCCATCCTCGTGCTGACCCTTTGCATCGCGGTGGCCTTGGTTCTGAAGAACAATTACGGCGTCGAAGAGGCTTTCCGCAAAGCCTTCTTCCAGGTGGTGACGCTGCACACATCGACCGGCTTCGCCACAGACGACTACATGCTATGGCCGTCCTTCACGTGGATATTCCTCATCTACGCCATGCTGGCAGGCGGCTGTACCGGCTCCACCAGCGGCGGCATCAAGAACCTGCGCCTGCTCATCATGTCGCGCGGCATCCGCAATCACTTCCGCAAGCTGCTGCACCCCAACGCCGTGATGCAGATACGGGTCAACCGCCAGACCGTCATTCCCAGCGTGGTGCTCAGCGTGGGCATCTTCATCTGCCTCTACCTGCTGTGCATCCTGATAGGATGGCTGCTCTTCATGCTGATGGGCGTGGAATTCATGGAAGCAATCAGCGTCACCGTCTCCAGCATGGGCAACGCGGGTCTGGCCCTGGGCAACTATGGCCCCGCCTACTCCTGGAGCGCACTGCCCGAAGCCGGCAAATGGCTCAGCTCGTTCCTCATGCTGCTGGGACGTCTGGAGATGTTTGCCGTCATGCTGATGTTCTACTCCGCATTCTGGAAAAACCGTTGACGACCGCTCTATTAAGAAATGATAAAAAAGCGCGGAATGTCACCCCCATCCCCCCAAGAATGCGTATTTTTGCCGTAAAACAAGGAGGCAAAGACCCAATATGGACACAATGTTTGACACACTGCTGCAGTTGCCCCTCTTTCAGGGATTGGCGCACGAAGACTTCACTAGCATTCTGGAGAAAGTTAAACTACACTTCACCCAACACAAACCGGGCGAAATCATCGCCGCCTACGGCGACAATTGCGACCGCTTCATCTTTGTCCTGAAGGGAGGGGTGAGCGCCACGACTCCTTCGGTCGACCGCATCTACCAGTTCACCGAGCAATATGAAGCTCCTTGCCTCCTTGAGCCTTACTCCATGTTCGGCATGTACACCACTTTCACCGCCACTTACACCGCCCTGGAAAAGGCACATACCATCTGCATCAGCAAGCGTTTCGTCATGAACGAGATGTTCAAATACGAGATATTCCGGCTGAACTACCTCAACATCGTCTGCAACCGGGCCCAAAAACTGCACCGACGCCTGCAAGTCTCCTCCACGGGCGACGTGGAGGAACGCATCATCCGCTTCATCGCCAACCAAGCCGAACGGCCTACCGGCGAGAAAATACTGAAAATCAAGATGGAGGACCTGGCCCGTATCTGCAACGAGACCCGCATGAACATATCGAAGGTGCTGAATTCCCTGCAAAACAGCGGACTGGTGGAGCTACACCGCGGCGAAATCGTCGTGCCCCAACTCGAACTGCTCACCGAACGCTGACATACCTATTTTATATAAGTAAGTCGCAAGAATCAAATGATAGTATCTTTTGAGGAGTTAAGGAGTTTAAGAAGTTAAGGAGTTAAGCCAATACCTTCTGTGTATACGGCGACTCATTGACTTACTATCGGCTTAACTCCCAACGGAGCAAAGCGGAGTGGTAACTCCTTCACCTCTTAACTCCTATCATATAAACTAAATTTGAACATCTACTTATTATACTTAAGTTTCGCAAGTGATTTTAGCCTGTCAGGCGTCAACCGCGAGCTTGTCAAAGGCCAGTTTCACAGCTCTGATTTGTTTGTCGTTTGATATTACCTGTTCTATCAGAACCATGATGTCACAGTTGAGTACTTCGGCAATAACGTTTATGACTTCTATAATCAGC
>DWZE01000049.1 GCA_019118325.1 Candidatus Bacteroides intestinavium
GAAACCCACGGGCGGAGATATCTTCGGGCCAAGACAGAGATATCTTCGGACAAGGACGGAGATATCTCTGGACAAAAGCGGAGATATCCGCCCGCAAAGCCGTACAATGGACCGACAGATAAAGTACATATTGGTTATAATTCCGCCAACGGGTAAAATACATAAATTTAGCCCAGCAAAGTTTACCTCTAAGCATATCCGCAGATTACCTAACCCAAAAATGGGAAGCCTGTATATGAGCAAGCTTCTATGGCCAAGTATTATTGGATACTTTGCCATTTATCCTTGCTTCTATGCCGCTTGAAGCATAGCATCCTTGCAAAAGCATCATTGGAATGCGGACATTTCCGTTTCATTTGTATGCATTTTTTGTGTTATGGAGGCCTTTTTGAGAAGGTAAAATTCGATGGTTCACAACTTCCGCAAAAACACTGAACAATTTCTGCCGTAACACTTCGCAATTTCTTGAGAAATACTTCACAGTTTCGGAAGAAATTGTTCAGTGTTTTTTGGAGGATGTTTAAGAAAAATGTAATAAACTGATTATCAATCCGCTGCATTAAGAAGAATGCTTACAAAAATAAATTCTGTAACAAACTTTCATCAAAAAACGGAATGCCACATTCAGAATAGGATATCAAGAATTTTCAGCACCTGCCACGACTAAAACGCACCAATTTATCCCGCGCGTAGTATAAATTTCAACAGCTACTTCTTATTTGGGGGCTTTTACCTTTTTTTGAATCTCCTTTAACTTACGTTCCACAGCCTTCGCCTGCTGCACCATGCCGTAATCCGAAGGATGCACATAGTCCACCCAAGAGTCAGGATGGAAGCCGATTTCTTCGTTCGACAGGTAATAGAGGTTTTCCGTATGCTGCTGCTTCAATTCGTTATAAGCAGCGCGCAGGCCTTTATTGGGCGTTTTATAGGAGTTATCCATCTGCTGGTTAGTCGGGGCATTGCTGTATCCGGCATGTTCCACCAGAAGGATAGGCGCGTCTGTTTTCTCCCTGATTTGCTTTACTGCCTTTATCGCAAGGGTTTTCACTTCTTCTGCCGGCCGGTCCTGCAGGTTGGCCATGCAGTCTATCACGTACGCCCAGGCATTTACTTCGCAGATGAAATCAATGACCTCTTTCTCCAGCCGGCCGTTGCCCGAGAAACCCAGGTTCACTACCGGGATATCCAGTTCGCGACTGACAATGTTGCTCCATGCCATACCGGGACGCGAAGCACAAGCCCCTTGGGCAATAGAAGTGCCGTAAACCACCACACAGCGGTCCTTCCGGGCCGGAACGAAGGCCAGCTCCTTTCCTTCCTCAATGCCTATCTCCAACCATTTGACTCCATTATAAAGAGGCAGATACAATTCATACTCCTTTTTCGCGTCGGAAGAGATATCCCTATCGATGGTATAGTTGTAACGGATAGTATCAGCGAAGGAATAGTCTCCGTAGCAAACGAGCGATTCTCCTCCGACCCTGGCATACAAATCTACCCCTGACACGCCGGTGGCCGGCATATGGGGCATACTGTATCCTCCTGTCACTTGATAACGTACTTGTATCTTCTTCGAATCTGTCAAAAAACGTATGGATAATCCGGCCGACTCTCTCGACAGATTCCATACATCATCTCTGACCTTTCCTTTGGCCCTGGCCGGAAGACGGTTATAATTGCCTCCATCCTCGTCCCAGGCCTGGTTCTGAATGTAATGCGCATGTCCATCCTCCAGCGGATTGAACCATTGGGTTTGCGCTTGAAGGGGGGCGGCCAATAATAAGAATAGCCACGAAACAATAATCAGTTTATACATAAGCAGTTGTTAAGTTATTAAGTTCACATTATTTTGAGTTCGCAAGTTCCTAAATTCCCGGCATATTTCCAACGAAGGAACCAAGAATTTAGGAACTTAAAAACTCAAGACTAACAAACACAGATGTTTTTATTCGTTGGCAGCCTTGAAAGCTTTACGGGCGGATATCTCCGCTTTTGTCCGCAGATATCTCCGTCCGTGGCCTTTCATATTACACTCCCAAGCAAGCTTGTAACACAAATGAAACATATATGACATATGCAGTTAACAGACGTTTCCGACCTTTGCGCCCGTAATGAAAACCTACGGACTTATGAAGAAAAACTTCTGCATGCTGCTTCTGGCCTTGCTACCATGGACTGCCTTCGCCCAAGGCACTTCACCCAACGAAGACGGAAAAGCGATAGACAAGAAAAAACTGGAAAAACAGGATTACAAGCCGGAAATACACGGTACCATCCGCGCCAAATACGAATACCAGACGGGGATGGGCGCCGGACGCTTCGAGGTGCGCAACGCCCGTGTCAGCATCACCGGAAATGTCCTGCCCAAGGTAGCCTACAAAGCTGAAATCGACCTCTCGGACGAGGGAAACATCAAGATGCTGGATGCCTATGCACGTCTGTTCCCCTGGAAGGACTTCACCATCACTGCCGGACAGATGCGCGTGCCTTTCACCATTGATGCACACCGCTCGCCCCACCAGCAATACTTTGCTAATCGCTCGTTTATCGCCAAGCAGGTGGGCAACGTGCGCGATGTGGGTCTGACCCTGGGCTACACCCTGCCCACCCAGATGCCCATCATTCTGGAAGGTGGTCTCTATAATGGCACGGGACTGACCAACCAGAAAGTATGGCACAAGGAAGTGAATTACTCCGCCAAGGCCCAGCTCTTCCCTACCGACGGACTGAACCTTACCCTAAGCGTACAAGGCATTCAGCCCGAGGAAGTGTGGATGCACTCCTACGACTTCGGCACCTATTTCGAAACAGACCGCTTCCACATCGAGACGGAATACCTCTTCAAGCATTACTCGGACAAGGCTTTCGACAATGTACACTCCGTCAACGCCTTTGCCAACTACGACCTGCCCTTGCGCAAGGTATTCACGAAGATGTCCTTCCTGGCACGCTATGACATGATGACCAACCAAAGCGACGGGGAAACCCGCGACGAAACCACGGGCGCCCTTTCCATCACAGACTACAAGCGCCATCGCGTGACGGCCGGCATCACCTTCAGCCTCAGCAAGGCTTTCCGCACGGACCTGCGCCTCAACTTCGAGAAATATTTCTACCCGGACGGAAGCATCGCCAAGGAATCCGAGCAAGACAAAGTGGTATTGGAACTGATGGTGCGCTTCTGAAGAAGACCGCCTCAGACCAGCAGGGCGCAAACCTGCGCCACCACTTGCTTCTTCCATTCCTCCATCATGTCCGCAAAGGTTTCTCCCTCGGCCAGCAACAGAGATTCCGTCAGCCGACGGCTCAGAAAGGGGAAGGTCATCAAGCCATAAAAAGTATAGAAAAGGGTGCGGAGAGGCACCTTTTTCAATTTTCCTTCGTCCATCTCGGCCTGCAAAGCCTGTATGATCTTATGGGCATACCGGTCTATCTGCTCTTGCCGGAGCATCCGCACCAGGAAATCGAAGTCGCGCTGCACCTCCCGCACCATGAACAAAGGCAGGCAGGGCTTCTCCATAAAGATGAGGATATAGGCGTCAATTACTTGCGACACCCGTTCGGCCACAGACTTGTCCCGGCCGGCCACAATGTCATAAACCTGGGGAACGAACGACAGGACAATCCGGGCCAGCACGGCACGGAACATCTTGTCCTTCGTCCGGAAATAATAATGCAAGGTAGGACGGTTGATGCCTACACAGAGGGCAATGTCGCTCATGCTCGTGCCGTCAAATCCCTTTTCCAGGAACAACTTCTCGGCACACGTTAATATACGTTCTTCCATCGACTCCATAGGCTCATTTCTTCAAGTTGTTGGTGAAAAGCAACAGGCGGTTGGTCACGTTCACCTCGCTCACCCCGCTGTCGAAATCCAATGAAAGCAGGTTCATGTCGGGGAAAAGACGGGTAATGCGCTTTTCCATCCCCTTGGCCACAATATGATTGGCTATGCAGCCAAAAGGCTGGAGGCTCACCACATTCTTCACGCCCTCCATGGCATAGGACACAATCTCGCCCGGCAGCAACCACCCTTCGCCAAACTGGGCATTGAGCGTGATGACTTGCGAAGCCCGACGGGCCTGTTCGAAGATATCCTCGAAAGGCGTGAAATAGGGATAACGGGTACAAACCCGGTTGACATGCTCCACTTCCTTCCAAATCAAGCGATAAGCTCCCCGGACAACGGATGCCGGGATACGGCTCCGCTCCACATGGGACTTGCTCCACGCCTCCTTGTTGACAAAACTCTGGAGGAAAAAACCGGTCATCAAGGGCGGAATGACTTCTATCCCCTGCCCCGTCAACCAGTCCATCACGTGTTGCTGGGCAAAGGGATTGAACTTCAGAAAGATTTCACCCACAACGCCGACCTTGGGATAATCCGCCTCACGGGAAATCTCCCCGAAAGCCCCGGCCGCCTCTGCCAGGAGGTCAAACATCCTGGAGGTGTGTCCCTCCAGAATAAGTTTCCGGGCCTCCTCCTGATAATGCTCGAGCAGCACACGTGCCTGCCCCTTCTCTTTCTCACGCACCACGGAGGCATAATAGAACTTGGCCATGCAGTCCGTGTAAAGAATGGAACGGACAGCCACGGGCATCAGCTTCAGCCAGTTCATCTTGAATCCCGGCTGGTAATTGCCCATCATATCCCCGAAGGTGACGGAAATGACAGGGACCTCTCCATATCCCGCATCCACCAAGGCTTTCTTGATGAGAGGCAAATAGTTGCTGGCCCGGCATTGTCCGCCCGTCTGCGTAATGGCCACGGCCGTCTTCGAAAGTTCATAACGCCCGCTCTTGAAAGCCTTGACAATGTCACCCACTATCAGCGTGGCGGGATAGCACACCTCATTGTTGGCATATTTCAGGCCCCATTCCGCCGAACGGGCATCGCTCAACGGCAGGTTCTCCACCTCATAACCCGCAACCTTCATAATGGCCGGCAACAAAGGGGAGAGGAAGGGAGTGAAAAATGGTATAAGAATCTTCCGTCCGCGAGCCGCCTTGTCGAATACGGGCGTTGTGGAAAAGGCTTCCGTGTTCTCCTCATTCCTGTCTCCGGGCAAAAGTTTCAGACTTTCCAATAAGGAGCGGGCCCGCAACTTCATCGAGCCGATGTTATTGATATCGTCCAGTTTCAGCAAGGTCAAGGATTTCCCGTGGCGCATCAGAAGG
Source organism: Candidatus Bacteroides intestinavium (assembly GCA_019118325.1). GTDB lineage: Bacteria > Bacteroidota > Bacteroidia > Bacteroidales > Bacteroidaceae > Bacteroides > Bacteroides intestinavium. Next base: position 5,182 of record DWZE01000049.1, read on the forward strand.
CTGCGCACTTCGTCCACCAGAAAGGCATCAGGCCCACAGCCGAAGGAGGTCATCTCCACCAGCTGCACCTTATTATCCTGTCCGGCACACCAGCGTGCTGCATCAAGAATGCGGGTAGGATACGCCCACTGCTCCACGAAATGGGTCTCATCGCCCGCCATCTTCTGTCCCCGGACGATGTCATCGGTCAGGACATAAATGCCCATTCCGGCCAGCATGTCCCCCACTCCGTGTTGAATCAGAGGATCGGTATGGTAAGGACGTCCGGCCAGCAGGATTGCCAATGACCCGGTTTCCCTTGCCTTTGCCAAGATACGCTCATTGAGGCACCTTGCCTCCTCCTCGTAGGCATCTTGTGCACGCAAGGCTTCTTCAAAACTTTTAGTGACGACGGACAAAGGAATGCCCAAACTTCCCAGATACTCCTTGCACTGCTCCAGAAGCAGTTTCTTGTCCTTGAAGGTAATGGCGGGCGATTCTATGGGAATGGAACTTTCCTGCACCCCTTTCACCACCTCCGAATAGCCGGTTACAATGGGACAGTTATAGCTGTTGTAGCCGTCCCGTTGCTTCTCAAAGACCACAAAAGGCATGAAGATGCGGTCCACCTTCTTTTCCTGCAAGTTCCGGATATGACTATGCACCAGCTTGGCCGGGAAACAGATATTATCGGACATCACCATACGGGCATCCCGCTCATACGCTTCGTAATCGGAGGCGTCGGACAGGCAAACCCGCAAGCCGCATCCCGTAAAGAGAGCGTGCCAGAAAGGATAATCCTCGAACATGTTCAGACAACGAGGAATGCCGATGGTCAATGCCCCCGCAGCCACGGAGGACTGACGGTCAAACAAGAGTTTTTCCTTCAGCTTATACGCATTGATGCCCTGCTGGGCACTTTCCCCGTTGGTGAAGACCCGTTCGCAACGGTTGCCCGAATAGTAGCGTCGTCCGTTGCCGAAAGTATAGGCCGTCACCCGGCATTGGTTCTGACAGCCCCTGCAATGCAACTCGCGGGTAGAGAAAGAAGCTTTTCCGGTCAGTTCGTCCAAGGTTACCGGAGTTCCTTCCTCCGCATGCCGGGCGGCATAGAGGGCACAGCCGTAAGCTCCCATCAGTTCGGGCAGGTCGCAACGGGTCACCTCGGCTCCTGTCAGTAGTTCGATGGCACGCACCACGGCGTCATTCCGCATCGTGCCGCCCTGGACGAACACATGCTTTCCCAATGCAGACACATCTTTTAATTTCAGCACCTTATACAGGCAGTTTCTCACCACGGAATAGGACAATCCGGCGGCTATATCCTCCACCGTAACTCCCTCGCGCAACACTTGCTTCACTTTGGAGTTCATAAATACCGTGCAACGGGTACCCAGGTCGCAAGGGTGCTTGGCCTGGCAGGCCAGGCGGGCAAACTCGGCGGGCGTGTATCCCAAGTTCTTGGCAAAAGTCTCGATGAACGAACCGCAACCGGACGAACAGGCTTCATTGATTTCAATCCGATTGATGACTCCATCGGACACGAACACGGCCTTCATGTCCTGCCCGCCGATATCGAAGATGAACGACACTTCCTTGTTCAGATGACGGGCCGACAGGTAATGAGCGATGGTCTCCACAATGCCCCACCGGAACCCGAAAGCGGCTTTTACCAGGTCTTCGCCATACCCGGTGGAACAGCCTCCCCGTATATTCAGCCCGGCTCCGCAGGCCTCGCACTCCTCTTTCAGTTTCCGGAGGCCCTGCTCCACCGCACCTATCGGGTTGCCGTTGTTATTGGCATAATAAGAATAGACAATGCGCGCCCGGTCATCGGTCACAACAATCTTCGTCGTGGTGGAACCGGAATCAATGCCCAGAAAGACATCCTGCTGTCCTTTCCGCAAAGAGGCCTTGGCTACGGAATGTTCCGCCATGCGCATCTGCCAGACCCGATACTCCATCTCGTCCTTAAAAACCGGAGGAAGGCCTCTCGCCTCCCCCTTTCCGCCCGAAACCGGATCCGTCCGAAGCAAGGCAAGCAACTCCGAAAGCCGCATCTCCTTTTCCTGTCCGGCCGGAACCTCATACAAGGCTGTTCCCAGAGCGGGCAGCTGGGTGCCGTTGGCAGGCAGGACGATATCCTCATCCTTCAAAGAAAGATAATCCTTGAACGCCTTCCGCAAAGTCGGCATAAAGGTCAACGGCCCTCCGCAAAACAGCACGGGAGTCTTGATGTCACATCCGTGAGCCAAGGTAACCACCGTCTGCACGGCCACTGCATGGAAAATGGAGGCCGCAATATCCTCCCGGCTCACGTTCTTGGCCACCAGGTTCTGGATATCCGTCTTGCAGAATACTCCGCAACGCGAGGCAATGGGATAAATCTTCGTACTGCGGGCTGCCAATTGATCCAACTCACCGACCTCCACCCCCAGTATGACAGCCATCTGGTCAATGAAAGCTCCCGTGCCACCCGCGCAATTTCCGTTCATGCGCAGATCCTTCGCCTCTCCGTTCCGGAAGAAGACCACCTTGGCATCCTCCCCGCCAATATCTATCAGAGACTGCACCCCGGGATAAGCCTGACGGATGGCCCGTGTGGCCGCCACCACCTCCTGCACGAAGGGAATGGCATACTTCTCCGCCACACCCATACCGACGGAACCCGTCATACGCACGGACACCACCGGATCATCCACCAACTGCTCCAACTCCGTCAGACAAGCCAGCAACGCCTCTTTGACCCGCGCATTATGACGCACATATTTCGCATACAATATTTCGTCCGATTCATGGATAGCCATCACCTTGGCCGTAGTAGACCCGATGTCTATTCCCAATCTGATTCGCTTTTTTTCTTCCATATCACCTATATATTGCTTCCTTGTCAACCCATGTGGTTGACTACTGTGTCAGACGCAAAATTAGAAATAATTCCTGGAACAACAGAAAACATGGAAACATCATTTAACAGATAAGTGGGTCAGGAAGAGATATAGAACATCTAAAGAGGGATTTGAGCAAGCTAAAGAGGGATTTGAGCAAGCTAAAGAGGGACTTGAGCAGGCCAAAGAGGGACTTGAGCAGGCTAAAAAAGGAGATTACGAAATTCAAGGCCATGGAGGATTATCCCATTATTTTCTTTACCTTTGCACATGAGAACTGATCAAATACATACTGGAACGATGATAAAGATTTATGGAATGAGCACTTGCCCTGATTGTACGTATGTGGAGGAGCAAGTGAAAGGAAACGAGCAATATGAAGTCATAGACATTGGCGCTCACGTACGGAACTTGAAGGAATTCTTGCGCCTGCGAGACAAAAGCCCTGTTTTCGATGCGATGAAAAGAGTAGGTGCTGTCGGTATCCCCTGCTTCGTCCTGGAGGATGGAACCATCACGCTCAGGCCGCAAGAAGCCGGACTACAACCACGACCCCAAGAAGCAGACGGAGCATCGTGCCGCATAGACGGAAGCGGATGTTAGGTATTCGTGTGTAAGAAACGTAAAGTGAATATTACATAAATGCACAAAAGATGACCGTGCAAAGTATAATAACAACAAAATTCAAATCATTATGGACACAAAAGAAAAAGTATTGGCAACAATGAAAGAGGCAGGACAGCCTCTGAACGCGGGTAAGATTGCAGAATTGAGCGGCCTTGACCGCAAGGAAGTAGACGCAGCAATGAAACAGTTGAAGGCAGAAGGCGCAATCGTCTCTCCTGTCCGCTGTAAATGGGCGCCTGCGGAGTAAACGGTGACGGATAAGTTTGTCATTTGCTAAAAACAGGCACTAAAAACAAGGCGGAAATGAAACATGCCGAAAACAGCATTTCATTTCCGCCTTGATTCCTTTCAAATATATCCTTTTATCCGCCGAAGTTATCGAACATCAGGTTCGACATCGGTACACCCAGGTCATCCAGCATCTTCTCGACAGCTTTCGACATGGGGCCGGGACCGCACATGTAGTATTCGATGTCTTCGGGGGCTTCGTGATCCTTCAGATAGGTGTTGTAAATCACCTGGTGCACGAAACCCGGCGTATACTTCACGCCCGCAGCATCGGCCGCCGGGTCGGGACGGTCCAAGGCCAAGTGGAAGGAGAAGTTGGGAAACTCCTTCTCCAGGTCGAGGAAGTCCTGCAAGTAGAAGACCTCGTTGAGGGCACGGGCACCGTAGAAATAAGACATCTTGCGGTCGGTAGTATGCAACGTCTTGGTCATGTGCATGATCTGCGCACGCAACGGAGCCATACCGGCACCACCACCAATCCACATCATCTCTTTCTTCGAGTCGAAGATCGGATGGAAGTCTCCATAAGGTCCGCTCATCGTCACCTTATCACCGGGCTTCAGCGTAAAGATGTACGAAGAAGCGATACCCGGCATCACATCCTGAAAGCCCACCTGAGGTTTCGGCTTGAAGGGAGGCGTGGCAATACGGACGGTCAGCATGATGCGGTCGCCCTCGGCCGGATAGTTAGCCATGGAGTAGGCACGGATGGTTTCCTCATCGTTGCGACACTTCAAGCCGAACAGTCCAAACTTCTCCCACGCCGGCAGATATTCCTTGCCGATGAGGTCTTTGTCGATGTCCTTGTCATAATCCATCGTGTACTTGGGTATCTTGATCTGCGCGTACGAACCGGGGATGAAGTCCATGTGTTCGCCGGGAGGCAATGCCACGATAAACTCCTTGATGAACGTGGCCACGTTCTTGTTGGAGATGACTTCGCACTCCCATTCCTTCACGCCAAGCACGCTTTCAGAAACCTTGATTTCCATGTCGTTCTTCACCTTCACCTGGCAACCCAGACGCCAATGGTCCTGGATCTGCTTACGGCTGAAGTGCGGAGTCTCCGAAGGCAGAATTTCACCGCCACCTGCCAATACCTGGCATTTGCACTGGCCACAGGAACCTTTACCGCCGCAAGCAGAGGAAAGGTAAACGCCATTGACCGCCAACGTGTTGAGCAGTGTCGAACCGGATGCTACTTCCAGCACCTTGTCGCCATTGATAGTTATCTTCACATTTCCCGAAGGTACCAGGAACTTCTTGGCTACCAACAGGATAATAACAAGCAGGAGTACTACCACGAGGAATACGCCCACACTTGCCAATATCAAATTCATATCCATAGTCTTATTCCTTTCTTCGTTAAATGTTCAAACCAGAGAAACACATGAAAGCCATGGCCATCAGACCTACGGTGATAAACGTGATGCCCAACCCGCGCAGGGGAGCCGGCACATTGCTGTAGGCCATCTTCTCGCGCACGGCAGCCAGGCCGACAATGGCCAGCATCCAACCCAAGCCGGAGCCCAAAGCGTAGGATATGGCATCAGATATGCCGCCGATATACTTCGGGTCGCTGATGCCCAGGTTGATGCGCTGCTGCATGAACAGCGAAGCGCCCATAATGGCACAGTTCACGGCAATCAGCGGCAGGAAGATACCCAGCGAGGCATAGAGCGAGGGGCTGAAGCGCTCGACAGCCATTTCTACCAACTGCGTGATGCCGGCAATGATAGCGATGAAAAGGATGAAACTCAGGAAGCTGAGATCCACGCCCTCGATGATGGCATCGGGACCCAGCACCTGCGTCTGGAGCAGGTAGTTGACGGGGAGTGTCACCACGAGCACGAATGTCACGGCGATGCCCAGTCCTACGGCAGTCTTCACATTCTTCGACACGGCCAGGTAAGAACACATGCCGAGGAAGAAGGCGAATATCATGTTGTCCACGAATATGGAGCGGACGAATAAGCTAAAAAATTCTCCCATATTATTCTAAGTCAATTAAGGTCTTACTTCTCTTGCAACTCTTTGTGGCGGGCACGCTGGTACCAGATGAGGCAAGCCACGATGATCAGTGCCATCGGAGGCATCAGCATCAAGCCATTATTGACGTAACCGACTTCCTGGATAGGTGCATAGTTGAGGATGTTGAATCCCAGCAAGGTGCCCGAACCCAGCAACTCGCGGATGAAAGCCACGATCACCAATATCTTGGCATATCCCAAACCGTTGCCGATGCCGTCAAGGAAAGATTCCCACGGACCGTTCTGCATGGCGAACGCCTCCAAGCGTCCCATCAGGATACAGTTGGTGATGATCAATCCCACATAGACCGAGAGTTGCACGCTCACGTCGTAGGCAAAAGCTTTCAAGATTTCACTCACAATCGTCACCAAGGCGGCCACTACCACCAACTGCACAATGATACGGATGCGGTTGGGGATGGTCTTGCGCAGCAACGAAATCACCACATTGGAGAAGGCTGTGATGATGGTCACGGAAAGTCCCATCACAATGGCCGGCTCCAACTTGGCCGTCACTGCAAGGGCGGAGCAAATGCCCAACACCTGCACCGTCACAGGATTGTTCATCCCGATCGGCGTGGTGAACACTTCTCTATTCTTCTTTGAAAATAATTGTCCCATAATCGTTTAGTCCTCCTCTACCTCTTTATTGGTTAGAAATTTCGTGTAATTGCCCAAGCATTCCTTCAACATGGTACCCACGGCCACGGAAGTAATGGTACCTCCGGAAATGCCGTCCACCTGATGCTCGGCATCGGCCACTTTGCCATTCTTTACCACGTCCAGAGCTACCTGGCCACCGGCCATGGCTTTCAAGCCGGGAAACTCGCTTTGGAAATGCTCGCCGGCTATCTCGGCACCCAGGCCGGGCGTCTCACTGGCATGTGAGAAGTAAACGCCATAGACCGTGTCTTTGTCATCGTTCAAGGCCACATAACCCCAGATGGCACCCCACAAGCCCACGCCGTAAACCGGGAAGACATACTTGGTCTGTCCGTCCACCTCGCAGACAAAGACGTGGAGGCGTCCGTTCTCCTTCACTTCCTTCTCGTAGGAGGTGGAAAACTTGCCGTCGTTCTCCTTCAGCGTGCCGTCTTCCTGCATCAGCATGTCGGCTTTCACATATTTATTATATTCTGCCTCAGGGTCGGCCACATTGCGCACATTCAGCGCAGCCAGAATCTGCTTCTTTGTGTCCATCTCCACATTCTTGTTCTGAGTCTCCTTCAGCGACGAACTGACGAAAGCCAGCAGAAATGCCACGATGACCACCATGACCGAAGCATAAATGATGGTATAACTGTTACTGTTCGTATTCATTTCTCATCCGGTATTTTAATTGTTGGACTTAAGAGCCGTGCGCTTCTCGCGGCGGCTGATGTTGTTCTGCACCACGCAATAGTCGATGAGCGGAGCAAAGATGTTCATCAACAGGATGGCAAGCATCATGCCTTCGGGATAACCGGGGTTGAGGACACGGATGATGATGGCCATGACACCTATCAGGAAACCGTAGATGTACTTGCCCGTCTCCGTGCGTGCCGAGGTCACCGGATCGGTAGCCATGAACACGGCACCGAAACAGAAACCGCCCAACACGAGATGTTCATACCAAGGCATGTGGGCCACGGCCGTATCAGGACCTGCCACATTGAATACCCAAGCCATCAGGGCACCACCCACGAAGACAGAGAGCATCGTCTTCCAGCTGGCAATGCCTGTCCACAACAGGATGACGGCACCAATAGCAATGGCAATGACACTGGTCTCGCCGATAGAACCGGGGATGAGTCCAGTTACCATATCCCACGAGAAATCCGGAGCTGCGGCCGAAGTCTTAGCAATGCCCAGCGGCGTAGCCACCGTCAGTCCGTCCACCGTCTGGCCCAGACCAAAGATACTGTCCGACGACACCCATACGGCATCACCCGACATTTTGGTGGGATAAGCAAAGAACAGGAAAGCACGGGTGATCAGGGCCACGTTGAACACGTTCATGCCCGTACCACCAAACACTTCCTTGGCAAAAATGACGGAGAAAGCCGTGGCGATGGCCAGCATCCACAACGGACAATCCACCGGCACAATCATCGGGATCAATATGCCCGATACGAGGAAGCCCTCCTGGATTTCCTCCTTCTTCCACTGGGCAACGACAAACTCAATGCCGAGACCTACCACATAGGATACGATGATTTTGGGAAGCACGGCCAGGAAACCATAACCGAACATTTCCCAGAAACTTGCAGGCACATTGACCGCATGAAAGTGCTGGTAACCCACATTGTACATACCGAACAGCAACGCCGGTATCAAAGCAATGACCACCATCGACATGATGCGCTTGCTATCGATGGCGTCGTGAATATGCGTCCCCGATTTCGACGTGGTGTTGGGCACGAAAAGGAAAGTCTCGAAGCCCTCGAACACCGAACGAAATGCGTGGTATTTGCCGCCCTCTTCAAAGTTCGGCTTTATCTTGTCGAGATAATTTCTTAACGCTTTCATTTATGAATGATTAATGTTCAATGATAAACAGTTGATAATCACGTTCACGCCATCTCCGCACGGAGCATATCAAGTCCGGCACGCACGATGCGCTGTACCTCCACCTTGGAAGAGCATACGAATTCACACAGGGCAAAATCCTCCGGCGCCACTTCGTAAATGCCCAAGGCCTCCATCCGGTCGATGTCGCCCGCGATGATGGCCTTCACCAGGTATTCGGGGAAGATGTCCATCGGGAACACACGGTCATACTCGTTGGACATGATCATGTGGCGCTCGCCGCCTTTGACACGGGCATCCATCACGTATTCCTTCTTGCCCATCAGCCAGGAGAAATAAGAATGGCTGGTGCTGAACTGATTGAGACGGGGCTTGATCCAGCCGAGCATCTCATGAATCTCATCACCTTCGGGAATAACGCTCAACTGCGTATGGAAGGCACCGAGGAAACCATTGGGCGACACCTGCTTGCCGGTCAAGACATTGCCGCTGATATAGCGCAGGTCCTTACCGGTAGTGACATTGCCCTTGAAGACATTCGTCAGCAGGGCACCCACCTTCAGCTTGCAATAGCCGGGCTTCTGCACCTCGCTGCCCGTCAGAGCCACCGTACGGGTCATGTCCACGCGCCCAGTGTTCATCAGACGGCCGATGAAGATGACAGCCTCCGCACCGAGGGTCCAAACGGTCTCTCCCTTCACAATGGGATCGATGTGGTTGATTTGTACGCCCACGTTTCCTGCCGGATGCGGGCCGTCGAAAGCCGTGACGGTCACATTCTTTGCGTTCGTCAAGGCCGGAGCAGTCTGGTCTACACTGATGCTCAGATAAGTCTTCGCCATGCGGGCCAAGGCATCCAGACCGGTCTGGAAGTTGGCTTCCTCGCCTTTCAGCACGAACTCGAAGTCGGGTGCCAACGGGCTGGAGTCGAAAGCGGAAACGAAAATCGCCTTGGGCTTCACCGCAGGATTGGCAATCACGTCATAAGGACGTTGGCGGATAAAGGCGAACATACCCGCGTTCAGCAAGGCTTCCTTCACCTGCTCCCCGTCCATCTTGGCCGGGTCCATCTTGCCAAATTCTTCGTAGTCCTGTTCGGCAGCGGCTTCCACCACGATGTTCATCACCTTGCGCTTTGCTCCACGCTCCACGCTGGTGACCACTCCGCTGACCGGCGAGACGAATTTCAATTCGGGGTGGTTCTTGTCGATAAACAAGGGTCCCCCGGCCATCACATACTCCTGCTCCTTCACCACCACCTTGGGAGTGACGCCGGTGAAGTCGTCGGGCACCAGTGAGTAAAACCCCGGTTCCTTCACGCTCAGCCATTCCTTGGCGGCTTTGCCTTTCAGGTTAATGTCAAGGCCTTTTCGTAATTTGATTACATTTGCCATGCGTCGTTTAAATTTATGGTTTCGCTAATTGCCCGCAAAAATAGCGAAAAAATGTAGAAATGCCTTGAACAGAATGAAAAAAAAAGCACGGAATCACACCGATCAGACAAAGTTTGTTTTGCTTTGCGATAATCCGTGTAATCCCGTGCCTCCCAAAGAGTCACACGCTGGCGGTATGCTTACGCCTCGGACGTGATCTTTCTTCTGCGCGTCGGTTTTTCCTTGGCTGCCTCCACCTTGGTATCGACAGCTACGCCTGCCAGTTCAGGGTCTATCATAATGCGGCCACAATATTCGCACACGATGATTTTCTTGCGCGAACGGATGTCCAACTGGCGCTGGGGCGGAATCTTGTTGAAACAACCGCCGCAGGCGTCACGCTGTACATACACGATGCCCAGCCCGTTGCGCGAATTCTTGCGGATGCGTTTGAAGGATTGCAACAGACGGGGTTCAATCTTTGTCTCCAGGTCCTTGGCCTTGTCGCGCAGACGCTCTTCCTCCTGCTTGGTCTCGGCCACAATCTCGTCCAGTTCGTTCTTTTTGGCCTCCAGGTCTTTGCCACGCTCCTCCATCTTCTCGGTGCATTTTTCCACCTCCTTCTCTTTCTCCGTCTGCTGGTCCGTGAACTCACGGATACGCTTCTCGCACAATTCGATTTCCAGCGTCTGGAATTCAATTTCCTTGCTCAGGAAGTCATACTCACGGTTGTTGCGCACGTTCTCCTGCTGGTCCTTGTACTTTGCCACGGAAGCTTTTGCGGTCTCAATCTCCACTTTCTTTCCGGCAACAGAGGTCTTCAACTCGGCAATCTCCGATTTCAGTCTTTCCACGCGGGTGCTCAGGCCGGCAATTTCATCCTCCAAGTCCTGCACTTCCAAAGGCAGTTCGCCACGCAAGGTCTTGATCTCGTCAATCTTGGACAACATCGTCTGCAACTGATACAAGGCCTTCAGTTTCTGTTCAACGGTCAATTCCTGTGAATTCTTCTTTACGTCTTTAGGTGTAGCCATAATGGTTCGTTGTTTTACATATATCTAATAGGATTCGTATTCACCCGCGTCCTGCTGACAGGCAACTGGGGAAACGCTCCCTTGATTATTTCCTCCAGGAGTTCGATGGTATATTGCTCGCTCTCGTAATGGCCAAGACTCGCCAAGAGCATGTCGTCCTCATGTCCTTGAAATTCGTGATACTTGATTTCACCTGTCACAAAGACATCAGCCCCTGCCCGGATGGCCTGCGGGATGAGGAAAGCCCCTGCACCTCCGCACAAGGCCACCGTCCGAATCTCCCGTCCGCACAAGCGGTTGTGCATCACACATGAAGCCTCGAACGTTTTCTTCAAGCGTTGCAGGAAATCTGTTTCTGTCTCCGGTTCCTCCAAATGGCCGATAATTCCCGCCCCTCCGGGACATCCGTCCTCCAGAGGTTGCAGAACACATACATCTGTCAGACCTATCTTCTCGGCCATCTTGAAATTAACACCTCCCAGGGTATTGTCCAGATTCGTATGGGCGGCATAGACCGCGATGCCATTGCAGACAGCCTTCATCACGCAACGTTCCACACTGTTCCTCCCGGTCAACGACTTCACGGCATGGAAGAGAAGCGGATGATGCGCCACCACCAAATTCGCTCCCAAAGCTTCCGCCTCGTCCAGCACTTCTTCGGTGACGTCCAGACACAACAAAGCCCCTGTGGCTTCCGCCCCTGTCAATCCCAATTGCAAGCCTGCATTGTCGAAGCCGTCTTGCAAGGGCAGGGGCGCGAAACGCTCAAGGGCATCTATAATTTCCTTGATTTTCATCACACTCACTGATTTGGGCGCAAAGGTAGGGAAAAATTGGGAAATGAGGAAATTTTAGAGGCAGATAACGTTTGCGCAAGATTTATCAATATGCGTATCGTCAGCCATCGATAGCCCTATCGTTGGCTCTCAATAGCCCTATCGTTAGCTCTCGATAGTACTATCGTTTTTCCGGCGACTTGCCTTTAATCTATACCTTAGTGAAACATCCGAACGGGGCGATAGTGCGATTGGCTTATTGAAATAGAAATGCATAAAAAATGAGCGCACAAAGCATAAGCATGTCGCAAAAATTAATGAATATATCCAGTTACATTCATTTCCCGCAGGCAGAGATATCCCTGTCCGAACACGAAGATATCCCCGCTCAAACACAGCGATATCCCCGCCCGAGCACGGAGATATCCCCGCCCGGGTCAAAACGTCAAAACGGGAAAAGGATAACCTGACGCATCCTCATTTATCATACTCACTCCACAATCTCGGCATCCTCCACTTCACCGCCCTGCCTCGGCAACGGCGTGTCCTTGGGACGGCGACGTGAGAAGCCGAACCAGTTGACCAACTCGGAGCAAGCATAGAACAGGCTGCTGACGCCGATGACGATGAACGCCGTGGAGCGCGCACCCAAAGGATTGAACAGGGCGAACAGTCCCGCCAGGAGGATAAGGACCGGCATCGCATACGCCCCCGCAGGTACCCGCATCCAACGACGGGCTGCCGACAAGGCCGCAATCTGCTGCACACCACCCATCAGCAGGACAAAACCTAACACGTAGGTCAGCAGGTCGGCAAAAAAAGCCGGAGCGATGACCAGCCAAAGCCCGAACAGAAAACTGCCAATGCCCAGCAACGGAAAACCATGACGCTGGGCTGCCGGACGGGCAAAGTGGGCCACGATGCTGACGAACGCAGGCACCAAAAACACACACCCTACGGTGATAACCAAATACTGGGCAGCCTGGTCGGGAAACAACACCAGGACCAACCCGATGACCAGCGCGCACGCGGCACGCAACAAAGAATAACTTAATCCTTTCATAACTTTCTAAGTAACATTTTTATAGGGAGTTAGAGGACAATACCTCTTCTTCCCAAAGGGGGTTAAAGGGAGTTAGAAGGAGTTATCGCTTCGCTCAGGGAGTGAGAGGACAATACCTCTTCTTCCCAAAGGGAGTTAAAGGGAGTTAGAGGGAGTTATCGCTTCGCTCAAGGAGTTAGAGGACAATACCTCTTTCCCAAAGGGAGTTAGAGGGAGTTATCGCTTCGCGCAGGGAGTGAGAGGACAATACCTTTTTACTTCTTCGCTTACTCTCGCCGGACGAACTATTGGCCTCTAACTCCTTATAACTTCCTCCCATTCCTTAAATACAAACATCTACTTACAAGTGCTAAAAAAGCGGGAGTTTCCTGCCTCACGGCAGAAAACTCCCTGGAGGGGATATGACAGTGGAAGCTGTCACATCGGGTATTATGTGTTCTTGTTTATTTCTTGTTCCGGTTGGCGCGTTTGCGTCGTATCTCGGCTTTCATCTTGGCGGCACCGGAGCCGTGCAGGCCCGTGATGTACGTCTTCTTTTTGGCCTTGGTCTTGATTTTAGGCTCTTCCTTGGGGCGCTCCTTATGGCCCTTGAAGACGATGCCGCCGGTCATGGCTTTTTCTATTTCCTGATTCATAGTGAAATACTTATTTTAGAGGGAGTTAGAAGGAGTTATAGGGAGTTATCGCTCCGCTCAGGGAGTTAGAGGACAATACTTTTTTTAGAGGGAGTTAGAGGGAGTTAGAGGAAGTTATCGCTTCGCTCAGGGAGTTAGAGGACAATACCTTTTACTTCTTCGCTTACTCTCGCCGGATCAACTATTGGCCTATAACTCCCTATAACTCCTTATAACTCCCTATAACTCCTTAACTTCTTTAACTCCTTAACTTCTTAACTCCTATAATTAACTATGAGCATCTCAAATAAACTTTTCAGCGCAATTATTGTACAGTCGCTTTCAGTATCTCGCCCACATAGGTGCGCGGCATTCCTTCCGGCGTTTCGGGTGATGCGAGCTTGCGGCATTGCAGTTCGACGCTGGGCACGTTGCTGCCGTTGGGGTAGAAGCGGACGGTGTAGGTGTCCGTACGGTCCATCTGGTCGTGCGGCTGATCGGGCGAGAGGATGGTGAAGACGACGCGGCGTCCGTCCATCTTTCCCAGTGAGCCACCGGCGTTGGCAGTCATCATGGTCTGGTTGAAGGGGTCGTCGCCGATGACGATAACCAGGCGTCCGGCATTGGGCTGGATGAGGTCATCTGACAGCTGATCGGGCGTAACCTGTCTGGTAGCGGCCGGAGTCTGGGTCGGGGTGGGGTTGGTAGTGGTCGGTGTGGCCTCTCCCGGCTGTACGGTCACTTTGTTCTTGGGGGTGATGATCACCTGCCGTTTGGGAGTGGCGGCTTCCTGTTCGACTTCGGGGGCGGGCTGTACGGCTGCCTCCTCGGGCACGGCACTGAGGGCTTCGGCGGCCTGCTGGAAGAGGTTGTCCATATAGTCTACCGTCTTGCGACGCCACTTGGCCAGTCCGCGCACCAGTTTGGTCTGGGACTTGTTCAGGGCGTATTTGTCTGTAATCCATTCTTCGGCTGTGTATTTTTCTTCGCCCTCGCGGTAGATGTAGCGTATCTTTTCGATGCTGAAGGTGCAGGCCTCGGGTTGGCAGAGCACGGTGAGTTGCGCGAGGATGCGTGTGCGGTCCAGCGAAAGGGCCGTGGAACTGAAGACAATCCATTCGTCCACCATACCGACTATCTGGCCTTTCTCCTTATTGGTATAGAGTATGCGGCTGTCGTTCTTGTTTTCCTTCAGTCGGGTGTCCATCCACTGCTGCATACGTTCGAACACTTCGTCCTGCGCCATGCCGGGGATGCTGTATTCCTTGGTGAAGACAACTTTACCGTCCACTTCGGGGACAGCGCCCTTGAGGTAGCGGGCGTCTTTGTTCTCAGGGTTTTCCTGAGCCTGTGCCATTGTGCTGATGAGAATGCACAGCAGCAGGCTTGCGATTTTGGTCAGATTCTTTTTCATTGTTATGCTATAAAGATAATTCATTTTTAAGGTATGGGAGGGAGTTATTAGGAGTTAGAGCGAACTTGAGGTCACTGGTTGGTCCGGCGATAATGACTTCTGAGCGAAGCGATAACTCCTTCTGACTGCCTTTAACTCCTACGAAACTCCGTCCCGCTTTATGATTCGGGTGCAATGTTACGAAAAACATCGGACAAACATATTCACGGGGCTGTTATTTTTAGTAAAAAGCCCTACTTATTCGGGTAATTTACCAGATAGAGCGTTCCGGTGGCTCGGGTGAAAGCTGTGTAGAGCCAGCGGAAGAAGTCGGGCGTAAGATATTCCTCGGGCATGGTAGCCTGGTCCAGGAAGACGTTGCGCCACTGTCCGCCCTGTGCCTTATGGCAGGTGACAGCGTAGGCATACTTGGCCTGCAGGGCATTGTAATAAGGGTCGGTCTTGAGGCGCTTCATCCGCTCGGATTTGGTGGGGACATCGGCATAGTCCTCCAACACGGCGTGGAAGAGGCGGTCGGCCTCGTCGCGCGTCAGGGCGGGAGCCTCGCTGTGTAGGGTGTCCAGCAGGAGAGTGGTGTCCAACTCCAGGTCGTTGTTGTCCGGCAGGCGGAGGGTCACCTGGGCAAAACGGAAGCCGTAGAGTTCCTGCGTGTGTCGGACGCGGCGGACGACGGCGGTCTCGCCATTGGCTATGAAATCCGCGTCCTTCTCCTTACCGGTCCAGTAATAGTTGTTTTTGGCCACCATCAGCAGGTCTCCTCCCTCCAGTTCCTCTTCGCGCCAGAGGATGCGGCGACGGATGCCCTCGTTGTAGAGGTTGGCCCGGCGGTTGCTGCGGCAGATGACGATGGTCTCGTCCATGCCATCGCGGGCATAACATTCCTCCAAGGCGTCTATCAACTCCGTGCCCGGCAGAGGGCGTATGTCCGTGAATCCTTCCAAGCGGATGGGTGGCAGGGCGGCAAAGTCTTCGTCGGCAATGGCCCGGCGCAGGCGGGTGGCGTTCCACAGAATGCCCGACTCGGCCTCCTGTCTCACGACTTGGGTCAGATCCGTTTCCGTCACCTGCAGCGCATATCCCCGCAGGGCATCGGCGCAGAGGGCGGGACTAAGCTCTTCGCCTACAGGCGGCAACTGGGCCGTGTCGCCCGTCAGGAGCAGGCGGCAGCCCTGGCCGGCGTAGACGAAATGGACCAGGTCGTCCAGCAGGCGTCCCGTGCCGAACAGCGCGCCGGACAGTCCTTCGTTGGCAATCATCGACGCCTCGTCTACGATGAACAGGGTGTGTGTGGCCAGGTTGTCATTCAGGGTGAAATTGCCCCCCTCGCCATTGAAGGCACGTTGGCGGTAGATGCGCTTGTGGATGGTGAAGGCGGGATGTCCGGCATAGGCTGCGAAGACCTTGGCCGCCCGTCCCGTAGGAGCCAGCAGGACGACCTTCTGCTTCAGGGTGTCCAGTGTGCGCACCAAGGCACCGATGAGCGAAGTCTTGCCCGTACCCGCATAGCCGCGCAGGATGAAGGCGGCGTCCGGGTCTGTAGACGTGAGGAAGCGGGCCAGCAAACCGAGGGCCCGGTCCTGGTCCGGCGTGGGGGTATGGGGGAAGTTGGAGCGGATTTGTTTTTCCAGATAGTTGTGTAGCATTACTTGTATAATTCTGTATTTTGTTCTACTTTTGTGGCGCGAATATAGCAAACTTATAAGACATATCCGGCATCCTATGATAGATTTCGACCACTCAGCTCAATCCACTTTATCCATCCGCGTGGATGCGGACGGCCTGGCCTTCTCGGTGTTCAATCCTCTGGCAGAGAAGGACAGCACCCCTATGTGCGAAGACTGGCCCGTGGACGAGTCGTTGCCTCTGGCTGCCAATTTGCGGCGTGCCTTCGAGGAGAAGGAGGAGTTGTCGCGTTCCTACCGGCGGGTCAATGTGCTGGTGGCTACCCATCGCTTTACCCTGATGCCTTTGGAACTTTTCGAAGACGAGTTGTCCGAAGAGGTGTTGTATTTCAACCATCCCCGAAGACCGCATGAAGAGGTGGGGTATAACATCTTGCATAGCAACAACCTCGTGGTGCTGTTCGGCATGGACCGGAGTGTGAGCAGCTTTTTGCGCGAGCGGCATCCGGAGGCCCACCTGTATGCGCAGGTTTCGCCTTTGCTGGACCTGTTTGCGAAGAAGAGCCACCTGGGCAATACGCGTAAGATGTACGTCCATGTGCGTCGTGAGTATATGGATGTATTCTGTTACGAGCAAGGGCATCTGTTGCTGGGCAACTCCTATGCCTGCACCGAGGACGAGAATCGGCTTTATTACCTGCTGTACGTCTGGAATACCTTAGGCTTTGACCAGCAACGTGACGAAGTGCACCTGTGCGGCCGGGTCGGCGCGGGTGACGCTTGGGTCGGGGAGCTGAAGCAATTCGTGCGCCAGGTGTGTGTGATGGCTCCGGTGGGCGGCATGGATTTTCAAGGGATAAGAGAAGGAGGGTAGGTTTATAAGTTGATCAGGGGACGAGTTGACTACATAGGAATTTAGCGGGCTTTGCCCGCAGGAGTTAAAAGGAGTTAGAAGGAGTTATCGCTTCGCTCAAGGAGTTAAAGGCCAATACCACTTTGCAAAGATGATGCCGGATATCGCCGGACCCACTATTGGCCTATAACTCCCTCTAACTCCTTATAACTTCCTCTAACTCCTCAAAAACAAATTATCATTTAATTCTTGCGACTGACTTATCAACATCTACTTAACTCCCTCAAAATAAACTATACACTATGCGAGTAATCAGTGGAATCTACAAGCGGCGGCAGTTTGATGTGCCCCGCACTTTCAAGGCACGTCCCACTACGGACTTTGCCAAGGAAAACCTGTTCAATGTATTGACATCCAACTATTATGACTTCGAGGAAGACGAAGTAGAGGCACTAGACCTCTTTGCCGGCACAGGCAGCATCAGTCTGGAGTTGCTGTCGCGCGGTTGTGCCCAAGTGGTGTCTGTGGAGAAGGACCGTGACCATTATGCCTTTATCTGCCGGCTGATGCGTGAGTTGAAGGATGACCGGTGGCTTCCTGTCCATTCCGATGTGTTTCGTTTTGTCCGTACTACGCACCGTTCCTTTGACTTCGTTTTTGCCGACCCGCCTTATGAACTGAAGGAGTTGGATACCCTTCCCGACCTGGTATTGGGCGGTACGCTCCTGAAGCCCGGCGGTCTCTTTGTCCTGGAGCACGGCAAGAAGAACAGCTTTGACACGCATCCCTGTTTCGTGGATCACCGGGCGTATGGCAGTGTCAATTTCAGCATTTTCCAGGCTTCAGAGCAGCGGGGAGAGTAAGCGCACCACACTTTCCGCCGCCTTCTGCCGGCGCGGGCGTTTCTCCCAGGTCTTCAGGGAAATCTGCTGGCAGTCTCGCTGGTCTTGCAGGAATATCTCGCGCATCTGCAGGGCTGTTTCCATGTCATAGATGAAAGCATTCACTTCGAAGTTGTGTTCGAAGCTGCGGAAATCCACATTGGTGGAGCCTACGGTGGAGAGGTGGTCATCGGACACCATCAGTTTGGAGTGCAGGAAGCCTTTTTGATAAAGGTAGATTTTGACGCCAGCCTGCAGCACGTCCGCCAGATACGAGCAGGAAGCCAGGTGTGTCAGTCGGTTGTCCGCCCTGGCTGGCAGCATCAGACGCACGTCCACACCGCTGAGGGCGGCAGTCTGCAGTGCGGTCAGGATTTGTTCTGTGGGGAGGAAATAGGGCGTCTGGATATAAAAATACTTCTTGGCGTTGGCCAAGGCCATGACAAGTCCCTGCATAATTTCGCGCCAGGGGCCCACAGGTTCGCTGGTGACAATCTGGACGAGGGATGGACCCTGGCTCTCGTCCAGTTTGGGGAAGTATTTGGCGGAGCTCATCAGGGTGCGGTCCACAAAGTACCAATCCAGCAGGAAAGTGGTCTGCAGACCGTGTACCGCTTTGCCTTTCAGCAGCAGGTGGGTGTCCCGCCAGATGCCCCACGCGAATCCGCGAATGTAGCGTTCGGCCAGGTTCATGCCCCCTATGAAACCCGTCCGGCCGTCTATCACGATGATTTTACGATGGTTGCGGTAGTTCACCTTGTTGGTGAAGTGGGGAAAACGTACCTTCAGGAAACTGCGTACATCAATACCGGCCTCACGCATCTCTTCGAAGAAGCGGTTGGGTACGTGCCAGCACCCTACATCGTCATAGATGACACGCACCTCCACGCCGGCCCGGGACTTCTCCATCAGCACATCGCGTACCAGACGGCCCACGCCATCGTCCTCGAAGATGTATGATTCCAGGTGGATGTGTTGGCTGGCCTGCTGGAGTTCGCGCAACAAGGCTTGCAGGAAGGTGGTCCCTGAGGTATAGGTTTCCACGGAGTTACCCTCGAAGGGCAGGGACTGGTTGACGTTGCGGAACAGGGCTATCAGTCGCGCATCCTCATGGGGCATTCCTTCCGAGGATTGGGACAAGTATTCCGCCATAGGTTTCTTCAGCAGATGTCCGTAGACTTTCTTGCCGATGATGCGTTCATGCCGCCGGCTTCGTCCGAAGAAGATGTAGAGCACCAGTCCTGCGACGGGCACGAAGATAAGCACCAGTATCCACGCCATCGTCTTCACCGGGTTTCGGTTGTCCATCACGATGACGAGGATGGTGCCTATGATGATGGCCCACAACACGATGTCGAAAGCGATTGTTGCCAGTTGTTCTATCAGAAGGTTCCAGTCCATAGGTGCTTTTTCAGATAATCTTCTTATTTCCTGCCCGCAAATATAACCAAAATGCCACAGCCGCGCAAGAGTTGGAGGAAAGCTTCTTATACTTTAGGGAGTATGGGCCACGCGTTGAGGGCCGGCTTGTTTAATCCGCTACCCTAAGTTAAACTAGAAAATGCAACTCAAAAGCACAATCGGTTGGCAATTGCCAACCGATTGTCAGGTTAAATTCTTACTTTTGTGTTGCGAAATTGCGAAAAAGGTCTAAGTGATTGAAAATGAGTTGCAATTACCAACTCATAGTAGTAATAGGTTACGAATTAGTTGGTTATCTGCTGTTTTATTCTTCTGCGCGTTGCGTAACCTTCAAAGAACTCTTCGTATGCAAAAGTAACACTTTAATGGCATATATTGAAATAAAAATCCAGCTTTTTTAAGCTTCACAGACAAGTTTTTCCGTAAAAGCGAATTTATACGTAGAAACATCATCATCAATAAATTGACGACCATGTTCCTACTATTGCATAAGCATAGAAAAGGGCTTTGCGTCACACCTGAACCATGTTCAGACTGATGATGCAAGGCCCCTTTCTTTTTTTGCTTATGCCACAAGCGGTGCTTTTACGGCTGTTACCTGTTGATTTTCTTTTTTGTCGGTTCATCTAATCGAAAACGGAAGTCATGGGTAACCACACCTTCCATAAATGAAAAGTGCCATTACCCATCACGGCAAACCGGAAAGAAAATTGCAACCGCATAGCTAAACAGGTTTAGCCACACGGTTGCAACATACTTTCTTGGAATGTTTGCCGGTTTCACGTTTTCTCCGCATCCCTTCTTTTTGACATTTCCTTTCTTCCTTTTTCCGGAACATTTCATATCCAATATGCCTCCACATCCGTTTACCTCCATTTTTGATGGTCTTTCAGACAGTCGCATCAGGTGGCTCGTTCCCGTTCTGGGTGCAAAGGTAAATTCAGGATTGGGATGAGCAATGTTTTTAGAAAAAATCTCCAGCCCTTCGGGTAGTATTTTTCCTTTGAAAAAAACTTGCTCTACCCACTCCCTACCTTTTTGAAGCACCCGAAACGAAAACG
The DNA here is from genome assembly GCA_019118325.1 of Candidatus Bacteroides intestinavium. GTDB lineage: Bacteria > Bacteroidota > Bacteroidia > Bacteroidales > Bacteroidaceae > Bacteroides > Bacteroides intestinavium. Next base: position 25,615 of record DWZE01000049.1, read on the forward strand.
ACCGAAGCGACAGAAAGACGCATTAAAAAAAATGTCGGATAAACGGGAGGCATATAAGGTTGGAAACTCAACTCCCTCAGCTCTCGAATCCGCATTAAAAATAAAAACAAATGGATATGGAAGCAGCAGTAGCAACAAAATTCGTGAAGTGGGAAGTTCCGACATTGGAAAGCCTACATGAGTGCAAGGTTTACAGACTTCGTATGAAAGTGAACAATGGCGAGGTGCTGAACAGAGAGGAAAAGAATTGGATAACCGAAAAGGTAAA
>DWZE01000050.1 GCA_019118325.1 Candidatus Bacteroides intestinavium
CGTATCTGACGGTAGAACGGGACGTGGTATTCATACTTCTGAAGCAGTATCTCGGCAAGCAGGCTGGTATCAGCGATGCACTTGTCAACAGGCATCAGCGGCATGGGGGCAATCTCCACCCCTTTCTGTCCCCCGGGTGGAAGCTGCGTGTTGTCTATGAGCGCATATTTGGGGCGGATGATTTTCTTGACGTAAAGCATTCCCGGCTTGTGTTTGACAAGAGAGGTTACCTCTTCACCTATCTTGCGGTATAAGGACAGGTCCACGCCTTCCGGCTCTATCACCTCGGTTTCGAGCACGGGCAGGCCTTCTATCATTTTCCTGTTCCGGCGTTTCCGTCTCTTTTCCTCTTTGGATTCCTTTTCTATCTGCTTCACTGCCTCGTCGCGCTTTTCCTCTGCCTGACGCCGCCAAGTCGGCAAATTCATCCGCAAAGAGATCCGGCATATGGGAATCAAGCGCGTGGAGCTTCTCCGATTTACGCCCAAAGAGCTGACGGTTCAGCCATGCGACCTGAGCCGTCAGCTCCTTGATGCGCGCCTGCAGTTTTTCATTCTGCTCAGCCTGTTTTTTATTAGTGGCAGACAATGAGGCAATAGAGGCATTCAGCCCTTCTATCGTCTTGAGTAATATAGCTTTTTCATCCATTGCCTGTCTCTTTTTTACTGATGTAAAGATACTAATTATTAATGGATTATACAATAATGCCAGCACCTTTTTCAATAAAAAACATGTCATACATGGTACTCCTTACGCTCTGCCCTGAGTCGCCGGAGCCTCTGCCCCGGGCTTTCCTGAATGCCCTCGACCATCATTACCAGGTCACGCCATTCCATGGGATAACTGTCTGATTCCGGGTCGTATTCCGGCAGTTTGAAGCGTCCGGCCTCCAGCCGTTTGACGTACATCACCATGCCGCCGTCTTCCGCATGAAGCAGCTTCATAAGCCTGCGGTTGGAGCCGATGAAGATGAAGACATCGCCGTTCTTCACCTCACTTTTCATCTTTTCATGCACCACCCCGCACAGCGAACTGATGCCCTTGCGCATGTCCGTCCTGCCGGGACACAGGAAGTAGCGCATCGTGTCGTTCAAGTTAAACATGGCTCTCCTGCAGACTTTGGTTCAACACTTCCATCAACAGCTTCTCTGAGCCGCTTCCAAAGTGGGCACGGAGTCCGTTGGGAAACAACAAGGCCACGCCGTAAGGAGCCTGTTCATCCAAGGACAATTCTGCTGTTGGCCGTTTGATATTGATCGGAGCCAGCTCTTGTTTGATACTGTCTTGCTCGGCAGAGTATTTCTTTTGCCAATAGTGATAGGTGGAATAACTCACTCCTATCTGTCGTAGGTACGACTTCAATGACAGGCCGCTTTGTTGCACCTGCATTTCTAATTCTTCAAATTCAGTTCTGTTCATTGCAATTCGGTTTGATTGGTATGCGGGGGCAAAATTACAATCAAACCATAGGGCATGCAATGTGTATTTCTTAGAATGCTTACGGATTTGAAGGCATGCGGTGAAGCATCGTTGGCTCCTGATGTCCTGATTCCGGCCACTTGGCATGATTTGCTTAATGGGACAGACTCCTGTTGGGTATGGATTCTTCAAAATTACTCCCTCATGGGTAACTCACAATTTTAGTCGACACTCAAGGTTGCTTGATTCCCACAATGCAAATTCTTTAGACGCGGATAACGCGATAAGAATCTACATCATCCGCTAAATCCGCCTCTTTTGGAGTTATTTGTGTAATTTGCGTAATCTGCGTTCCAATCATCTTCATAGCCTGGTGCACAGATAGCTCCGTTCATGGCGGTTGGCTACGGCTTGTTGGGGAGAAAAGAAGTGTTTGTAAGTGTAAAGAAGGGGCTGTAAGTTTAAAACTATGTTATAAAACATAAGAAATTGGAGCCAGGTATTGGAAGATATCGGGAAAGGCGTTACCTTTGCATCGCAATTGGGAAATTGCTTTTTGATACTTAAACGTATTTTTCATAGGCTAAAATAGGTAATTAGGTAAAGATTGAAGTTTTCAAAATTAGGTAATTGAAGTTTGTTTTTAAAGGTAAAAGTAAAGATTGATTTTAGGTAACGTTTGGATGTTTTAAAAAAAAGAAAAGCCATTTGGCTTTTCTTTATGTGGACGAGGAGTTCGTGAGAACTTGCTCGTTTTTTTATGTTGTCATTGAGGCTGTCATTGGGCGAGTCTTTTCGTTCTTTTTCGGTTTTGTTTTTCCTTACTTACCGAAAAACTTCGTATCTTTGCCGGCAATTAAAACTGAGAGAAGAAAGGACGAAAAATCAGTAGCCCATAATTCTTAATAAACTTAACATACAATATGAATATCTCTTACAATTGGCTGAAGGAATACGTAGACTTCGACCTGACCCCCGATGAGGTGGCAGCGGCTCTGACTTCCATCGGATTGGAAACGGGCAGCGTGGAAGAAGTCGAGACAATCAAAGGAGGCCTTGAGGGGCTGGTCATTGGTGAGGTGCTGACCTGCGTGCCGCATCCTAATTCGGACCACATGCATGTGACGACCGTCAATCTGGGCGACGGGGGAGAACCCGTACAGATCGTGTGTGGTGCGCCCAATGTGGCTGCCGGACAGAAGGTGGTGGTGGCCACGCTGGGCACCAAACTGTATGACGGCGATCAATGCTTCACCATCAAGAAGTCAAAGCTTCGCGGAGTGGAATCCAATGGGATGCTTTGTGCCGAAGACGAAATCGGCATCGGCACCGACCATGCAGGCATCATTGTCTTGCCGCAGGAGGCCGTAGTCGGCACACCCGCCAAGGAATATTATAATGTAAAGAGCGACTACGTGCTGGAGGTGGACATCACGCCCAACCGTGCCGATGCCTGCTCACACTATGGCGTGGCGCGCGACCTTTATGCCTGGCTCGTGCAGAACGGCAAACAGACGGCTTTGCATCGTCCTTCCGTGGATGCCTTTGTCGTAGAAAACCATGACTTGGATATCCAGGTGACGGTGGAGAATGCCGAGGCTTGTCCGCGCTATGCCGGCGTCACCGTGAAGGGAGTGACCGTAAAGGAAAGTCCCGACTGGCTGAAAGACAAACTGAACGCCATCGGCTTGCGCCCCATCAACAACGTGGTGGACGTGACCAACTATATCGTGCATGCTTTCGGTCAGCCTCTGCATTGCTTCGATGCCGACCAAATCAAGGGCAACCACGTCATCGTGAAGACGATGCCCGAGGGGACTCCTTTCGTTACCTTGGACGGCGTGGAGCGCAAGTTGAACGAGCGCGACCTGATGATATGCAATGCCGAAGAACCGATGTGCATCGCCGGAGTTTTCGGCGGCTTGGCCAGCGGCTCGACGGAGCAGACCAAGGACGTCTTCCTGGAGAGTGCCTACTTCCACCCCACTTGGGTGCGCAAGACGGCCCGTCGCCACGGGCTGAACACGGATGCCTCCTTCCGCTTCGAGCGTGGCATCGACCCCAACAAGGTGCTGTATTGCCTGAAGCTGGCTGCCCTGATGGTGAAGGAACTGGCCGGAGGCACCATTGCCTGTGACATCAAGGATGTATGCAACGCCCGGTTCCCCGACTTCCGCGTGGACTTGCCGTATCAGTATGTACACGACCTGGTGGGTAAGACCATTCCCGTAGAGACCATCAAGAACATTGTCCGCAGCCTGGAGATGAAGATTGTGAACGAAACGGCCGAAGGCCTGACCCTCGACGTGCCGCCCTACCGGGTGGACGTGCAGCGCCCTTGCGACGTGGTGGAAGACATCCTGCGTATCTATGGATATAATAATGTGGAAATCCCCACGACCCTGCACTCCAGCCTGACGACCAAGGGAGAGGAAGACAAGGCAAACCGCCTTCAGAACCTCGTGTCGGAGCAGTTGGTAGGTTGCGGGTTCAACGAAATCCTGAACAACTCACTGACGCGTGCCGCTTATTACGACGGATTGACTACCTATCCTTCTGATAACCTGGTGATGCTGCTCAATCCGTTGAGTGCCGACCTCAATGCCATGCGTCAGACCCTGCTGTTCGGTGGCTTGGAGAGCATCGCGCGCAATACCAACCGTAAGAATGCCGACCTGAAATTCTTCGAGTTCGGCAACTGCTATCATTATAATAAGGAGAAGAAAGACCCCGAGCGCGTCTTGGCGGCTTACAGCGAAGAGAGCCACTTGGGACTCTGGGTAACCGGCAAGAAGGTCGTGAACTCATGGGCTCATCCCGATGAGGACGCTACGGTGTATGAACTGAAGGCATACGTGGAGAACATCTTCGCACGCCTGGGCTTGCAGATGCACGACCTGCTCATCGGTACCTTGAAGGACGACATCTTCGCTTCCGCTCTCTCCATCCAGACTCGGGGAGGCAAACGCCTGGCAACCTTGGGTGTGGTCACGCACAAATTGCTGAAGCCTTTCGACATCGAGCATGGGGTTTACTATGCCGACATTCATTGGAAAGAGGTGTTGAAGGCCATCCGCAACGTAAAGGTCAGCTATCACGAACTGTCCAAGTTCCCGGCCGTGAAGCGCGACCTGGCCTTGCTGCTGGACAAGAAAGTGCAGTTTGCCGAGATTGAGAAGATTGCTTACGAGACCGAGAAGAAGCTGCTGAAAGATGTATCGCTGTTCGACGTCTATGAAGGCAAGAATCTCGAAGAAGGCAAGAAGAGCTATGCCGTCAGCTTCCTGCTGCAAGACGAGAACGCCACGCTGAACGAGAAGCAAATCGACAAGATCATGTCGAAGTTGATTGCCAACCTGGAGAACAAGCTGGGCGCGAAACTGAGATAAGATTTTGAGTTTTTAGGTTTATGAGTTCTTAAGTTGATAAGCTTCATAGGCAGCCGCCTTTTATCATCGCCTTAACAACTCAAAAAACCATAAACTTAAGAACTCAAGAGCTCAAGAACTTAAAAACTCATAAACGTACAACATAAAACAATAATCCAATGGGAAGAGCATTTGAATATAGAAAAGCTACGAAACTGAAGAGATGGGGCCACATGGCCAAGACGTTCACCCGCCTGGGCAAACAAATCGCCATTGCCGTGAAGGCTGGTGGCCCTGAACCCGAAAACAATCCTTCGCTGCGCTCCATCATCGCTACCTGCAAACGCGAGAACATGCCGAAGGACAACATCGAGCGTGCCATCAAGAATGCCATGGGCAAGGACCAGAGCGACTACAAGGGCATGACGTATGAAGGCTATGGCCCTCACGGCATCGCCGTCTTCGTGGATACCTTGACAGACAATCCCACGCGCACCGTGGCCGACGTCCGTTCCGTCTTCAACAAGTTCGGCGGAAACCTGGGCACGATGGGCTCGCTGGCTTTCCTCTTCGACCACAAGTGTGTGTTTACCTTCAAGAAGAAGGATGGCATGGACATGGACGAGTTCCTGCTCGACATGATTGACTACAACGTGGACGAGGATTACGAGGAGGACGACGAGGAAGGCACCATCACCATCTACGGTGACCCGAAGAGCTACGCCGCCATCCAGAAGCACTTGGAGGAGCAAGGTTTTGAGGATGTGGGCGGTGACTTCACCTATATCCCCAACGACTTGAAGGATGTGTCGCCCGAACATCGCGAGACCATCAACAAAATGGTGGAGCGTCTGGAAGAGTTTGATGACGTGCAGACGGTCTATACCAACATGAAGCCGGAGGAAGGCGACTTCGAATAAAAGCCCATTTGTTTTGCATAAAAATATCGGGCGGATGGTATCGGGAAATATCCCGAATCATCCGCCCGAAACTTTTTGAACAGGGATGTTGCCTGTTATTCGATGATGGTCATCTCGTCAATCAGGTGCTTGCAACCGCCCAGCTTTTCGAGGATGAAGAGCATGTAGCGGATGTCCAGCGCGATGCAGCGTTGCAAGTTGTCATCGAAGTTGATGTCGCCGCTCAGAGACTCCCAGTTGCCGTCGAAGGCACAGCCGATGAGATTGCCTTCGCCATCAATGACGGGGCTGCCGGAGTTGCCGCCCGTGATGTCGTTGGTGGTCAGGAAGCAGACGGGCATGGTGCCGTCGGCCATGGCATAGCGGCCGAAGTCCTTCTTCTGGATCAGTTCCTTCAGCTTGGCAGGTACGACGAATTCGGGATTCTCAGGGTCTTCCTTCTGCAGGATGCCGTCCGTGGTGGTGAAGTACTTGTAGTGTACGCCGTCCTTCGGATTGTACGATTTCACGTTGCCGTAGGTCAGACGGATGGTGAAGTTGGCGTCGGGATAAGAGGGCGTCGGGAGCTTCATCTCGTTCAGTCCGCGGATGTAAGCCTTGTGCAGCAGGTCAAGTCCTTCGGTGGCTTGCGCCAGTTCTTGGGCGGTTTCTTGTAGCTTGGCCAGTTTGGAGCGGCTGTAGATAGTGGCCAAGTCTTTCTCAATAGCCTTGACGGTGGGCTTCTTCAAAAACCTGTCGAGGTTTTCGCGGCAGGAAAGGATAGAGTTGTTGAACATCTCCTGGACGAACCTACCTTTGTATTCTCCTACGATGAGGCGATAGCAGTCGGGCAGTTCTTCGGGTTTCAGTTTCTGAGCCAGTGCGGGCAGTATGGCTATGGCCACGGCTTCGTCCACCATGGAGCTGTAGTCCTTGTTGTGGATATTTTCGTAAGCGGCTTCCAGTTGCTTCTTACCAACCTCCAGTAGGGAGTCATTCTTGGTTTCAAGTGCTTCCTTTATCTTGTCCATAACAGCGGGCGGGCAGCCGAACTCAATGGTACGGAGTCCCTCGTTGAGGTACATGAAGCGGCGCAATATGGGAGTAGCCTTCTCCACAATGGCATCTATCTTTTCTACCACGCCTTCGTATTCGGGCTTGCCTTGGGCAAAGGCGGCAAACTTCTTTTCCTGCTCGGCCTTGGTGCCCAACACGTCGTTGTCCACGATGGCCTTGTTCATGCCGATGGAGTTCTTCCAATAGTTGCTGCTGCCGGCAAACTTGTTGGCATATTGGATGCGAATCCGGTCGTCTTTGCGCATATATTTCTTTAACACATCCAGATAGACGGTGCGCATGTCTATCATGGCCTGGTTCTGTGCGGTCATCATCTGGCGCACTTCGCTCTGTGTCAGGTAGCGTTCGGTGCTGCCGGGGAAGCCCATGATCATGGCATAGTCGCCCTCGTTCAGGCCCTTGATGGAGATGGGCAGGAACTTGGGAGTCTTCAGGGGCACATTGTCTGCGCTATATTCGGCAGGCTCGCCGTTCTTGTCGGCATAGATGCGGAAGATGGAGAAGTCGCCCGTGTGGCGCGGCCACATCCAGTTGTCCGTCTCGCCACCAAACTTGCCCACACTCGAAGGAGGAGCGGCTACCATGCGCACATCGCTGTACACCTTATAATAAATAAGGTAGAACTTGTTGCCGGCATAGAAGGGCAAGGCCTGTGCCACGATGCCCGGCTTGCCGTTGAGGTCGCTTTTGGCCAGTTCCTCTTGCGCCACCTTGCGCAGGAAGGGGGAGGTCAGGGCAGTGGTTTCGTCCACCTCGCCGGCTTTCACTTTCTGGTTCACCAGGTCGGTGATGTCCACGATGCGGTGCACGAAGCGGAATTTCAGCCCCGGCGTGGGTAACTCTTCTGCACGGCTCATGGCCCAGAAACCATCCGTCAGGTAGTCATGCTCCACGCTGCTGTGCTGCTGGATGGAGGCATATCCGCAGTGGTGGTTGGTCAGAATCAGACCTTCGGGCGAAATGATTTCGCCCGTGCATCCGCCGCCGAAGATACCCACGGCATCCTTCAGCGATACGCCATTGGGATTGTAGAGGTCGTCTGCCTCCAGCTTGAGACCTTGTTTCTTCATCAGTTCGATGGAATTCTGCTCCTTCAGCAGTTGGAGCAGCCACATGCCTTCGTCGGCCTGGGCCGCGCAGGTCATGAGGGCGGCAAAGGCCGCCACAAAGTACTTCTTTACGTTCATAAATTGCTTCTTAGATAATTATCTCATTTTAGTTAAACATGTGTGCGTTATTATTCTACCGGATTGCTCCCCCTTTGGGGGAATCTCGTTCCCAAGGCCTGGAAGCGTTGTTCCCAAGGCTTGGGAATGTCACTCCCAAGGCTTGGGAGAATCATCCCTCCGGTCAGGAAATCCGGCATTCCCAACGGAATGATTGTGCAAAAATACGTAAACCACCTGAAAATACCTTTTTTCCCGCTTTGTTTATAAGGAATATTAATACCTTTGCTGCGAACTAATTCATTAATAGGTTTCTGTATGCATAGAATAGGTGTGACTACATGGTTGCCTTTCCTCCTGCTGGCAATGCTTCTGACGTCGTGCAACCGTAAATACCGTGTCGAGGGGAATTCCTCGCTGATTAATCTGGATGGGAAGGTACTCTATTTGAAAATGTTACAAGACGGAATATGGGTGTCTGTGGATTCATCCGAGGTGGTGCATGGTTGCTTCAAGATGAAAGGCCCTGTGGATTCTGTACGTATGGTTACACTTTATCTGAACAATGAGGCCCTGATGCCGCTGGTGCTGGAGAATGGCAAAGTGAAGGTCAGCATTGCTCCGGGCAGTTTCCAGGCTTCCGGTACTCCGTTGAACGACAAACTCTATGATTTCATCGAACGGCGAAACGCCCTGGAGCAGGCCATCGAGGAGCTGGAGCGGAAGGAAGCACGTATGGTGCTGGATGGCGCCAATATCGACGATATACACGAGGAACTGGCCAGCCAGGGAGAGAAAAAGATGAAGGAGATGGATGACTATGTCCGCCAGTTCATTGTGGATAATTATGAGAACGTGTTGGGACCCAGTATCTTTATGATGATGTGCAGCACGATGCCCTATCCGTTGATGACCGACCGGGTGAAGGACATCATGCGCACGGCACCTGTCACGTTCAAGAACAATCCGTTAGTGAAGGATTTCCTGGAAAAGGCGCAGGAAAATACGAAATTGCTGGAAGAGCATAAGCGTTTACAAGATAATATGGCGTCCAATAACTGACTATGACCCTGCCTGCTGATTTCATTACCCGGATTCATACATTGTTGGGCGCTTCCGAGGCGCCTTCTTTCTTGGAAGCCTTGCGGGGCGTTCCGTCTGTCAGCATCCGTCTGAACCGTCGGAAGGCTTGGGAGGCACCGGCGTCCGCCCCTCCCGTTCCTTGGTGTGCAGGAGGGCATTATTTGTCCGACCGTCCTTCCTTTACTTTCGATCCCGGGCTGCATGCGGGAGCCTACTATGTGCAAGAGGCTTCCTCTATGTTTGTGGCGTGGGTGTTGCGGCATCTTTGTGATGTCCCGGTAAGGATGTTGGACCTTTGCGCCGCTCCGGGCGGGAAGTCTACCCTGGCTTGCGATGCCTTGCCCGAGGGGAGTCTGCTGGTGGCCAACGAGGTGGTGCGGAGTCGCGCCCAGGTGTTGTTGGAGAACCTGACCAAGTGGGGATGCCCTCATGTGGTAGTTACGAATAGCGATCCGGCCGATTTTACTCCCTTAGGTCCTCAGTTTGACATTGTCTTGGTGGATGCCCCCTGTTCGGGCGAAGGGATGTTTCGCAAGGATCCGGGAGCCGTCAGCGAATGGAGTTTGGAGAATGTCGAATTGTGTGTGCGTCGCCAGCGGCGCATCCTGACAGATATCCTGCCTTGTCTGAAGCCGGGAGGCTTTTTGTTGTACAGCACGTGTACGTATAATCTGAGGGAGAATGAAGAGAATGTGCGTTGGTTGCGCGATGAGTGGGGGATGGAGGTATGTCCCGTGCCGGATGTCCGTCCGGAGTGGGGGATAACTGGCAATCTCCTTCCCGGCGAGGATTTCCCGGTCTATCGTTTCTTGCCCCACCGCACACGGGGAGAGGGATTTTTCCTCGCCGTGATGCGCAAGCCGGGGGATGCGGAAACGACCGGAAGCATCCGCAGGCGGGGAGGGAAAAAGGAACGTCCTCAGGTCATCCCGAAGGAAGCGATTGCCCGGGCTTCCTCTTGGTTAAAGGCACCGGAAGATTACGTTTGGACCATGCAAGGCTCCACGCTGACGGCTATGCCCAGGCTTCTCCAAGGATTGGAGGAGGCTTTGCGCCCTTTAGTCCGTGTCTTGCAGGCGGGCATTCCTGTGGGCGAAATAAAGGGACGCGACTTGTTGCCCCGCCATGCTCTTGCCATGACTACGGCCTTGCATCCGGATGCCTTTCCCCGTGTGGAGGTGGATTATGAGCAAGCTATTGCCTACCTGCGTCGTGAAGCTATCGTCTTTCCGGAAGAAGTTTCACGGGGGCTGCTTCTGCCGGTTTGGCGCGGCCTGCCCCTGGGTTTTGTGAAAAACATCGGAAACCGGGCTAATAATCTGTATCCACAGGAGTGGCGGATTCGTCACTCCTAAACTCATTTTCTCAAGAACTCGCTTTTTCTCCGAAGCATGCAGTAAACTTTCCAACGCAAGGATTGCAGCGGTTGCAGGATGTCGAAAACGGGCAGGCTTGCGTAGTATCGTCTCGGGTCGCCCAGTGCCTGTGCATTCTTGTTGACGACCTGCATCTGCAAGACAAGGCGGAGAAGGAACAGGACAAGCGCAAGGCTTGCCACCAGCCAATGACGTTGGAGAATCCCCGTCACCAGCGTGCTTGTCCAGGCAGCATAAAAAAGAAGCCGCGTTGTCGTTTCCCATCCGGCGGCGTAGCGTTGCCATCCTTGGTAGAGGCGGGCGGTGGAAGCACGGCCTATCTTCTCTTCACGCCAATCTTTCGCCCGGATACCCGGCAGGCGGCGTGTCACACTCTTTATGTCGGTCTCTACCCGTGTGTTGTCTCTCGTGGCCACGCGGTTGACAAAGAGGTCATCGTCCCCCCGGAGCAGGTTGAGGTGTTCGGAGAATCCTTTGTTCTGATAAAATATTTCTTTGCGGTAGGCCAGGTTCTTGCCGATGCCCAGGTAGGGGTGTCCGCCCAAGGCGAAGCCCAAGTAGCGCATGGCCTGGAAGAGGTTGTCGTAGGCGATGCGCTTCGGAAGCCAGCCTTTGCCTTGTTCATAGCCGCTATATCCCAGCACCACGTCTGTGCCCGCGGTGAAATTCCTGGCCAGGAGGCGGAGCCATTGGTCGGAAGCGGGGGCGCAATCCGGATCGGTCATCACCAGCCAGTCATATTTGGATGCTTTGATGCCCAGGGTCAGTCCCAGTTTCTTGTGGCTGATGTAGCGCGAAGAGTCGGGGATGAAGCTGTGGTAGAGGTAGGGACATTGGCTTTGGAGTTGGTTCAGGTAATCCACCGTGCCGTCATCCGCCCCGTCCGTGATGACGATGACCTCGAAGGTGGGGTAGTCTTGGGCGAGAAGGGCGGGCAGGTTCCGTTTCAGTTCCTCGCAAGCCTCGCGGGCATAAAGGATGACGGAGAGGGGCGGACAATCCGTCTGGAAGGCGATGTCGCCCTGTTCCACGGCTTTCCGACGGCGGGGGATGCGGAGGTACAGGCTGGCGTAATAGATAACTTGAATGAGGAAAAGACCTCCTGCCACACTGAGCAGGAGAGTCTCGTTGTAGTCGATGGTGAATGCTTCTTCCATATTTCTTTGCTCAAAAGACAGGCGCAAAGATACTGATTTTTAGATTACGGGCACCACGTCGAAGCGTGTCCCCGGGAAATTTTCTTCCACGTAGCGGCGCAGGTAGTGCATCGTATCATCGCGGATGGTGGTGTCTGCTACCTCGGGATAGAGGTTATAGAGCACCGTGTGCAGAGGAATCTTGCGCCGTTGGATGGCTTCGAAGCTCAGCAGGGCGTGGTTGATGCTCCCCAACTTGCCCGAGGTGACGAAGATGAGGGGATATCCCCGTGAGGCGATGTAGTCGATGGTGAGCAGGTCTTCTTGCAAGGGAACCATCAATCCGCCGGCACACTCCACAAGGACTACCTCATAGCGTCGCGCCAGTTCGTCCGTGGCCTGTCCTATCTTTTCCAAGTCGATGGGGCGTCCGTCAATGCGGGCGGCCAGGTGGGGGGAACAGGGATAAGAATAAATCTCGGGTGCGGTCAGGCCCTCAAGGTCTTCGGGCAAGGGCCGGATGCCCATCAGGTGTCGGTGCAGGTCGATGTCTTCGGAGTGTCCGACGTTACCCGTCTGTACAAGTTTTTGGGTGATGACGTTGAGCCCTGCTCGCTTCAGCTGCCGGGCGAGCCAGCCGGTGCAATAGGTTTTTCCGGCATCGGTGTCGATACCGCTGATGTAGTAGATGTTATTCATATTTTTAGGGTTTAATTGAATAATAATAAGTAGATGTCAATATTTAGCTTATACGATGAGGAATTTAGTCGTGGCAGGTACTGAAAAATCTTGATATCCTATTCTTAATGCAGCATTCCGTTTTTTGATGAAAGCTTGTTACAAAATTTATTTTTGTAAGCATTCTTCTTAATGCAGTGGTTTGATAATCAGTCCATTACATTTTCTTAAACATCCTCCAAAAAACACTGAACAATTTCCTCCGAAACTGTGAAGTATTTCTCGAGAAATTGCGAAGTGTTAGGCGAGAAATTGTTCAGTGTTTTTTCGGAAGTGGTGAACCATCGAATTTTACCTTCTCAAAAAGGCCTCCATAACACAAAAAATGCATACAAATAAAACCGAGTGGCATTGGGCGTAAGGAGGAATACGAAGACGGCAACTGAAGTGCCCCAAACTCATAAGGCCACCTATTGTACAGTGCGCTTGTAGTAACATGCTGTCATCAAGAGCATAGATATTCCTCCCTCCTTTCTGCAATCACATATACCGGGTGATACGTGAGTGTCACCTGCCCGTCCTCCGTGGGGAAGAGCCGGATGTATTCCTCGGTGAAATGCTGAAGTCGGGTGCGTGTCCAGATGCGTTTCTCGGTGCCGGTGACACCCGTCTGTTTCAGGTGGCGGAGCACTTCCGTGGGAGTGGGAAATGCAAGTGTGGCCACTTCTTCCGAGGCGTATAACACCCGGTAGTTGGAGGAGAGCATTTCGCAGAGCTCCGGCAATGTGGGGTAATGCAACCCGTGTCCTGTCAGGGTACGGATTTCGCGCAGGTTCTCTCCTCCGAAGGTGGTAAATGCCAGGATGCCTCGAGGGGGAAGCACTTGGTAGCACCGATGGAAGAAAGCGGGCAGGTCGGTGAACCATTGGAAGGTCGAGCAGGAGGTGATAGTCCGTGCCTGTCGGGGCAAGACCACTTCTTCTGCATCGCCCGGCGTGAAGCTGACGGTGGGGAGGGCGAGGAGGTCTGTCAGGCTCTCTTTCATCTCCGGGCAAAGGTCGTTGAGCCAGAGCATTTCCGGGCGGAAAGTTTGTTGCAACAGGTGCGAGTAGAGTCCCGTGCCGCATCCCACTTCGGCAATGTGCGTGAAGACGGTTCTGTCCGGGCAAGCCTCCAACAAGTATGTTAGCATCCGTTCCGCCACCTGATGTTGCACGTGGGCTTCCCGGTCATAAGTTTGCCGGGCGCGGGCGAAGCATTCGGCTATTCGTTGTTTGTCCATAAGTCTTGCAGGTAATGTTGGAAGGTCGGTTCGTCATAATGCGCGATGTCTGACGTATGGCTGGAGATGCCCAACGTTTGCCAGGCGCGTATCTGGTTGGCAGGCGGGATGATGCGGTCACGGCTTCCCACTACGGCTTCTTGCCAGCGGAAGGTGGGAGTGGCTAAGGTGTCCTGCAGGCGGGTGATGGCACGCATTTCTTCGGCCAGTTCGTCCACGGGACGGTGCGGGGTGACGCGCAGGAAACGGTGGAAAGCTTCGGTGTCTGCACACATCCGGCGCGTGAATTTGTGCAGAGACAGCGGGGAGAGGTTATCCAGCGTGCCCTGCCAAGTGGCGGGCGGGATGCCTCGCTCCGCATCGATGGGGAAGGGGGTTCCGTTGAGGGCGATGCTCCGTCCGATGGGTATATTCAGCAGGGGAGCCACCTGCGAGGCCGCCCATACGCCCATCGACCAGCCAACGATGTCCACTTCCCGATAGGTATCTTTCGGGAGGAAATCGTTTTCCAGCGTGCGGTAGTCATAGCAGATGATATAGTCCCTTTCTGCCGGCCGGTAATGGCGGAAGGGAGTAGGGTCGGATGCCCAGCCCGCAAAGAAGAGGAGCAGGCGGGGATGTCCGGCTTGGATGATGTAGGAGTGTTTCATATATGTAGATGTTGATATTGGGTTTATACGATAAATAGGAATTTAGCGGGCTTTGCCCGCAGGAGTTAAAAGGAGTTAGACGGAGTTATCGCTCCGCTTGGGGGAGTTAAAGGCCAATACCTTTGCCGTTATCGCCGGACCCACTATCGGCCTCTAACTCCCTCTAACTCCTTATAACTCCCTCTAACTCCTCGAAAATAAATTGTCATTTAATTCTCGAAATTTACTTGATATTTAGTGTGTTACAACCTCACACCGGCGGTGTGACAATATGCTTGATGCATGCAATCAATCTTTCCATGTCTTCGTCCGTGATGTCCGCGCGGAGCGAGAGGCGCAGGCGGGCCGTGCCTTCAGGCACCGTGGGCGGACGTACGGCGCGGACATAGAATCCGTGACGTTGCATCTCCTCGGCGCAGCGCACGCTCTCCGTGCTGTCTCCGATGGTGAGGGGGATGATGTGGCTGGTCGGGGGAGAGCCTGTCAGGTATTCCCTCAATGCCTGTTGCAGACGCTGGGAGAGGTCGGCCAGGCGTTGGCGCCGTTCGCCCATTTCGGGTAGCCGGCTTATCACATATTGGCTCCAGCGGGCGATGACGGGGGGCAGGGCAGTGGTGAAGATAAAGGGACGCACGCGGTTTATCAGATAGTCGCGCACAATGCGCCGACACACGACGAAGGCTCCCGCAGAAGCTGCGGCCTTGCCCAGCGTGCCTACCAGGAAATCTATATCCTGGATGCATCCTTGCTCCTCGCAACAGCCCAACCCCCGATGTCCGCGGAGGCCGAAGGCATGTGCCTCGTCCACGTAGAGCAGGACATTGGGGTAGAGCCGCTTCAGCCGGACCAGTTCTTGGAGGGGAGCCTCGTCTCCGTCCATGCTGAATATGCTTTCGGTGACGATGACGACGTGCCGGTATTGGGAAGCTAATTTTTGCAGGAGTTTCTCCAGGTGTTTGGTGTGGTTGTGTTTGAAGCGGAACCAATGGGCACGGCTCAGGCGCATCCCGTCGATGAGGCTGGCGTGTACCAACTTGTCGGCCAGGATCAGGTCGCCCGTTTCTGCGATGGCGGGAAGGATGCCGGTATTGGCATCAAAGCCACTATTGAATAGCAGAGCCGATTCTGTGCCGTAGAGGCATGCCACGGTCTCTTCCAGTTCGTCAAATGCCGGATGGTTGCCTGTCAGCAGACGGGATGAAGACGAGGAGGGCAGGAAATCTTCAGGCGTCAGGCTTTCCAGGAAGCGGGTGCGCAACGTCAGGTCCGCAGCCAGCCCCAGGTAGTCGTTGGACGAGAGGTTCAGCATCTTTTGTCCTGCGTCGTAGAGATAGCGTCCTTGAGGGACAGCATGAGACAGGTTGCGCAGGTTGCCTTGGGCGGACAGTTCCTCCAAGGCGGTTTGCATAAGTGTGTATGGATTTTCCATCTTTTCTGAATAATAATTTATTTTTGCGGAGTTAGAGGGAGTTATAAGGAGTTAGAGGGAGTTATAGGCCGATAGTGGGTCCGGCGATTTCCGGCATCAGCCATGCAAATCTGGTATTGGCCTTTAACTCCCCCACGCGGAGCGATAACTCCGTCTAACTCCTTTTAACTCCTGCGGGCAAAGCCCGCTAAATTCCTATTTCTCTCACAATCTTCACCAGCCCTCCCGTCAGTTTCGTGAGTTGTTCTGTTTCGATGACATAGGGTGGCATCACGTAGGCCAGTCGTCCGAAGGGACGTACCCAGATGCCTTCCTGCACGAAACGGTGTTGCATCCACGCCATGTCTACGGGTTGTTTCAATTCAATGACGCCGATGGCGCCCAATATGCGTACATCCTCCACTTGAGGCAATTCTTTGGCCGGGGCCAGTTCTTCCTGTAGTTGGCGTTCGATGCGGCGCACCCGTCCTTGCCAGTCATATTCCGGTGAGGTGAGCAGGCGGATGGAGGCGCAAGCCACGGCACAAGCCAGGGGATTGCCCATGAAGGTAGGCCCGTGCATGAATACACCGGGTGCGTAGGCTGAGAGGGTGTCCGCCACCTGGTTGGTGGCCAGCACTGCGGCCATTGTCATATAGCCTCCGGTCAGTGCCTTGCCGATGCAGAGAATGTCCGGCTCCACTCCGGCGTGTTCCCAAGCAAAGAGTTTGCCTGTGCGCCCGAAGCCTGTGGCAATCTCGTCGAAGATAAGCAGAAGATGGTGTTCCCGGCAGAGGCGGGCGGCTTCCACCAGGTATTGCGGGTGATAGAACCACATGCCGCCTGCGCCTTGCACGACAGGTTCCAGGATAAGGGCGGCCAGTTCGTCCGCATGTTCTTCAATAATCGTCCGCAAGGGGGCGATGTCCTCCTCATTCCACGTGCCGCCGAAACGGGAGCGCGGTTGCGGAGCAAACCATCGGGCTGGCAATGCCGATCCGAAGAGGGTATGCATTCCCGTGACCGGGTCGCACACGGACATCGCATTCCAGGTGTCTCCGTGGTAGCCGTTTCGGATGGTGACGAAGTTTTGTTTGCGGGTCAGATGTTTACGGCCGGGGGCTGAGAGTCCCAGCGCCTGCCAGTATTGCACAGCCATTTTCAAGGCTACTTCCACGGATACGGAGCCGGAGTCGGCATAGAAGATTTTCTGCATCGACGGGGGGACGAGGGGCAGCAGGAGACGGGCCAGTTCGATGGCAGGCTCGTGCGTCAGTCCTCCGAACATGACGTGGGACATCTTTGCCAGTTGTTCTTGGGTGGCTTTGTTCAATTCCGGGCGATTGTATCCGTGTATGGCACACCACCATGAGGACATTCCGTCCACCAGCCTTTCGCCGCTCTTCAGGGTGAGTACAGCTCCTTCGGCTTGTGCCACCTCGTAGACGGGCAGGGGGCGGCTGGTCGAGGTATAGGGATGCCACAGGTGCAGGCGGTCGAAGAGGGTATCGTCCGTCACATATCCGGCTTCTTGCATTAGCCGGTGGTCTTCAGTGGCGGTGGAGCCGGTAGTGGTGAGCAGGTCTCCCGTGATGGCAGCATTGATGCCGATGTAGGCCGCTTTCCGCAGGGTGTCTTTGGCGAGCCGTTTCCGTCCTCCTGCAAAGCGCAGGGCAGCCCGTGGATGGATGAAGCGGAAGAGGGCGACTGTGGTCAGTATCTCTTCGTCGCTCAGGAGGGATTGGTGTTCGAGGGGGGTGCCGGGGATGGGAGCCAATATATTTATAGGAATGGATTGTATGTCCAGTTCGCGCAGGGTGAAGGCCAGCTCTATCCGTTGTGCGATGGTCTCGCCCATGCCGATGATGCCCCCGCTGCACACCTCCAGCCCGGCCTTGCGGGCCGCACGGAGAGTGGCTATCTTGTCTGCCTGCGTGTGCGTAGTGCAGAGGGTGGGGAAATAGGACGGAGCAGTTTCCAGGTTGCAGTGGTAGCGCGTCACGCCCGCTTGTTTCAGGGCTTCCATGCCCGTCTCGTCCACCAGGCCCAGCGAGGCGCAGAGTTGGATGGAGGTATGTTGGCGTATATAGTGTATGGTGTCGCAAATCCTTGCCAGCAAGGCTGTAGAAGGACGTCGTCCGCTGATGACGAGCGAGAAGCGTCCGATGCCTTGTGCTTCATGCAGGCGGGCCACCTTCAGGCATTCGTCTTTGTCCACCAGGTCGTACACTTCGGCTTGGGTATGATGGCGGACGGATTGGGCACACCATTGGCAATCTTCCGGACATCGTCCCGAACGGGCATTGATGATGGAGCAGAAGTCGGGGCGGTGTTCGGCCATCTGCCGGGTGATGTCGTGTGCGGCTTCGTAGAGAGCCTCCTTGTCAGCCAGGTTGGCCAGGAAGAGGGCTTCATCGGATGTGATTTGTCCTCCGGAGAGGACACGGTCTTTCAGTTCATTCAGAGTCATTGGTTCGTTGATGTAAGTGATTAAATGGGAATTTATCTTTGAGGAGTTATAGGGAGTTATAAGGAGTTATAGGGAGTTATAGGCCGATAGTGGGTACGGCGATAACGGCAAAGGTATTGGCCTTTAACTCCCCCAAGCGAAGCGATAACTCCTTCTAACTCCTTTTAACTCCTGCGGGCAAAGCCCGCTAAATTCCTGTTTGTCACGGACCGGAATCCGAGTGAAAGCCCCGCAGACAGGTTCGGAATGAACATAAAAAAACAGGCCTCTCAGAAAGAATGTCCTTTCGGAAAGTACCTGTCGTATGCGGAAGAGGCGGCACACACCCGTCCTTGTCGCTATATGGGGGGTATGCAACTTCTTGATTCATACGGAGCATTCCGTTTCTCATCAGTTCGCTCAGCAGGTCTGCCGGATAAAGGCCGGCAGTAGATCCCCGGTTGCCAACAGGACAGTCTTCGCCCCTCTTCGGTTCACGTCCGTCTTTGCAGTACGGGATGACAGCCTTTGCCGATGCCTGTTTGGTCAGCGATTTGTCCGCAATGCTCTTGCTCACGCAACCGATGGTGACGTGTCTGCCGATACTGGCGAAGGCAGCGTATGCCTTGCGGCTCCATCGGCGGAAGCGGAGGCTTGAAGGGCGGGAAACGGTTTGCTTCATTGACTGGCTTTTTACTTGGTGGCAAAGGTACGATAAATATGCCATTGTTCAAAGTGGAGTGGTCTTCTTTAACTTCTCAAGAAAATACCACTGAAAATGAACGGGTTTGGATAATTTGAATATACTATCTTGATAAAATGATACATCTGCGCTTTGAATTCTTTGGGAGCGGATTGTTAATCTGCTAATTTTGTGCTCTTAATCAGAAAGGGTTGTTCAGTTACTGAGGTATTTTAACTCCTGAGTAATTGGAGAATTTTGATTTCGACAGAAAATAAGTAAGTCGGAAGATTTAAATGATAATTTATCTTTGAGGAGTTAGAGGGAGTTATAAGGAGTTATAGGCCGATAGTGGGTCCGGCGATTTCCGGCATCATCCATGCAAATCTGGTATTGGCCTTTAACTCCCCCAAGCGGAGCGATAACTCCGTCTAACTCCTTTTAACTCCTGCGGGCAAAGCCCGCTAAATTCCTATTTATCGTATAAACTAAATATCAATAAGTAGATGTTGAAAATTAATTTATATGATGTGTAGGGTATGCCGAGCTGCACGACGCCGAGCACGAGCATGCAGGCCGACGCCGGGGCGGACAGCTCCGGCGGATCGGAGATGATGAAGGGCAC